>NZ_JBFUFS010000009.1:0-180224 GCF_056403335.1 Rhodobacter sp. P2_H5 | reverse complement strand
GGCTATGCCCATGTCCGCGTCGACCACGGTCGCGACGAATTCGCCCGTGGCGAGGTCCATATCAACGGCATCGAGGCCTTCTGGGGCTACGCCAAAACCCGCCTCGCCCGCTTCCGCGGCCTAAGCCCCAAAACCTTCCCCTTGCACCTCAAGGAATGCGAGTTCAGATACAACAATCGCGGCAAGAACCTGACCAGGATCCTGCTCAAAATCTGCCGCGAAAACCCGCTCTCCTAGTCAAGACCCTTTCGCATTTTTCTGCGGAACCGAAATCCGGCTTTCGCGTTACCTGTGGGATACGCGAGCCGTCCCCTCGTTCGGTATCTCTGCTCCGGTCGCGTGATTGACGTCGCTGGGGTGCCTGTCTCTGACTGCGCCGATGAGCATCATCCCCTGCTCATCGGCGTTTTTTCATATCAGGGGGCGTCTTTCCAGCGGTTCGGGTGCGGTGCCGGCATAATCGGCCAAGGCCTGCCGGTTGGGGATCGACAACAGCCCCGAGGACCATTGCGCCAGGTCCAGGTCGCGCAGCTTTGCGATGGTCTTGTTGGTATGGACCAGCGACAGCCCGAGAGCATCTGCCAGATCCTGCTGGCGGAAGGCGAGGGGCACGGTGGTCTTGTTGCCCAGACCCACGGCGCGCAGGCGGTGGTGCAGGCGCAGGAAGGCCCAGGCCACGCGCTGGCCGGCATCGCGCTGGCCAAGGGTGGCGATGGTTTCGCCGAGGAAATGCTCCTCCACCGCGGCGATCCAGGTCACGTCATAGGCGCGTTCGGGATGTGACTTGAATATGTTCCAGATGTCCGAGCGGTTGAAGACACAGAGCACCATCTGCGTCGTGGCCTCCACCGAATGCTTCATCTCGCCCATCAGCGCCGCCTGAAGCCCGGTGAAATCGCCGGGGAAAAGGAAGTTGATCACCTGCCGCTCGCCGTTCTCCAGCGTCTTGTAGCGGGTGCCGGTGCCAGAGAGCACAGTGTACAACTGCGGGCTGTTGGAGCCTTCCATCAGCAGCGTGGTGCCCGGTTCGACCGACAGTTCGCCGACCTTGAAGGTCAGCATGAAGGCCAGCTCGGCCTCGGTGAAGGGGGTGAAATATTCGCATCGGCGCAGAGGGCAGTCGGTGCAGGCGATCTTCATGAAACTCTCCCTCTCGTATGTCACAGTTTAATGCACAGAAATTCAAAGCAATCCATAAGGTTTTCTCAAGCAGGGTTTTCCTGCGCCTGCAGGAGTGACGGACGTGAAAGATTCTGTAAGGATTCCAAGGAGCGGGGCCTATCTGATCGTCGTCAGTGATGTGGTCGTGGGCCAGGATCTGGCACAGGCGATCTGCGAGGATCACCCACAGGCGGAGATCGTCGTTGCGACCTCGCTGGACGAGGCGGTGGGCGCCTTGGGCGCGGTGCCCTTCGTCGGGGTCGCCTTTATTGCGGCCGAACCCGAAAAGCTCGAACGCTCGCGGCTGTACCGGGTCTTGTCCGCGCAAGGCGCGCAGGTCGTGCTGATGGGACTCTGGACCGATCAGGCGCCCAAGGCAGCGGGCTGGAAACTGCTGCCCTTCCCCTTCACCACCGATAATGTGCGCGGGCTGCTGGCCACGCGCTAGGGCAGGGGCCGGACCGAACCGCAGGACGGCCTTGGATCAAAAAGCCCCCGGACCATTGGTCCGGGGGCTTTTTCCTGTTTCAGAGGCGCCCGTCGTCTTCAGGCGTTCAGCGTCTCGGTGCTGGTGAAGAACATGGCCTGGCTCACGGCCGAGCGCACCTGATCCTCGGAATAGGGCTTGGTGATCAGGAAGGCCGGTTCGGGGCGTTCGCCGGTCAGCATCCGCTCGGGGAAGGCGGTGATGAAGATCACCGGCACCGAGTCGAAGATCTTCAGGATGTCGTTGACAGCGTCGATGCCCGAGGATTTGTCGGCCAGCTGGATATCGGCCAGGATCAGGTCGGGGCGTTCGCGTGCGGCCAGGGCATTGGCTTCGGTCCTTGTGCTGGCGATGCCGATCACCTCATGGCCCATTTCGCCGACGATGGCCGCGATATCCATCGCGATGATCGCCTCATCCTCGATGATCATCACGCGGCCCGCGATCGAGGCGGCCATTTCCTGCACCGCCTGATCGATCAGGTGGGCAACGTCCTTGGTGTCGGTCTGCATGATGGCCGCGATCTCTTTCTGGCTGAAGCCCTCGATGGAATGCAACAAGAGCGCCTCGCGCGAGCCGGGGGTCAGCCCCTCCATGTAGCCTTGCGCGATGGCCGAGAAGCGGGTGTCGGCCTCGCCCGCCGGGGCGCCGGCGCTGGCCCAGACCAGGTGAAAGGCGGCAAACAGCGCCACTTTCGGGGAATCGCTGGCCTCGAAAATGCTGGTGTCTTCCAGCACGGCCTCAAGCGTGGCGGCGGCATAGCGGTCGCCGGTGTCCTGATTGCCGGTCAGTGCGCGCGCGTAGCGGCGCAGGTAGGGAAGGTTGATGCCGATCTCCGAAGCAAGGTCACGGGTTCCCTTATCGGCTGAATTCCTGTTGGGCATTTTTTTCCCCTCCATCTCGTTTTTGCGGGAACCGAACGCGTGGATCGGTGTTTGGTTCCGTGTATAAAGGCAGCAGGCAAAAAATGTTCGGTTCCATGACCCAAGACAACTCCAAGTCCCGCTTGCAAGAGCAAATAGATAAAAATCTCAAGCGCGTCTACGAAGATGCTCTGAAGGAAGAGATACCAGACCGCTTCAAGGACCTGCTCAACCAACTGCGCCAGAAGCAGGAAAAAGGCGGGAACGCGTGATGACACAGCGGATTCAGGAAGACGTGCGCGGCGATCCCCGCGATCAACTGGTCACGCATCTGCCTGCGCTGCGGGCCTTTGCGATCAGCCTTACCCGGAACGTCACCGCTGCGGACGATCTGGTGCAGGACACCATCGTCAAGGCCTGGACCAACATCGACAAGTTCGTGGCCGACACCAATCTGCAGGCCTGGCTCTTCACCATCCTGCGCAACACCTTCTATTCCGACCTGCGCAAGAACCGCCGCGTCGTGGCCGATCCCGAAGGCATCCATGCCGGCAGCCTCTTCGTGCGCCCCGACCACGATGGCAGGCTGACCTATGGCGAGTTTCAGGTGGCCTTCGACCAGCTGTCGCCCGAACACCGCGAAGTGCTCATCCTGGTCGGCGCCTCGGGATTTTCCTGCGAAGAGGCGGCACAGATGATGGGTGTCGCGGTCGGCACGGTCAAAAGCCGCACCAACCGGGCCCGCAAGCGTCTGAGCGAGCTCATGCATCTGGCCGATGGCGAGGATGTGCTGTCGGGCCATGACGGGGTTACCCTTTCGGTCATGGGACGCTCTGGCATTCAGGCAGCATGATCGCAGGCAGGGGCCCCGCCGTGCAACCGGGGTGGGTTCGCAGAAGTTTCGAACGGCTGAACATCCGTTTCGCTCTGGTGCTGGCCGTGGCGCTGTTGCCCTTGGGCGTGGTCTCGCTGATGCAGACCCACGTGCTGCAAAGCGAGATCCAGCAACGGACCGAAGCGGCGCTTCTGGGCGAAACCCTGCGCTCGGCCTCCGGCGAGATCGGTTCGATCCGCAATGCGCAAGGCGTGGTCGCAAGCCTCGCGGCCACGCTGACCACGCTGCCGTCGGACGAAGCGTGCGCCGACCTGATGCGCCGGACCCTGGCCCTGGTGCCGGATGCCTCCTTTGTCGGCTATTTGCCGAAAAGCGGCCTGATGACCTGCGCCTCCAACGGCAGCACGCATGATTTTGCCGGCAATCCGTTTTTTGAAAGCGTGGTGGCCGCCCAGGCCCCGAATTTCATCGTGAATCCCAATGGCCCGATGTCGGGCACCTCGATCCTCGGCGTGTCGCATCCGGTGTTCGATGCGGCGGGGGTCTACCAGGGTTACGTCACGATCTCGCTGCCCCATACCGGCTTGCAGCGGCTCGATACGCCAGCGCGCCGCGATCTGGTGGGCGAGCAAAGTGCGATCGAGTTCTGGACCTTCGACCACGACGGCGAAGTGCTGACGGCGAGCGGCGGGCTCGATCATGTGACGGCGCAGATGCCGCGCTCCCACGCGCTGACCGCCTTTGCCGACCAGCAGGAATATGTGTTCCAGGACACCTCGAACGGCGGGAACCTGCGGACCTATGCAGTGGTGCCCATCGTCAAGGGCCAGCTCTACCTGATGAGCAGCTGGGACAAGGAGCGCGGCGGGGCACAAAGCGACACCATCGTCTGGCCCTATCTGCCGGCGATCACCATGTGGATCGCCGGGCTGATCGTTGCCGCCCTCACCTCGGAACGGCTGGTGACGCGCTATATCCGCACGCTCCACCGCTCGATCCTGCGCTTTGCCCGGGGCGACCGCGGGCTGACCCGGGCCAACCTGAAATGGGCCCCGGTCGAACTGCGCGAGGTGCATGGCGCCTTTGAAAGCATGACCCGCGCCATCACCCATGGCGAGACCGAGCTGGAGGATTCGATCCACCAGAAGGAAGTGCTTCTGCGCGAGGTCCACCACCGCGTGAAGAACAACCTGCAACTGATCGCCTCGATCATGAACATCCAGATGCGCAAGGCGATCGCCCCCGAGGCCAAGGTGCTGCTGCGCGGCCTGCAGGACCGGGTGATGAGCCTCGCCACCATCCACCGCGGCCTTTACCAGACCAGCGGCCTGGCCGATGTCCGCGCCGACGAGCTGTTCCGCGACATCGTGCGCCAGATCGTCACCATGGGCAGCGCGCCGGGGCTGAAGTTCGACCTGACGCTCGACATGGACGAACTGCACCTGACGCCCGATCAGGCGGTTCCCCTGTCGCTTCTGCTGACCGAGGCGATGACCAACGCCCTGAAATACGCCGGCAGCCTGCCGGGTCAGCCGGTCGAGGTCGTCGTCCGGCTGAAAAGCGAGCCCGAGGGCGTGCAACTGATGGAAGTGATCAACACGCTTCCCGAAACCCTCGCCGAAGGCGAGGCCGTGACGCCCGCGCTGGGCCGGATCACGACCAGCACCGGGCTTGGCGATCAGCTTCTGAAGGCGTTTTCCCAGCAGATCGGCGGGACGCTGACGCGCGAGGTCATCGACGGCCGCTTCAGGCTCTCGGTCCGCTTCAAAGTGCAGTCGCTGGCGCTGGCGGAGACCTCGGACGACGCGGGCGACCCGGCGAACGAGGCGAGCTGACGGCATCCGTCCGCCGGGGATCGCCGCTTTGGGCGGCTTTCCGCCTCGCACGCCACGGCACCCCCTCGCCATCCCCTCCCGCCGGAACCACGCCCCTGCGCGCCGCGTTTGTCTGACAGGTCGCGCCAGACCGGCGCACTGTTTCATAAGAACGGAGATTGCCATGAATTGGGATCAGATCGAAGGCAAGTGGAAGCAGTACAAGGGCAAGGCCCGCGAGCAGTGGGGCAAGATCACCGATGACGAATTCGACCGTGTGGCCGGCAAGCGTGAACAGATGATCGGCCTGATCCAGGAAAAGTACGGCCACGCCAAGGCCGCGGCCGAGCGTGAAGTTGATGACTGGTCCGGCAAACTCTGAGGTCGCAAGATGTCCTATCAAAAAGCCGTAACCGAAAACCCGCGCTCTGCGCTGTTCGATGTAATGAACGGCACCCGCACCGGGATGCTGGGCCTCAATGGCAGCGCATCCGGCCTGCAGCCGATGACGCATTTCCCGGATGAGGAGGCCGGTCTGATCTGGTTCATCTCCGCCGCGGACACCGATCTGGTGCGCGAACTGGGGGCGGGGTTCGGCGCGTCCAAGATGGCGGATTACGTGCTGGTCAGCACGGACCACGATGTCCATGCCAGCATCCGGGGCACCCTGGCCCGGGTGAAGGACGAGGCGAAGCTCGACGCGCTCTGGTCGCCGATGATCGGCGCCTGGTTCAAGGAGGGGCCTCACGACCCGCGCGTCACCCTCCTGTGCTTCACGCCGGAGGTGGCGGAGATCTGGGCCTCGACCACCTCGACCCTCAAGTTCGGGTTCGAGATGATCCGGGCCAATCTCTCGGCCGAGCACAGCCCCGACGTGGGCGCCCATGCCGTGGTGAATTTTCACACCCCGGTCTGATCGCCCCGAACGATCCCCCGCTATCACGACCAGAAGGCGCGCAGATCCTGCGCGCCTTTTGCCATGCCCGGCGCGAGGCGGCACAGACCACTCGGGGCTGGGTGTGCGGGTGCAGGGTGAACCAGTGGTAAGGGCCTAGGGGAGCCTGCAACGCAGGACGAGGGTGGCGGATTGGACTTGCTCGCCGCCGTGGCGGGGAAAAAGGGGCGGTCACGCAATGGCCGCCGATCAGAAAGGAAAGGGCGGACCATCCGGCGACGGCCCGCCGCAGATTGTGAAAAAAGGGGACAATCTTGCGATTGCCCCCCGGTCTGAAAATGGCTTGCTAGAATAACGCGTAACGTCTTACTTGTAGGTCTTGGCCTTGGACGAGCGCATCCAGGTCACCAGGCTGATGCCGAGGATGGCGGCCAAGGCCGAGCCGGCGATCAGCACTTCGGGCTTGCGGCGGGCAAAGCTGCGCACGTTGGAATCGGCCAGACGCAGGCTGCGCACGGCGATTTCGGCAAAGTCGGAGGCCAGCTCGCTGCCGCGCTGGGTGGCGGCGTGGCCCAGATCCTCGGCCCGGCTCTGCAGGTGGCGCGCGGTCTCGCCCGCGACATCCCGCGCCTTCAGCGCGCTCTGCACCAGCTCTTCCGTCTTGGGGGCGATCACATTCTCGACGACCGAAGCGGCGCTGGAGCGCAGGGATTTCACGGTCTCGGAGTTCTCGATGGAGGTCTGCAGGGTCATGATGTCTTCCTTTGTCGGTTCGGGTTAGAGGCGCGCGTGATGCGCCTTTCGGGCAATGGGCGCGTGGGGGGCGGGTGGTCTGCCGAGGGTTGCGGAATGGTCCGCTGTCCCCGATGCAGGCGCATCTTGCCGTCCCTTCACTGCGCCGGGACTATGCAGGAAGAACGCCCGCAACAGCGATCCGGTTCCCGGAAATCGAGGCCGGATCAACAGGTTTGCCCGCGCTGTCGGCGGCATTTCCGGCCTTGCTTGCGGCCGGTGATTAACGGTCGGCCTGCGGGAACCGAAGCAGGGGCGGGGCGTTGATCCCTCATAACGTGGCAGGCGTGCGCGCCCCACATCTCACTTGAAGGAGTATCGTTATGCTTGGATGGGCTCTTACGTTTCTTGTCGTCGCGCTGATCGCCGCCGCGCTGGGCTTTGGCGGCATTGCCGGTGCCTCCGCCGGTATCGCTCAGATCCTGTTTGTCATCTTCCTGGTGCTGTTCGTCGTGGCGATGATCGCCCGGGCCCTGCGGGGTCGCCCGCCGGTCTGACCCGTTCAGGCAAGGCAGGTCCACAGGACAAAGGCGCCTCGACCACCGGTCGGGGCGCCTTTTGCTTTGCGTGGCCCCTGAAGGCACACCGGCACCCTGACAGCGGGAAATCGAAAACGCCCCGCAGGATCTGCGGGGCGTTCTGCTTACGGGTATCTCAAGAGGTCAGGCGCGCAGGCCGAAGGCCTGGGCCGCCAGATCGCGCATCGAGAAACTCGTCCGCCGCCGCGCCGCGCGTCGCGCGATCATGGCCGTGGTGATCAGCGTCGTGCCGTTCGGGGTGACGCGGAACCAGCGGGCGTCCTCCTCGGGGTCCTCGCCCACCACAAGGCCATCTGGCAGGGCGGTGGCCGGGGCCACGACGCAATCGGTCAGCCGCACTCCGGGCGAGACGCGCGCGCCGGGCATCAGGACGGACCGGTCCAGCACGGCCCAGCGCGCCGGGTCATCGGCGCGCAGCACCGGCGACAGGATGCGGATGCCGCCGGTGTTCAGCTCGGCGCCAAAACGGCTGCGCAGCATGGTGACATCGGGCGCAATCCGGCGGGTCAGACCGGGCGGCAGCGGGCGGGCACAGGGCGTCACCCGGTCGGAGAAATCCAGAGAGGCGAGGCGGAAGGCATCCAGCGTGCCGACATCGCGCCAATAGGGCGTCTGCCCGCGCGCGTCACGCCAGACGAAGACGCCGGCCAGCCCAAGCGCCACGGCATGCGGCAGCACATCGTGGCCAAAGTCGTGCATCGTGACCTGCTGGGTCAGAAGGGCGCGCAGCCAGCGCCAGGAAAACACATAGACCCCCATGCTCGCCAGCGAGAGGCCGGGTTCGTTGCGCATCTCCGCCGGACGCGCCGGCTTTTCGTGAAAGGCCGCGATGCCGCCGGAAAGGCCGGGCGTGATGATGCCAAAGCCGCTGGCCTCGGCCACCGGAACCGGCAGGGCGGCCACCGTCACCTTGGCCCCCGAGGCGCGGTGTGCCGCAATCATCGGGGTGTAGTCCATCTGATAGATGTGATCGCCAGCCAGCACGAGCACCTCGCGCGCCTCCATCGCATCCAGCGCCGCGATATTGGCGCGCAGCGCGTCCGCCGTGCCGGCATAGCCCGCAGCGCCCACCACATGCCGCGCCTCGCGCAGCACGAGGCCAGCCTCCGGGAAGGCCGGCAGCCAGACCGTGTTGAGGTGTCGCGACAGGGTGCCGGGCTGGTACTGGGTGGCCACCAGCATCCGCGTCACACCGGAGGCCACGACATTGGCCACAGTGAAATCGACGATCCGGTGCATCCGGCCGAAATGGAGCGCCGGTTTGCACTCCGCCTGGGTCAGCTCGTGCAGGCGCGCGCCCTGGCCGCCGGCCAGAAGGAAAGCCACTGTCTTTGACAGGTCAATCTGGGGAGAAGCGGAGGAGGACACAGGCGGCATCTTCAGGTTCCTTCGGCTTGGATGGCGCGGATCAACCCAGCACTGCGGCAAAGGTTCCTTGGCGACACCAGATTTTGCGTGTGAACCTGGGCCGAAAACCGCCGATCGCGGCGGCGCCGATCGGCCCCGGCGCCGGGGCGCGATCCGCAGCCCGAAAGCACCAGCGTCGCGGGCAATTTTCATCCGCGGCGGAACCGCTGCCCTTTTGCTGACGTTGAGGCTGCAATCGCTCCGCAAGCCCCCTCGGGGCCGGTCCCTGCCGGTCCCTTCGCGGGTGCGCCGGGCCGCATCAAGGAATTCTCTTCATGCCCGACAGCCGCTTTGAGCCGTTTTCCATCGACCGCGCCGCCTCGCGTCCCGACACGCTGGGGGCGGAATATGACGGCGCGGGGGTGAATTTTGCCCTGTATTCCGCCCATGCCACCCGGGTGGAGCTGTGCTTTTTCACCGAGGACGGCCGCCATGAGATCGACCGCGTCGATCTGCCGATGCATGAGGGCGAGATCTGGTTCGGCTATGTGCCGGGCGTGGCGCCGGGGCAGGTCTATGGCTACCGGGTGCACGGGCCGCATGCGCCGGAGGCCGGCCACCGCTTCAACCCCGCCAAACTGCTGATCGACCCCTATGCCCGTGAATTGCGCGGTGCGCTGGTCTGGGATGACGCCCTCTTCGGCTACAAGGTCGGCCAGGATGATCTGAGCCTCGACACCCGCGACAGCGCCCCCTTCATGCCCAAGGCCGTTGTGGTGGACCCGAGCTTTGACTGGGATATCGACAAGGCGCTTCTGACCCGCTGGGAAGACAGCGTGATCTACGAGGCCCATGTCAAAGGCCTGACCCGCAACAACCCCGCCGTCCCCGAGACACTGCGCGGCACCTTCGAGGGGCTGGCCCATCCCGAGGTCATCGCCCACCTGCAACGCATCGGTGTGACGGCGGTGGAGCTTTTGCCGATCCATGCTTTCGTCCAGGACCGCCACCTGCTGGAAAAGGGCCTGTCGAACTACTGGGGTTACAACTCGCTCGGCTTTTTCGCGCCCCATGCCGATTACCTGAAATCCGGCTCGGTGCGCGAGGTGAAGGAGGCGGTCAAACGTTTTCACGCGGCGGGGATCGAGGTGATCCTGGATGTCGTCTACAACCACACCGCCGAGGGCAACGAGATGGGGCCGACCCTGTCGTTCCGCGGCATCGACAATGCCTCTTATTACCTGCTGTCGCCCGACAGCCCGCGCCACAGCTTCGACACCACGGGCTGCGGCAACACGCTCAACATCGACAACCCGACCGTCCTGCGCATGGTGCTCGACAGCCTGCGCTATTGGGTGCAGGTCTGCCATGTCGACGGCTTCCGCTTTGACCTTGCCGCAACGCTGGGCCGGGAATCCTTTGGTTTTGAGCGTGACGGCACCTTTTTTGCCGCGATGAAGCAGGACCCGATCCTGTCGACGGTCAAGCTGATCGCCGAGCCTTGGGATATCGGCGCGGGCGGCTATCAGGTCGGCGGCTTCCCCTGGCCCTTCCGCGAGTGGAACGACAAGTTCCGCGACGACACCCGCGCCTTCTGGCGGCGCGACAAGGGCCTCTTGCCCGCTATGCCGGAGCGGCTTTTGGGTTCGCCGGTCCAGTTCAACCATTCCGGCCGGCCCGCGACCTCCTCGGTCAACTTCCTGGCCGCCCATGATGGTTTCACCCTGTGGGACACGCTGTCCTACTCCGACAAGCACAATGCGGCGAACGGCGAAGACGGGCGCGACGGGCATGACAACAACCTGTCCGACAATCTGGGCGCCGAAGGCCCGACCGAGGATGTCGGCATCAATGAGGCGCGCCTGCGACGGGCCAAGGCGATGCTCGCCACGCTGATGCTGTCGCAGGGCGTGCCGATGCTGCTGGCCGGCGATGAATTCGGCCAAAGCCAGCAGGGCAACAACAACGCCTATTGCCAGGACAACGAGACCGCCTGGCTCGACTGGGCCAAGGCGGACGGGCGGCTGATTGCGGCCGTGGCCAGCCTCACCGCGCTGCGGCGGCAAACCGGCCTGTCGCAGGGCCAGTTCGGCGACGGCACGCCGGGCTCCCTGGCCCCGGTTGCGAGCTGGCTGCACCCCGAAGGCCGCGCCATGACCGATGAGGACTGGCAAAACCCCGACGCGACCTGTCTGGGCCTGCACCTGTCAGGCGCCGGGTCGGACCTTCTGATCCTGCTCAACGCCGGCGATGACACCCGCTTTGTCCTGCCCGAGGGGCGCTGGCAGGCCCTGATCGACACCGCCGCCGAAGATATCGCGGTCAGCGGCACGCCGGAGGGTGCTGTCGATATGGGCTGGCAATCGGTACAGGTCTATAAGGCGGTCTGACCGCCTGTCGCCGCACGTTCACCACCCGCTTCTCCGCTTCGCCTTCGTTCGCATCTTTCCCGCGCCCACCTCGCCCTCAGCATTCGGAGCCGACATGACCGATCCCGCCCTTCTCGCCGTTCTGACCATGATTGCCGGGGCGCTTTTCTGCGCTGCCGTCGGATTGGCGCGCGCCCCGGCTCTTCAGGCCGCGCTGGTCCGGTGCGCCGCCCCGGTCTGCCGTCGCCCGGTGCGCCGGTGTGACCTGTGACGCGTCCTGCGCTGGAGGGCGCGGATTTCGTGCCGGCGCAACTCGCCCGACAGACGCTGAGCGCGCCGGAGGCCGAGGTGACCGGCTGGCGCGCCCGCAAGATCACGCTGCCGACCCTCGCCACGATCGCGGCCGTCATCGCCGCGGTCTATTTTGCCAAGGACGTGGTGCTACCCTTGGCCATCGCGACGCTGATCGCCTTCGCGCTGTCGCCGCCGGTGTCGCGGTTGCGCAAGATGGGGGTGCCGAACATTCCTGCGGTGCTTTTGGTCGTCTGCGTGGCCTTTATCGCCATCGCGATCTTCATGCTGATCGTGGGCTCGCAATTGTCCACGCTGGCGCAGAACCTGCCGACCTTTCAGGCCAATATCATCCACAAGCTTGACACCCTGCGCGAGGCGGGGGGCCATAACAGCATCCTGGGCCGCATCGGCCAGATGATCACCACGATCAACAACGAGGTCGGTGGCGGCGGCAGCACCCCGCCTTCCGCCACCCAGCCCACCGGCAGCACCGCCCCCGCGGCGCCGGCGCCCCTGTCGGTGCAGATGGTGGATTCGCAGCGCCCGCTGACGATCCTGCGCGATGTGGTTCTGCCCCTGCTCAGCCCGATCGCGACGGTCGGTCTGGTCATCGTGGTCGTGATCTTCATGCTGCTGGAGCGCGACGACCTGCGCGACCGCTTCATCCGTCTGGTCGGCTCGAACGACCTGCACCGCACGACGCAAGTTCTCAGCGATGCCGGCGACCGGGTGGCGCAGTACCTTCTGGTGCAGCTTCTGGTCAACGTGATCTACGCTTTGCCCATCGGCCTTGGCCTGTTCCTGATCGGGGTGCCCAATGCGGTGCTTTGGGGGCTTCTGACGCTGGTCCTGCGCTTTGTGCCCTATATCGGCTCGTTTCTTGCGGCGGCCTTCCCTCTGTTCCTGGCCTTTGCCGTCTCGCCCGACTGGTCGGCGGTCCTGTGGACCATCGCGCTCTTCGGCACGGTCGAGCTGGTGACCTCCAACGTGATCGAGCCCTGGCTTTATGGCTCGCGCACCGGGATCAGCCCTCTTGGCATCATCGTCTCGGCGGTGTTCTGGACCTGGCTCTGGGGGCCCCTGGGGCTGGTTCTGTCCACGCCCCTGACGGTCTGCCTTGTGGTTCTGGGCCGCCACATGCCACAGTTCGAGCTTTTCGACATCCTTCTGGGCGATGAACCGGCGCTGGCGCCGCATTCGCGTCTGTACCAGCGCCTTCTGGTCGGCGATGTGGCCGAGGCCGCCGTTCTGGCCGAAGAGGCGCTGGAGACCCAGTTCCTGTCCGAGTTCTACCGCGACACCGGCATTCCCGCCCTGCAGATCGCCCAGCACGACCATTTGCGCGGTGTGCTGAAATCCGAGCAGCAGACCCGGCTGGCCGGGGCGGTGCAGCAGATGGTGGCCAACCTGTCGGACGCCGCAGAGGAAGAGGTGGTCGAGGCGCAGAAGGCCGATGCCGACCCGCAGGGCACGGCGCTGGACGGGGCGGGCTTTCGCGTGCTCTGCATGGGGGCGCGCAGCGATCTCGATGATGCGGCCGCAGCCATGCTGGCGCAGGTCTTGCGGACCCACGGCGCCGGGGCCAGCTTTCAGACCCATCACGACCTGACACTGGCCAATTTCGAGGCCTTGTCGGCCGCGGGCCTGAACTGCGTAATCTTCAGCTTTCTGGACACCGAACCCTCGCGCGCCTCTTTCCTGCACATCCGCCGCATCAAGCGCGCGATGCCTGGGCTGCGCGTCGGGGTGGTGATCTGGCAGGACACGCCCGAAGAGACCGACAAGGGCCAGGACAGCGGCATGCTGCCGCCGGTGACCGAGGCGACCCTGCAGCAGGCGCGCGAGATCGGCGCCGACTTCGCCGTCCGCTCGATGGACGACGCCTGCAAGGCGGCCTTCACCGAGGCTCCCGCCGTGCCGCTGACCCCGCGGCCAAGACGCGCCGCCTTGGGCTACGGGGCGCGGCCCGCGGCCTGATCCGGTGCCGCAGCACGCAAGTCAGGGCGGGCTGCGGCGTCTTGCGACGGGGCAGGGCGGCGCAGGGTGTAAAGCGCGGGAAAATTCGCGTCGGGCGGGAACGCTTCGCCGCGATGCGGGTTGTCTTCTGCAACCAATCGGGAAGAGGCGGGGCACAAGCTTGCAGGCAGACCGATCGTCAGACGCCACGGCAGAAACCTTCAGAACGCCCCTGCGGGCGCAGTCCTGGGGCCTCGTCGGCAGTGGCCCGATGGCGGTTTACCTGCTCAAGCACCTGATCAACCGCGCCGACGCGATGGACAGCACCGCCCTCCTTGACATCACGGTGCTGGAGGCGAGCGACACCCCCGGCGCCGGCATGCCTTACCGCGCCGACATGAACGCGGATTTCATGCTCGGCAACGCGTTCAGCCGGGAAATCCCCTCGGTGACCCAGCCGCTTCTGGATTGGCTGCGCAGCCTCAGCGACCGCGAACTGGCGCGCTGGAACCTCAGCCGCGCCGATCTGACCTCCCGCAGCTTTTACCCGCGCCTGCTGCTCGGCGCCTATTTCACCGCCGAGTTCGCCGCCCTGTGCGAGGCGGCGCGGGCGCGCGGGCATGGCGTGCGCGTGCTGCCCCGGCACCGGGTGACCGACATTATCCCGGGGGAGGCCGGCAACAGCACCTGCCTCGTCCAGACCCCGCAGGGCGCCCGGCGTTTCACCTTTGGCACCGTGGCGATTGCGACCGGCCACCACTGGCCGCAAGAGCCCAAGCTGGGCGATGTCACACTGGTCTCGGCCTGGCCCGTCGCAACCCTGGTGAAATTGCCGCCACTGCGGATCGGCATCCTCGGCTCCTCCCTCTCGGCGATCGACGTGGCGGTGGCGCTGGGCCAGGCGCATGGCACCTTTCAGGAGGAGGGCGCGCAGCTCCGGTGGTTCCCCAAGGAAGACGCCAGCGATCTGCGGCTGACCATGGTGTCGCGCCGGGGCATCATGCCCGAGGCGGATTTCTTTTACACCTACCCTTACGAGCCCCTGCGCCACCTGACCTCCGCCGCGCTGGCTGAAGCTGTGGCCGCGGGAAGCGAAGGCCTGCTGGACCGGGTCTTTGCCCTGCTTCTGGCCGATCTCGACGCTGCCGACCCGGCCTGGCTCGACAGCCTCGGCCCCGAGGCCCGCAGCATCCCGGGCTTTGCCGAAGCCTATTTCGCCCGGCGTCAGGAGCTGGGCGGCCTGCGCTCGCTGCGCGCCACGCTGGCCCAATCGCGCGACACGCTACGCCGCAAGGAAACCGTGCCGCACCGCTCGGTCCTCCTGCGCGGCCATGAGGAGTTCGACGCCGCCCTGCGCGCCCTGACCCCGGCGGATTGGCAGGTCTTCACCACCCATCTGATGCCGGTCTTTGCGGACAGCTATGCCGCGGTTCCCGATCGGTCGGTGGCCCGCGTGCTGGCCCTGTTCGAGGCGGGCGTTCTGGACCTTGTGGGGACCGGCGGCGACGAGGCCATCGCACAGGCGCCGGCGGGCGGGATCACCCTCACCCTGCCGGATGGGACCCGCAGCCTCGATCTGATGATCGACGCGCGGGGCCAGGCGGCCGAGGCCTTGTCCGACTTGCCCTTTCCGACGCTTGTGGCGGCGCTGGCGGAGCCTTCGGCCGATCTTCTGGCCCCGTTCCGCCTCGACCTCGCGCGCGGGGCGGGTGGGCCTGCGATCTACTGCCTGGCCATGCCGCAGGTGATTGCCCGTTACCCCTTCTCGCAGGGTCTGGCCAATTGCGCCGATCTGGCGCGGATCGTCGCGTCAGAGGCGCTGGTGGGATGACGTTGCGCAGCGCATCCTCTCCGCGCGCGCGTGGCCGGGATCTGGGCCGCGCAAGCGCAACCCCGCCGCGACATGGCGTGGCGGCCCGCATCGTGCGGTCGCCCTGCGCTTCCGGCCTGTCCCTACGTCATGGGCGCAAAGCCGACGTTTGGCTGCAGCGCCGCGAAAGAGAAGGTTGGCAAGTGCGTCCGGTATGTTAGCGTGCTAGGGAGTGCCAATGTGGCAGACGAAGGGACGGTCGGTGCAGCGCAAGACAGTGGCGGTGGAAAGATGGCGGGCATGCCGGCTCAGATCGTGAAAAGAGCCAGGCGGGCGCGGCGCGCATCGGCTTTGCTGATGGTGATCGGCTTCGTGGCGCTTACCCTGATGGTTGCCTTCACCTTCCGGCTGACGCTGCGGGCGCAATCCGACTTTGGCGCCGGGGTCCAGTCGCGCGACATAGCCTCCGCCGCATCCGAGCTGCGTTATGGAATCCAGGCCGCCGAATCCAGCCAGCGCGGCTTTCTGAACAATGGCAACGAGATCTATCTGGCTCCGTTCGGCACCGCCAAAGTGCGGGCCTTTCAACAGCTTGCCAAGCTGACCCTGCTTTTGAGCGGCGACAGCGGCGCCCAGCAGATTCTGAAACGGCTTGACCCGCTCGTGCGCGAGAAATTCGACGAGCTGGACCGCACCATCGCGCTGAAGCGCGAGGGCCGCGATGACGAGGCGCTCGCGATTCTGCGCACCAACCGGGGCAAGGCGCTGATGGACGAGGCCAATGTCTTCCTCTCCAGCATCGAGCGTCACGCCAACGAAGAGCTGGATGCCAACATGGTCCGCCAGAACGAAGGGTTGCATCAGCTGAGCCAGATCATCCTGGCCGCGGCGGTTCTGATCCTTCTGGTGGTGGCGGCGACCGGCTGGGTGATCCGCGGCTTCGTGGCCAGCCTGCGCAGGGCGCAGGACAATGTCATCGCGGCCAATGCGGGCCTCGAACAGCGCGTGCGCGAGCGTACCACCGAACTGACCATGGCCCGCGACCGCGCCCAGGTCCTTCTGGCCGAGGTCAACCACCGCGTCGCCAATTCGCTGGCTCTCGTGGCCTCGATGGTCAGCCTGCAGGCCCGCGCCTCCAAAAGCCCCGAAACCAGCGCCGCCCTGTCCGAGACCCAGAACCGGATCAATGCCGTAGCTCTGGTCCACAAGAAGCTCTACACCTCGGGCGATGTGCAATCGGTCGAGCTGGGGGATTTCCTGCCCAGCCTGCTGGAGCAGCTGGAGACCTCGATGCGCGCCAGCGGGCACCAGTCCTTCCTGAAACCCGAGATTGCCCAGCTGTCGCTGCCGACCGACAAGAGCGTCAGCCTTGGCATCATCGCGGCGGAATGGGTCACCAACGCTTTCAAGTACGCTTATCCCAATGGCCGGGGCGAAATCCGCGTCACGCTGACCCAGGCCGAAGGCGGTTCTGCCGAACTGCGGGTCGAGGATGATGGCGTCGGGCGTGCCGCGGAGCCGGTCCTGCAGGGCACCGGGCTTGGCACCAAGCTGGTGACAGCCCTGGCGGCGAGCCTGGGCGGGCGGGTCGAATATGCGATGCGCCAGCCCGGCACCTCGGCGCGGCTGATCCTGCCGGCCGCCTGAGGCGACGGTCTGAAGCGATGGCCTCACGCGATGGCCTGTTGGGTTACAAGGGATGACGATGCGCAAGTTCACGACCGCACACCTCGCCGCCGCCGCCGTGATCGGCCTTGGCCTTGCCGGCGCCTCGGCGCAGGACCGGGGCGAGGGGATGACCAAACCGGTCGTCCTCGCCCCTTTCGACGCCAAGGCCGCGCCATGCACGCCGCCGCCCAACCTCAGCCCGGTGCTGGCCTTTGACAGCGACAACGACCGCGATTTCATGAAAGGCATCGGCCACGGCCTGGAGATCGCCGCCAAGGAGAGTGGCCTGACCTATCAGGCGACCACCGCCGACAACGACCCCGCCCGGATGTCGGCGCAGATGGACGCCTTTCGCGCGGCCCAAGTCGGGGCGGTGGTTGCGGCCCCGATCGACGCGGCGGCGCTGGCCCCCCATACCAAGGACATGATCGCCTCGGGCGCCTATGTCGGCACGATCGTCGCACCGCCCGCCACCACGATCCTGAACGCGCCGCAATTTCTGACCGGCCAGGCGCTGGGCAATGCGGCGGCCGATTACATCCGGCGCCACCTCGGCGGCAAGGCCAATGTGGTGATCCTGACCCATGACAGCCTGGGCTTCCTCGCCCCGCGCTTCGCTGCGATCCGCGCGGAGCTCGACAAGGTGCCGGGCGCGGTGATCGTGGCCGACATCTCGCCCGAGACGGTGAACAATGCCGGCGGCTATGCCACGATGCAGACCATCCTTCTGGCCGAACCCCGCATCGACGTGGTGCTGGGCGCCGATACCGTGGTGATGGGCGCGCTGTCCGCGATGCGCGATGCCGGCCTCGCCCGGCCCGACCAGTTCTTCGGCGGCATCGACGGCGAGGCCGATGCCGTGGCCGAACTCCGCCGCCCCGGCAGCCCCTACAAGGCCAGCATCAGCCTCGCCGCCTCGGTCTTCGGCTATGCGATGGGGCGCCACGCCGCCGACTGGCTGGCCGGGCGCAGCATCCCGCAGGCCATCGACATCCTGCCCATCGCCCTGACCGCCGAGAGCCTGCCCGGCTATGAGGCCGACATCGCCGACCCCGCCGCCGTCTATGCCGACCCGGCCCGGCGCGACGCCTACCTGCGCTTCTACGGCAATACCTGCTACGACAGCCGGGCCGATTTCATCAACTTCCCCTGGTCCTCGGAAGGCCCCTGATCCCGGTTTTCCCGCCCCGGAATTTTCCGCCCGACCGGGGAACCTTTCGGCCGCTCAGCTCTTATGGAGGCATTCCACCAAGACAAGAGGCCCCCCATGAAGATCCAGATCGGGTTCGACATCACCATCCAGCGCTATGGCGCGGCCCCTCTGTTGCTGGCCTTGAGCCTGCGCCCCGAAGAGGAGGCGCGCCTGGTCTCCCAATCCGACCTGACGTTGAACCCCTATGGCGCCGTCACCCCCTTCATCGACGCATTCGGCAACCGGCGCCTGCGCGTCGCGGCCGGCTCCGGTCCGCTGCGCCTGCAATGGCAGGGCACGGTCGAAGACCACGGCCAGCCCGATTTCATCGACCCCTCGGCCCGGATCACCCCGGTGGAACAGCTGCCGCACGAGGTGCTGCAATTCCTCGCCCCCAGCCGCTATTGCCAGTCCGATGTGCTGATGACCGAGGCCTGGTCGCGCTTCGGCCACCTGCCGGAGGATTGGTCGCGCGTGCAGGCGGTCCTCGATTTCGTGCATGGCCACATCAGCTTTGGCTACGGCTATGCCAGCGCCTTCAAGACCGCGCAGGATGCCTTCAACGAAAGGCAGGGCGTCTGCCGCGACTTTGCTCATCTGACGATCACGCTCTGCCGCGCGCTCAACATCCCGGCGCGCTATGTCAGCGGCTACCTCGGCGACATCGGCGTGCCCTATGCCGGGCCGGGCGATTTCTGCGCCTGGGTCGAGGTCTATGTCGGCGGCCGCTGGTATACGGTCGACGCCCGCCACAACACCCCCCGCATCGGCCGCGTGAAAATGGTCGAGGGCCGCGATGCGGTGGATGTGCCGATGATCACCTCATTCGGCCAGATCGCCATCACCCAGTTCGCGGTCAATTGCGACGAGGTTCTTGCTGTCGCGGCCTGATCCGCACCTGAAGCAGACGCAAACCGGATGGGTTCGCAAGAGCCTGTCCGGGTCGTCAGAATAGGGGGGGAGGTGGCAGCCCGTAGGGGAGTCGAACCCCTCTTACCTGGTTGAAAACCAGACGTCCTAACCGATAGACGAACGGGCCACGCTGTGTGCGGCGGTTACTAATCAAGCTCGGTTCGGCGCGCAAGAGGAAATTTGCGGGTCGAGCCATGAACTTGAGGCGAAGCTGCGACCGGGGTCGGAATCGGGGTTCGGGCCTTCGGGCCTTCGGGCTCAGGCCTCGGCGGCGTCTTCCAGACGCAGCTGGGCCTTGCTGCGGCCGTTCCAGTGGTTGATCTCCAGCTTTCCGGCGAGGTGAAAGCTGCGGTGGCCGGGGTTCTCCAGCGCCGCGCCCAGGGGCGTGTCGAAGGCGTTGAAGGCCACGGCTTCAATGCGGGCGCCCTCGGCCTCGCCGAAGGTCAGGCGCAGATGGGTCTCGCCGATCCGACGGGCCGAGATGCGCTGGGACGCGAAGGCAAAGCGCGGGGCAGGGGCTGCGGCACCGAAGGGGCCGGCCTCCTCGATCTGTTCGATCAGCGCGGTTGTGGCCGCACTCGGCATCAGGAGGGAGGAGATCGCCAGATCCCCCGCGCCGCCCTGGCCCGCGCCCTGTTTGGCCAGCAAAGCCTCCAGCCGTTCCATGGCGGGCAGAAGCTGGGCCCGCGTCAGGGTCAGGCCCGCCGCCATCTTGTGACCGCCGCCCTTTTCGATCAGACCTTCCGCCGCCAGCCGCTGGATCGCCGCACCAAGGTCAACCCCGCTGACCGAGCGGGCCGAACCCTTGCCGATGTCGCCCTCGAAGCCGATCACCACGGCGGGGCGATGGGTGGCCTCTTTCACCCGTGCCGCGACGATGCCCACGACACCGGGATGCCAGCCATCCTCGGCCGCCCAGGCGAGCGCACCTTCCGGTCCATGGGCATCGACCTGGGCCAGAGCCAGTTCGCGCACCCGCGCCTCGATCTCGCGGCGTTCGGTGTTGAGGGCGTCGAGCCTTGCGGCCAGCGCCGTCGCCTCGGCCGGATTGTCGGTGGACAGAAGTCTTGCGCCCAGGTCGGCCTGACCGATCCGGCCCCCGGCATTGATGCGGGGGCCAAGCACGAAGCCAAGCGCATAGGCCGAGGGCGCCTGATCCAGCCGGGCGATATCGGACAGGGCGCGCAATCCGATGCGGTCGCGCCGCGCCATGACCTTCAGCCCCTGTCGCACAAAGGCGCGGTTGACGCCCAGTAAAGGCGCCACATCGGCCACAGTGGCCAAGGCCACAAGATCCAGCATCGCCATCAGATCCGGCCCCTGTTCGCCCTTGGCGCGCAGGCGGCGGTTGGTCTCGACCAGCAAGAGGAAGACGACCGAGGCGGCGCAGAGATGGGCCAGCGTGCCCTCTTCATCCTGGCGGTTGGGGTTCACCACGGCCAGCGCGGGGGGCAGGGTTTCGGCGCCAAGGTGGTGGTCCAGCACCACGACATCGCAGCCGGCAGCGGCGATCGGCTCATGGCTCAGCGTGCCGCAATCGACGCAGAGGATCAGGTCATGCGCCGCCCCGAGCGTGGCCATGGCGGGGACGTTGGGGCCATAGCCCTCGTCGATCCGATCGGGGATATAGAGCGTCGGCGTGAGGCCGAAATGGCGCAGCCAGATGATCAGCAGGGCCGCCGAAGAACCGCCGTCTACATCGTAATCGGCAAACACCGCGATGCGCTGGCGCCGCGCCACGGCATGGACCAGCCGCTCGGCGGCAAGCCCCATGTCGCGCAGCGTCATCGGGTCGGGGAGCAGGTCGCGCAGGGCGGGGGCGAGAAAGGCCTCGGCCCCTTCGGGCGCCACGCCGCGCGCGACCAGCGTCTGGCACAGGGCGAGGGGCAGGCGGGTGCGCTGCGCCATGGCCTCGGCAAGGCGGGAGGCCTCAGGCGTGGGGCCGGACCAGCGGCGTCCGGTGAGCGACGATTCGACGTTGAGAAATGCAGTCATGGACCCGGGGATGCACCGCCCCGCGCCGCCATGCAAGCCCGGCGCTTGCCAGCTTGGGAATCGAATGGCAATGTGGCGAGATTAAGCCCCCCCATTTTGCAGGAAAGAGTTTGACATGACCAATGTTGTGCTTGGCCCCGGCCCCGACAATGTGACGGCTTCTGCAGCGGGCGACCGCATTTATGGCGGCGATGGCGCCGATACCCTGACCGCCATTGCGGGCGGCGATGAGCTGTTCGGAGACCGCGGCGATGATGTGCTGAACGGCGCCTCGGGCAACGATTATCTGAGCGGCGGCAGCGACATCGATACCGTCGAACACAATGTCATGCATGGCAATGGCGGCGACGACACGATCATCTCGGCCTCGCAGGGCGATCAGATCTATGGCGGGTCGGGCAATGACACGATCCAGGTCTCGGCAATCCGCACCGGGCAGGTGGTGGATGGCGGCACCGGAAGCGACACGCTTTATCTGCTGGCCCTGACCGGGTTCAGCCAGTCGATCTCGATCACCATGGGATCGACCTTCCAGCCCATCGTCGGAGGGGTCAACGGCGCGACCTATGTCAACTTCGAGACCCTTTACGTCGTCGGCGGCAGCGGGTCGAACACGATCACCGGTGGCGCCGGCAATGATACGATCCTGAATTCCTACAGTAATGTGTCGACCTTCCAGGGCGGGGTGCTGAAGGGCGGCGCCGGCAATGATGCGATCAGCTTTTACGGCCTGCCCACCACCGGCAGCGGCGCCATGCAGCTGGAGGGCGGCCGGGGCACGGGTGACAGCCTGACCTGGGGCAACGGCCAGGCCTTCTTCACCGCGGTCGAGATCGACGTGGCCGCCGGCACGATGACCGCCGAGGGCACGGTCTTTGCCCATTTCTCCGGCTTCGAAGCGGTCAAGATCCAGACCTCGGTCAGCACCAGCGGCAGCATTACCTTCACCGGCGGCGACGAGGTCGACACGTTGGATCTGTACTCCGGCAGCGCCACGCTTTTGACCGGCGGCGGCAATGACGTGATCAACCTGCGCTCGGGCCAGACCACGCTGCAGGCGGGGCTTGGCGATGACTTTGCACGGGTCGATTTCTCCAGCACGGCGCAGGTCAACCTGCAGGGCGAGGGCGGCAATGACACGCTGATCGGCGGCAACGGCCAGGCCACCCTGTCGGGCGGCGACGGCAACGATTCGCTGAGCAGCTACAACGGGCGCAGCCATCTGAACGGCGGGGCGGGCGATGACACGCTTTACCTGACCAGCAGCTATTCGATGGCCGGCACGGGTCCTGCGAACATCAGCGGCGGCAGCGGGCGCGATGCGCTGACGCTGGAGCTTTCGGCCTATACCGGCGCCTTCACCGCGAATTTCAGCGCGGCCACCGTGGTCCTTGCCGATGGCACCCGGATCACCGGGGTCGAGGCTGTGAGCTTCGTCTCAGGTTCGGGCAACGACAGCCTGACCGCCTCGAACGATGCGCTGGGGTATACGGTCAACAAGCTGAACAGCCTGGGCGGCGACGACACGCTGCACGCCTCGAACGCGGGGGCGAGCCTGGATGGCGGCTTTGGCAACGACATGCTGATCGGGGGGGATGGGGCGGATTACCTCAACGGCAACAACGGCGATGACAACCTGCGCGGCGGGGCTGGGGCGGATACCCTGCTCGGCGGCTATGGCCGCGACGTGATGCGTGGTGGTCTGGACGCTGACCGCTTTGTGTTCAGCGCCGCGACCCATTCGGGCAAGGACAAGCTGACCCGCGATGTGATCTTCGATTTCAGCCAGACCGACCTCGACCGCATCGACCTGGCCGCCATCGACGCCGATGGCAATTTCGGCAATGGCAAGACGCCCTTCACCTTCATCGGCAACAACGCCTTTCACAGCGTCGCGGGCGAGCTGCGTTTTCAGAAGTATAACCCCGCCGGCACCGCCCATGACATCACCCTGATCTCGGCCGATCTCACGGGCGACGGAACAGCCGACTTCCAGATCGAGCTGAAAGGGCTGTTCACGCTGCACCTTGCGGATTTCCTGCTGGTCTGAACCCCGCTGGACCGGCTTACTTGATCGGGCTGCGGTAGGTCATGCGCCGCACCGACCCGGTCTTGGAGCGCATCAGGATGGTTTCGGTGGTGATATGACCCGGCTCGCGCTTGATCCCCGAGAGGAGCGAGCCAGAGGTGACCCCGGTCGCCGCAAAGATCACATCGGCGCGCACCAGGTCGTCGCGGGTATAGACCCGGTCGAAATTGGTGATGCCGGCCTTGCGGGCGCGGGCCTTCTCGTCGTCATTGCGGAAGATCAGCTTGCCGAAGAACTGCCCGCCCATGCATTTGAGCGCCGCCGCCGCCAGCACGCCTTCCGGTGCGCCGCCCGAACCCATGTACATGTCGATCCCGGTCACATCCGGCTCGGCGCAGTGCATGACACCCGCCACATCGCCATCGGTGATCAAACGGATCGAGGCGCCGGTGGAGCGGATCTCTTCGATCAGCGCCTCGTGGCGCGGGCGTTCCAGCACGCAGACGGTGATGTCATGGGTCGAAACCCCCTTGGCCGCCGCCAGGGCCGAGACGCGCTCGGAAGGCGACATGTTGAAGGTCACGGTGCCCGGCTTGAAGCCCGGCCCGATGGCCAGCTTTTCCATATAGACGTCGGGGGCGTGGAGCATGGTGCCGCGCGGCGCCATGGCGATCACGGTCAGGGCGTTGGGCATGTCCTTGGCGGTCAGCGTGGTGCCCTCCAGCGGGTCCAGCGCGATATCCACCGCCGGGCCCTTGCCGGTGCCGACTTCCTCGCCGATGAACAGCATCGGCGCCTCGTCGCGCTCGCCCTCGCCGATCACCACGACGCCGGCGATGTCCAGAAGGTTCAGCTGGTCGCGCATCGCGTTGACGGCGGCCTGATCGGCGGCCTTCTCGTCGCCACGCCCGATCAGATGGGCCGAGGCCAAAGCCGCCGCCTCAGAGACGCGGGCGAGACCGAGGGACAAGAGACGGTCCTGAAACTCCAGAACTCCAGCGGGGGCAGTGGGCATGGGAATATCCTTTTGCGGCGGGGCTTTCTGCCCGCTTAGCCGGGAGGCCGGATTGTCGCAAGGATGATTGCGCTAACCGTCCTGCTTGGCCTGCGGGAAGCGGGTCAGGGCCCGCTCCAGTCCGGCTGCAAAACAGGCATCCTGCTGGCGGATGGCTTGAAAGGCCGGATTTTTCACAAGCGCGGCGGCGGGGTCGGGCGCATGGTCGAGTCCAAGATGATGCTTCGTGGCGGACCCGAGCAGGACCTGCTCGCCGCGCGGCGTGGCGAAGAAAGCGGTGGTCTCCATCACCGCGACGGGCGGCGTCAGGGCCGTCGTCGCCGTCCGTGGCGCGCCGAGGAGACCGGCAAAGGCCGCCGCACAGGATTGCGGGTCATCGGGGCAGCGCGCCGCGCAATAGGCGCGGACCGGGGCAAATTGCGGTCTGGGCAGCAGGTCGTGCAGCACCATCTCGACATCTGGCGCGGGCAGAGGGCGCGGCGCCTGATCGCGCCACAACAGGGTGACGGCGCGGCGGCCATCCTCCAGCCGCTTTGCCCGGTCGGGGCCGGAGCCGAGGCCCTGGGTCAGCGCCGGGCCGGGACTGCCGGGGTAATGATCGGTCACTTCGGCCAGCACCATCCAGCCCTCGATCCGGTCCTGATCCAGCCAGTGCTGCAACACCGGCACGGTCGCGGCATCGCCTGCGGTCAGGTGCCGCAACAGGATCAGCGCCTTGAGCAAGGGCGCGGCGGGCAGGTCGGCAAAGCCCTCCGGCAGGGCCGCCGCATCCGGCATGTGGTTGACCCAGGCCTCCAAGAGCGCATCGCCCCTGCGGTCCTCGCCCAGTTTGTAAAGCCCGAGCGCCCGGTTCACCTGATCCGGCATCAGGGGCGAGATTGCACCACCCTGCCACAGGGCTTGCGCACCCGAGGCGGCGCTGGCCAGATCCGAGGTCCAGTGCCCGCCGATCTTGCGCAGGGCCTGACGGTCTTGCAGGAGACCGTCATAGGGCCACCAGGCCTCCACCACGGGCAGGGCCACCTGGGCCGCGGCATTCCCGGCCTCGGCCTGCGCGCGCAGGGCTTGCCTTGCGTCAGGGGTATCGGCCTCAGTCACGGCCGCGAGGGCCGCGCGAAACGCCGGGTCATCGGCCCCGGCCAAGGGCTCTGCCAGGGCAGGACCGGTCAAACACAGACAGAAGAAGACTCGCAGCCACATGATGCGCCTCCCCGAAGGGAAGCGTCCGCCTGTGGCCGCCTCAAGTCAAGTCAGACCTCTTCGATGCGCAAGGCGACGGGTGCGCCCACCAGAACGCCGGTGGCGGCAAAGCGGCTCATCGCGTGGTCGATGTCGTCGCGGGTCGCCTTGTGCGTAACGATCAGCACCGGAGCATTGGCGCCGGAATGGCCGTATTGCCGCATCTGGTCGATGGAGACCCCGGCCTCGCCCAGACAGGTGGCGATCTTGGCCAAGGCGCCGGGCTTGTCGAGCAGCGTCATCCGCATGTACCAGGCCGCGGGCGTCGCGGTCTTGGCGGCGACCGGGGTGGCAAGGCTGGTCGCAGGCTGGCCGAAGGTCGGCAGCCGCAACCCGCGGGCAAGGTCCAGAACGTCGGACATCACCGCACTCGCGGTCGGGCCTTCGCCCGCGCCGGGGCCGCGCAGCACGATCTGGCCCGAGCTGTCGCCCTCCAGCACCACCATGTTGGTGCCGCCCTGCAACTGGCCCAAGGGGCTGTCGGCGGGCACAAGGCAGGGCGTCATCCGCTGTTCCAGCCCGCGCCCGGTGACTTGCGCCACGCCCAGAAGCTTGATCCGGTAGCCCATGTCGGCGGCCAGATTGATATCGTCGATCGAGATGGCGCCGATCCCCTCCAGCTCCACCGCGTCGAAGGACACCTTGGTGCCGAAGGCGATGGCGGCCAGCAGGCTCAGCTTGTGGCCCGCATCAATCCCCCCGACATCCAGGTTCGGGTCGGCCTCAAGGTAGCCGAGCTGGCGTGCCTCTTCAAAGACCGTGTCATAGGGCAGGCCGGCGCTTTGCATCCGGGTCAGGATGTAGTTGCAGGTGCCGTTCATCACGCCCATGACGCGGCGCAGCTGGTTGGCGGCGAGGCCCTCGGTCAGGGCCTTGATCACCGGGATGCCACCGGCGACGGCAGCCTCGAAGCGGATCACCCGGCCTGCAGCCTCGGCGGCGAGCGCCAAGGCCTGACCGTGATGCGCCAGAAGCGCCTTGTTGGCGGTGACCACATCCTTGCCGGCGGCGATGGCGGCTTCGGTGGCCAGACGGGCCGGGCCTTCATGGCCGCCCATCACCTCGATGAAGACATCGACATCCGGACGGCGGGCCAAGGCGACGGGATCGGTCTCCCACGCGTAACCGGACAGGTCGGCGTCGCGGTTCTTCTTCGGGTCGCGCGCGGACACCGCCACGATTTCCACCCGGCGGCCGGTGCGCGCGGCGATCAGGTCGCCGTGGCGCTGCACGATCTTGACCACGCCGATGCCCACGGTGCCCAGGCCAGCCAGACCGATGCGAAGGGCGGGAAGTTGGTTCTGGCTCATCTGGGACCTCGTCTGACTGCTGCACAGCCTGTTAGCCGTTTCGCAAGCGCAGCGCAACGCGGCGGCGTGTCCCTCCGCAGGCTTACTGCGCCGGAGGAGGCGGCGTGGTGGCCCAGTTGCGCAATGCCCCGGCACGGCCCGCCAAGGCGGGGCCGGGGTCGGTCGCGGCGGGGGCGGGCAGAAGCTCGGACTGCGGCAAAAGTTTGGGCGCCGGGACCGTGCCCGACCCTGCGGGCCAGTCGATCTTGGGATAGGCCGTGCAGGCCGAGAGCAGAAGGGCAAGGATCACATAACGCATGAGCCCTTCTAGCGCCCCTTGCCGGGCTTTGCACCCATTCCGCACGGCTTGGGCGAAGTTCTTCGCATCTCCGCGCCGGGGCGCCTCAATGTTCGGGCCGCACGAAGGTGCCGTTGCGCAATTCGGCCATGGCACGGCGGATCTCGGCCTCGTTGTTCATCACGATCGGGCCGTGCCAGGCCACCGGCTCCTTGATCGGCTTGCCCGAGATCAGAAGGAAGCGCACCCCCTGCGGCCCGGCCTGCACCGTCACCTCATCCCCCGCGCCAAAGGTAATCAGCGTCCGGTTGCCGGAAAGGTCGCGGATGTTGACCTCCTGGCCGTTGACCTCTTTCTCCATCAGCACGCCGCGCGGCCGGCTGGCGTCGCGGAAATTGCCGGAGCCTTCAAAGATATAGGCAAAGGCATTGCGGCGGGTGTCGACCTTGAAGGTCTTGCGGCGGCCCTCGGGCACGAAGATGTCCAGATACTGCGGATCGGCGGCGATGCCATCGACCGGGCCATATTTGCCGAGGTAATTGCCGACGATCACCTTGATCACCGTGCCGTCGTCTTCCTTGAGCTCGGGAATGTCGCGGCCCTTGATGTCCTGATAGCGCGGCTTGGTCATCTTCAGCGACCGGGGCAGGTTGGCCCAGAGCTGAAAGCCGTGCATCTGGCCCTTGCCGTTCCCGAAGGGCATCTCCTGATGCATGATGCCCGACCCCGCCGTCATCCACTGCACATCGCCGCCCTTCAGCGTGCCGCGGTTGCCCAGACTGTCGCGATGCTCGACCGAGCCCGAAAGGACATAGGTGATCGTCTCGATCCCGCGATGCGGGTGCCAGGGGAAACCGGCCTTGTAATCGCGCGGCTTCTCGCCGCGGAAATCGTCGAACAAAAGGAAAGGGTCGGTGTCCGAGGTCTGGCCAAAACCGAAGCCGCGATGCAGATGCACGCCGGCGCCTTCGACCGTGGGCCGGGCGAGATGGCTTTTCTTGACGGGACGGATCGACATGGGGGCCTCCTGAAGCAGCTTTGCCTTAGGTAGGACGCGGTTGCGCCCTGCGCCAGTGCAAGGGTTCTGCGATGGGCGCGGGGCGACCGCGCATCTGCGCACAGAACTCCGCCGACACCGGGCCTGTCAGGTCACCGGGCAGGGGATGCTGTCCATGGCGATGCAGGTCAGGAAACGCGGCCGGGTCACGATGAACTCGCTGAAGGTCTGGTCGCCCATGAAGGTGTTGAAGGCGGGGGTATAGGGCACCTTGACCTCGACGATCACCACATAGTCGCCCGGCGACATGGCGGGGATCTGGCTGGCGTAGTTCTTCAGGGTCGTGGTGGTCTGCACCGGCATGGTCACGCTGTTGGTGGTGCGCGACCAATGCACCTCGAACCGCTTGTTGGCATCGCTGTAGCTGACCGAGGTCACCCGCATGGTCGATTTCTGATCCGGGTCGATCAGATACTGCACCACCTTGTTCATGCCCGCGATATAGCTGGTCGAAAGCCCGACCCGCTCGCGTGAGATCATGTCCGATACGGTATAGGCGGCTTTCTGCACGGTGTTAAGCGAGCGGAAGGCGTCCCAATAGACGAAAAGCCCGACATAGGCCCACAGCAGCACGGGCAGCACGATGACCGCTTCGGCCACGATCGCGGCCTCTTCGCTGCGCCAGAACCGGGTGAACGGGCGGCATAGACGCTGGATCATCCCGGGTGCGGCCTGTTGCATCAGATCGGCTCCACCACAAAGGCGCTGCGTGTCACAAGGGCATAGTCGCCCGCCGAATCCACCGACAGTTTCAAGGCCATTCCGGTGCCGGGAAACAGGGCCGGCAAGGTCACGCAGACCCGGATCAGCATGAGGTCATTGGGCTCGCCATATTTCAGCGTGGTCACCGGCTCGGCCGGGGTGGCGCGGTTGATGCAGGTGGTGGGCGTGGCCGGAAAGCTCCAGGTCGTCGTGCTGACGCGGTCGAGCTGGATCTTGATGCTGCTCTGGCAATTGGGGAAAATGATCGTCCGCGCACAGATTTCATTCTTGAGCAAGGTATTGGTCACATTGGCATAATGCCCAAGCCGCAGCTCGCGCATGGTCATGTCGACCGATTGCTCCAGGAGGATCTCGCGCGTCATCAGAAGGCCGCTTTCGAAAGAGGCCATGAAGATCAACAAGATGACCGGCACGACCAGCACGAACTCCATCGAGGCGGTGCCATCTTCGCGGCGCAGGTAGGCCGGAAGCAGCCGGGCGAGCAGGCGGCGCAGGCGTTGGCCGCCGAGCGAGCGGATCATTGGGTCAACCTCAGCTGGCTGATGTTGTTGGCGATGGCGGCGAAGGCGGTGGAGATCTGGATGCCCGAAGCGTCGAAGTAATTGGCCGGCCCCGAGGAACAGGCGGCGATCTGGGTCTGGCCGTTGGTGGGCGCCTCGAAGGCGATGCCATAGATGATCACGCCGGCGTTCTTGGCCGCGGTGCAGGCGGCCTGCATCTGGGTGTCCATCGTGGTCGTCGCGGTCTGGCTGCGGAACAGCGCCATCTGGTTGGAATAGGAGTTGATGCTGGGCGTCGCATAGAAGGTCTGGGCCACATATTGCATGCCCATCTTCTGCCAGATCTCGGGCCAGGTGCGGTTGGTGGCGCCGGTCGGCGTGGTCGTGGTGCTGGGCACATAGCAGGCCGTGCTGGTCGGCGTCGTGCCGTTCCACGGCCGCGATTGCCAGGCGTTGGCGGTCGGCACCCAATAGGGCCGGCTGTTGCACAGGTTGGTGGAATTCGACGAATTCACCTTGGCCGCGCTGAAGACCGAATATCTGTTGTCGCTGGTGCCCTGCCAGATCGGCGACAGGCCGGTCTTGAAGCCGTCGTTGACGCGCTCTTCCTGGAAGTTCTCGCCGTCGGTCATCAGGATCAGAACCTTCATCGCGTCGTCGGCGTCATAGGCCAGCGGGCGGTTCGTCATGGTGACGGGCATTGTGCCGTTGGTGATGGCGTCGGTGTAGATGTCCTGCATCGAGGGGTCGAGCAGCGTCATCCCCCATTTCACCCCGGCGTTGATCGAGGTGGCGCCCACCGCTTGCAGACCGTTGATGTAGCCTTGCAGCGTCGCGGTGTCCTGCTGCGGCAGGCGAACGATATTGCCGCCCGAACCCGCCGGGTTGCCGGTGTAATAGGTCGAGCCATTGGTGACCGGGCACCACTTGTTCRCCTCGTTCGGCGTCGAGGTGCCCGTGCCGGAATAGGTGTCGACGTTTGCCGTCATCGGCAGGGCCGTCGTGGTCGAGACGGCATAGCTGCTGTAGATCGAGCTTGGCAGGTCGACACAATCCACCCCGGCCTGGCTCGTGGTCGCGCCGGGCAGGGTGTTGGGGTAGGACATGGTGAACTTGGCGCGCAGGGTCGGGCCGAGGTTGACCTGGCCGTTGAAGGGCACGATCCCGATCGAGATCTTGTGCTCGGCGTCATTGGTCAGGATGGTGGAGACGAACTGGTTGGCCGCGTTCTTCAGGTTGACCAGCTTGTTGTTCGAGGCCATCGAGCCCGACACGTCGAGCACCATCATGATCTCGACATTGTTGATGCGCTGTTCGGCGGTCGAATTGCCGCCGGCGTCGAAATTCTTCACGCCCAGCATGTTCAGGAACATCGGGTCGGTGGCGGCCTCGGCCTTGGCGTTGACGTTGCGGAAGTTCAACCCTTGGGTCACGGTCACGGATTTTAGATAGGACAGGGCGCCCGCCTTGGAGAAGTAATCGTTCACCACCGAAGTCGGATCGCGGTCCTGGGTCAGCGAGGCCGCGGCCAGGGTCGAGCGGTCCAGCGTGTTCTGTACAGCGGTGCGGCGGGCCTCATAGCGCATCACGTCCACCGCGATGCCGCCCATCATGATCATCAACAGCATGAAGATAAGGCCGAAAACCGTCAGCGAGCCGGTTTCGTCGTGACCGAAGCGCCAAACTCCGCGCCGATCCGTGACGTCCCTCTGCATCCCCTCGTGAGCCTTCGTTTCCATGTCCACCATCCCCTGACAACAGGCCGCACACCGGAATCGGTGCGCGCCATGACGCAGTTCTGCAGGAAGCATATAGCGTAAGGCTTGGGGCGAAATTATGTCGGGTTTGTGCGTGCATTGGGATCATCTCGGGCCTTTTCGGCAGGTTACGCAGGCCCAAGACACGGTTCGCGGCCGGCCGCGTGCTGAAATGTGGCCGCAAAGAGCCGGGTGGCCTTGCGGCAGGCGCCGCCCCGCAGCAGGGGGCGGCGACGCCTTTGGCCTATTGGGTCAGCCGCAGCTGGGTCAGGTTGGCCGCGATGGTCTGAAACACCGAACGGATCGTGTTGCGGTCCGAGATGAAGGTGCGGTCCGGGTCGGCGCAGTTGGTGATCACCTCGTTGCCATGGGTGGGCGCCTCGATGGTGATGCCATAGATCTGGACGCCATTGGCCCGTGCCTGGTTGCACGAGGTCTGCAGGCTCGCGTCCATCTCGTTGACCTGGGCATAGGTCGCCACCATGGCCGAGATGGCGTTGTTATAGGCGCTGGAGCTCGGCGAGGTCGCGCTGCTGCCAAGCGCCCGGGCGTAGAACTGCCAGGCGACATAGGTCTGGCGCATGTTGGCCCAGATCTGCGCCCAGTCCTGCTGGACGGCGGTGCCGCCGCCGGCATAGGCCGTGCTCTGCCACTTGCTCAGATGCGGAACAAACCAGGTGTTGGACCCGGCCCAGGTCGGGCGGCCCGAGGTGAACTGGATCGAGTAATTGCCGTCGCCGGCTCTGTAGATCGGCGAGGGACCGGTCTTGTAGGCGTCGGTGATCCGGTTGTGCGCCACATGTTCGCCATCGGTCATCAGGACGATGATCTTCAGCACCTTGGTCGGGTCATAGGCCAGCGGCCGCCCGGCGAGTTCCGGCTGCATGTCGCCCGAGGCGATGAACTGCGCATAGACCGGCTGCATCGAGGGATCGAGCAGCGTGACCCCCCATTTCATCCCCAGCGTGATCGAGGTGTTGCCACCGGCCACCATCGCGTCGATCTGTGATTTCAGCTTGGTGGGGTCGCTGCCCGGCAGGCGGACGACATTGACCTTGGAGGGCGGGCAGAACGAGCCGTTGAACGTGCCCTTGTAAGCCCCGGTCTGCACCAGCGAGGGCGCGCCAAAGCTCACATCGATCGGGGAGACAAAGGTGCTGACCTTGCTCGTCGCGCCCACGATATCGGCGTAGGCCATCATCGGCATCGGCGCGGTCAGCGACAGGGCCTGTGTTGCCGCGGCAGTGGAGGGGATCTCGACGCAATTGACATCCGTGACACCGGCCCGGTTGGTCAGATTGAACTTCGCTGCCAGCTGCGGCCCGATGTTGACCTGGGCGTTGTAAGGCACGATCGCGATCGAGACCTTGTGGTGGGTGTCATTGGCGGTGACGGTATCGACGAACTCGTCCGCCGCGACCTTGAGGCTGGCGATCTTCTGCCCCGACATCGAGCCCGAGACGTCCAGCACCAGCACGATCTCGACATTGCTGATCGCCTGTTCGGCCTGGCTGGCGGCGGGGGCGTCGAACTTGTTGATGCCCAGCAGGTGCAGGAAGAAGGGCTGCGTATCGGCGAGGCCCGTGGTGTGGACGACGCGCTGGTTCATGCCTTCGGTGACCTGGACATTCTTCATCTGGTCCATCAGCCCGGCCTTCTGCATGTAATCCTGCACGACCGAGGCGGGCACCAGCTTCTGGTCCAGCGAGGCCGCGGCCAGCGTGGCGCGGTCCAGCGTGTTCTGCAATTTGGTGCGGGTGTTCTCATAGCGCATCAGATCGACGGCCAGGCCGCCGATCATCAGCATCAGGACCATGACCATCAGCCCGAAGACGATGAGCGCCCCGCTCTCGTCACGCTGAAACCGCCGGGCCCGAAGGCGCAACCGGGTAAAACTGTCTTGGATGTCATTAAACATGGCAGCGCTTCCCAATAACCACAACGGGTCCAAATTCCGGCCCGATCCTTGACGCCCCACCGCCTTCGATTTGCCCAGAAGTTGAGGCGAAATAAAGGCATATTTGTCAGATCCCGGGTTTTGCCGGGGGTGCGGGAAACAACCCCGGACCCAGCCTTGCGACTGTCGCAGTGGTCGCAACAGTACGGATGCGGCAGCCTCCGCCCTGACTGCCACAATGGCGCCAAAATCGCCCCGGGGGCCGAATCAGCCCTGGGAAATTGCCGGCGGCAAAAGCGCGGGTTTCAGCGCGCGGCGGTTAACCTTACGCCAGCCCCGCCCGGTCGCCCCCCTGCCGTGCCCCGCCTGGCGGTGGAACTGGCGCCGGTCCGGGAAGATGGGCAATATTGCCCATCCTACCGGCCACCGCCTGCGTGCGACATCTTCTGTCGCTGTCAGGCCAGTTGTTTGCGGCGCGCTGTTGAATAACATGGAAAAACCCGCAACAATCAGGCCCTGCACCCTAAGCCGGGGCCAGAGGGAATCCGCGATGCGCTATTCGGGCTGGAACGTCATCACCCAGGGGCTTCTGGGCAACAAGGGCTGGGGCCGCGCCTGGCGCGATCCGGCCCCCAAGGCCGAATATGACGCTATCATCATCGGCGGCGGCGGTCATGGTCTGGCCACGGCCTATTACCTCGCCAAGAACCACGGGCTGAGCAATATCGCGGTGCTGGAGAAGGGCTACCTCGGCTCCGGCAACATCGGGCGCAACACGACCATCGTGCGGGCCAACTACTTCCTGCCGGGCAATTCCGAGTTCTACTCGCATTCGCTGAAACTGTGGGAGAAGCTGGAGGGCGAGCTGAACTACAACGTCATGCATTCGCAGCGCGGCCATATCATCCTGTTCCATTCGGACGGGCAGAGGGATGCGGCGGTGCGGCGTGGCAATGCCATCGTCAACCAGGGCGACGATGCCGAGATCCTCTCGGTGCCGCAGCTGAAGGAAATGCTGCCCTATCTGGACTACAACCAGACCCGCTTCCCGATCTACGGCGGCCTGATCCAGCGCCGGGCCGGGACCGCGCGGCACGACGCCGTGGCCTGGGGCTATGCCCGCGCGGCCGACCGGCTGGGCGTCGATCTGATCCAGAATTGCGAAGTGACCGGGATCGACATTTCCGGCGGCGTGGTCACCGGCGTGCAAACCACCCGAGGCCCGATCCGCGCCAGGAAAGTCGGCATGGTGGTGGCCGGGCGTTCCTCCCAGGTCGCGGCCATGGCGGGGATGCGGCTGCCGATCGAAAGCCATGTCCTGCAGGCCTTCGTGACCGAGGGGCTGAAGCCGGTGATCGACAATGTCGTCAGCTACGGCATGGGCCACTTCTACATCAGCCAGTCCGACAAGGGCGGCCTCGTCTTCGGGGGTGACATCGACATGTATGCCTCCTATGCCGCGCGGGGCAACCTGCCGATGGTCGAACATGTGATGGAGGCCGGCATGACGCTGATGCCGATGCTGGCCCGCGCCCGGGTGCTGCGGTCTTGGGGCGGCATCATGGACATGACGCCCGACGGCTCGCCCATCATCGACAAGACCCATATCGACGGGCTTTTCGTCGATGCCGGCTGGAACTACGGCGGCTTCAAGGCCGCCCCCGCCTCGGGCTGGTGCATGGCGCATCTGATGGCCACCGGCGAAAGCCACGAGGTCGCCCGCCGCTTCCGTCTGGACCGATTCCGCACCGGTCATCTCATGGACGAAGAAGGCACCGGCAGCCAGCACAACCTGCATTGAGGGGTGCCATGATGCTTTCGCCCTTCGTGATGATCTCAACCGTGGAAGCCTCCGGCGGGGATATTTGGACCAAAATGAAAGGCGTTTTCATTTTGGCAAAAATATCCCGGGGTGAGGCCGCAGGCCGAGGGGCAGAGCCCCTTTGCCGTCTTTCAGAAAAGGGCCCGACATGCGCCTGAGCTGTCCGCTTTGTGGCACCCGCGACCGGCGGGAGTTCTATTATTCCGGCTCGCAGGATTACCTCGACCGTCCGGCGGCCGATGCGCCGGTCGAGGCCTGGGATGACATGCTGCATCTGCGCACCAACCCCGCCGGGGTGACCAAGGACCTCTGGTATCACGAGACCGGCTGCGGCTCCTGGCTCCTGGTCACCCGCAACACCATCACCCACGAGATCCTTGCGACCGAACTTGTGGCCGATTTAGGCGCTGGCCGGAAAGGCGGTGCCGCATGAGGCTGCCGCGCAAGGGTCTGATCGACCGCACCGAACCCGTCAAATTCACCTTCGACGGCCAGAGATATTCCGGCTTCAAGGGCGACACCCTCGCCTCGGCCCTCATGGCCAATGGCGTCCGCCTCGTCGGCCGCAGCTTCAAATACCACCGCCCGCGCGGCATCCTGACCGCTGGCCCCGAAGAGCCCAATGCGATGGTCGAGGTGCTGGACAACGGCAGCCAGACCCCCAACACCCGCGCCACCGTTCAGGAGATTTACGAGGGGCTGGTGGCGAAAAGCCAGAACCGCTGGCCCTCGCTGCGCTTCGATGTGATGGCGGTCAACGACCTCGCCTCCCCCTTCCTCGGCGCCGGGTTCTACTACAAGACCTTCATGTGGCCCCGCGCCTTCTGGGAGGGGCTTTACGAGCCCCTGATCCGCCGCGCCGCGGGCCTTGGCACCTTGAAGCCGCAGAACGAGACGGCGACTTACGAGAAGGCTTTCGCCTTCTGCGACCTTCTGGTCATCGGCTCCGGCCCTGCCGGCCTGATGGCAGCCCTGACCGCAGCCCGCGCCGGGGCCGATGTCATCGTGGCGGAAGCCGACAGCCTGATGGGCGGGCGGCTTCTGTCGCATGACGGCCAGATCGACGGCACGCTTGGCGCCGACTGGGTCAAGGCCACCTACAAGGAACTGCGCCGCCTGCCCAATGTCCGCCTGATGACGCGCACCACCGTCGTCGGCGCTTACGATCAGGGCACCTATGGCGCCTTGGAGCGGGTCGGCCTTCATCTGCCCGACGCCGCCCATCTGCCGCGCGAGTGTTTCTGGCGCATCGTGGCGGGGCAGGCGATCATGGCGACCGGGGCGCTGGAACGCCCCATTGCCTTTGCCAACAACGACCGCCCCGGCATCATGATGGCCTCGGCGGCGCAGACCTACCTCAACCGGTTCGGCGTGACGCCGGGCACCCGCGTGACACTTTACGCCAACAACGACAACGCCCGCACCGTCGCCCGCCAGCTGATGGCCAATGGCGTCGTCGTCTCGGCCATCCTCGACAGCCGCCCCGATGCCTCGGCGCTGGAGGATTGCCCGGTCTATCTGGGGGCCGAGATCACCGACACCCACGGCCGCCGCGACCTCAAGGGCATTTCCGGCCACCATGCCGGCGGTGATTTCCACATCGAGACCGATTGCCTCCTGATGTCGGGCGGCTGGAACCCGCAGGTCAACCTCGCTTGTCACCAGAACGCCAAACCCGACTGGCGCGCCGATATCGCTGCCTTCGTCCCCCGCTCTGGCATGGTGCCCTGCCTCCACGCCGCAGGCGCCGCCAATGGTGCATTCTCGACCCAAGCCTGCCTGACCGAGGGCCGCGCTGCTGCCCTGGCCGCGCTGGAAGCCCTCGGCAAGACCGCCGAAGCGCCCGATCTGCCCCCTGCCGAGGATGCGCCCTACAAGGTGACCCCGCTCTGGGACGTGCCCGGCAAGGGCCGCGCATGGCTCGATTTTGCCAATGACGTGACGGTCAAGGATGTGAAGCTGGCGGCGCAAGAGGGCTTCACCTCGGTCGAACACATGAAGCGCTACACGACGCAAGGCATGGCGCCGGACCAGGGCAAGAACTCCAACGTCGCGGCGCTGGCCGTTCTGGCCGATGCCACCGGGCGCGGCATTCCGGAAACCGGCACCACCACCTTCCGCCCGCCCTTCACCCCCGTCTCGATGGGGGCCCTGGGCGCAGGCGGGCAGGGCGCGGGCTTTGCGCCGCAACGTTACATGACCTCCGACCAGGCCTCGCGCGACCGCGGCGCCCCGATGATCGAGGCCGGGCTCTGGTATCGGCCCTCCTACTTCCCGAAACCCGGCGAAACCACCTGGCGCGAATCCTGCGACCGTGAGGTGCTGATGGTGCGCTCTGCCGTCGGCGTGGCTGACGTGTCCACCCTCGGCAAGATCGACATCCAGGGCAAGGACGCCGCCCGCTTCCTCGATTTCGTCTATACCAACACGTTTTCCACCCTCCCGGTCGGCCGCGTCCGCTATGGCCTGATGCTGCGCGAGGATGGCCATGTGATGGACGACGGCACCACCGCGCGGCTGGGCGAGAGCCACTACCTGATGACCACCACCACGGCGGCGGCGGGCGAGGTGATGCGGCATCTGGATTTCGTCCGCCAGGCCTATTGCCCCGACTGGCAGGTCCGCTTCATCTCGGTCACCGAAAGCTGGGCGCAGTTCGCTGTCGCAGGCCCCCTGTCGAAGATGCTCTTGAACGCGCTTCTCGACACAAGGATCGCGGATTTCCCCTTCATGTCCTGCGCCGAGATTTCGGTGGAGGGCATCAAGGGTCGCCTGTTCCGCATCTCCTTCTCCGGCGAGGAGGGCTACGAGATCGCGGTGCCCACCGCCTATGGCGAGGCCCTGTTCCGCGACCTCTTGGCCAAGGCCGAAACCCTCGGCGGCGGCGCCTATGGGATGGAGGCCCTGAACGTGATGCGGATCGAAAAGGGCTTCATCACCCATGCCGAGATCCACGGCCGCATCACCGCCTTCGACATCGGCATGGCGAAGATGGTGGCGGCGAAGAAAGACTGCATTGGCAAGGCCTCCAGCCAGCGCCCCGGCCTGAACGGGCCCGAGCGCGAACAGCTCGTCGGCCTGCGCCCGGTGATCCAGACCGCAATCGGGGCAGGGGCGCATCTCTTCAACCCCGGCGACAAGATCCACCGCGAGGCCGATCAGGGCTATGTCACCTCGGTCTGCTGGTCGCCCACGCTCGGCAGCTACCTCGCGCTGGCTTTCCTGAAGGATGGCCGCGCCCGCCATGGCCAGAAGGTCCGCCTCGTCGACCATATGCGCAAGACCGATGTGATCTGCGAAGTGACCGAGCCGGTCTTCCTCGACCCCGAAGGAGCCAAACTCCGTGCCTGAACTGATCGCCAAATCCGCCCTCGCCGGGCGCCCCCCGGTCACCCGCGCCGGAACCACGCTGGCCGAGGCAACCCCCGGCGCGATCACCTCGATCGCCTGCTTCCCCGGCACGCTGGCCGACGTCACCGCCAAACTCGGCACCTTCCCGGCCCCCAACCGCGTCAGCGGAAACCTGGTCTGGACCGGCCCCGAACAGGCCTTCCTGTTGGGCGCCCCGGCCCCTGATCTTGCCGGCATCGCCGCCGTCACCGACCAGACCGGCGGCTGGGCCGCGCTGCGCCTGACCGGCCCGAAAGCGGCCGATGCCCTGATGCGCCTCTACCCCCTTGACCTCCGCCCCGCCCACTTCCCGCCCGGCACCTGCGCCCGCGCGCCGATCGGTCACATGCAATCGGTGCTGATTGCCGAGGAGGGCGCTTTCCTCCTCCTCGTCTTCCGCTCGATGGCCCGCACCGCCTGGCACGAGGTCGAAACCGCCCTCGACGCGCTCGAAGCCCGCGCCACTGCCGGTCTCTGACACCAGACCCGCGATGCCCCGAAGGAGCACCCGATGCTGACCGCCGAGGACATCACCGCCCTGACCGAGTGGCGGCAGGAGATGCACCGCCACCCCGAAGTCTCGCGCCACGAATCTGAAACCGCCGCCCGCGTGGTGGCAGCCCTGAACTCCTTCGCCCCCACCGAGATACTGAAAGGCCTCGGCGGCCATGGCGTCGCCGCCATATGGGGCGACAGCGGCCCCACGATCCTCTTCCGCGCCGAACTCGACGCCCTGCCGATCCATGAGGTCAGCCAGATCCCGCACCGCTCGCAGACGCCGGGCAAAGGCCACCTCTGCGGCCACGATGGCCATATGGCGATTCTGCTCGGCCTCGCCCGCCTGATCCACAAGGCTCCGCCCAAGGCCCGCGTCATCCTCCTCTTCCAGCCGGCCGAGGAGGATGGCTCCGGCGCCGCCGCCGTCATGGCCGACAAGCGCTATGCCCAGATCCGCCCCGACCACTCCTTCGCCCTGCACAACCTGCCCGGCGTCCCCTTCGGCGAAGCGCGCCTCGCCGAAGGCCCTGTCAACTGCGCCTCCCAAGGCCTCAAGATCACCCTGACCGGCAAGACCGCCCATGCCTCGCTGCCCGAAACCGGACTCTCCCCCGCCGCAGCCCTGGCCAACCTCCTCCCGGCCCTAACCGCCCTTGGCGCCCAAGGCCCGCTCAACCCCGATTACCGCCTCGTCACCATAACCCACGCCACCTTGGGCGCCCCCGCCTTCGGCATCGCCCCGGGCGAGGCGGAAATCTGGGCCACCCTGCGCACTCTGACCGACGCCCCGATGGCCGCCCTCCGCGCCGGGGCCGAAACCCTCGCCCGCCGCGAGGCCAGAACCCACGGCCTGACCGTCGCTTTCGAGACCCACGACGCCTTCGCCGCCTCCGTCAACCACCCCGAGGCCACAGATCACCTCGCCAAGGCCCTCACCACCCTCAACATCCCCCATTCCGCCCACGACCTCCCGATGCGCGCCTCCGAAGACTTCGGCCGCTTCGGAGCAGCCCCCACCAAATCCGCCATGCTCTTCCTCGGCGCGGGCGAGGCCCACCCCGCCCTCCACAACCCCGACTACGACTTCCCCGACGCCCTCATCCCCCTGGGCGCCCAAATCTTCCACCGCGTCCTGCAAGATCTCACGTCGTAATTTCATTGGTCCATAAATATCCCACGGGGGTCCGGGGGTGTGAAACCCCCGGCCTTGGCCCCAAGCACCCCGCTGGACAGACGGCCCCGGACGCCCGATATAGACCCCATGGCCCTCCCACCCGGATTCCTTGACGAGCTGCGCACCCGTCTCACCCTGTCTCAGGTCGTGGGCCGCAAGGTCACATGGGATCCGCGCAAGTCCAACATGGCCAAGGGCGACTACTGGGCGCCGTGCCCCTTCCATCAGGAAAAGTCCGCCTCCTTCCATGTCGATGATCGCAAAGGCTTTTACTACTGCTTCGGCTGCCACGCCAAAGGCGACGCCCTGACTTTCGTCAAAGAGACTGAAAACCTCTCTTTCATCGAATCGGTCGAGCTTCTGGCGCGCGAGGCCGGGATGGTCATGCCCGAACGCGACCCCGCCGCCGCCGCAAGGGCCGATACCCGCACCCATCTGGTCGATGTGATGGAAGAGGCGGTCAAATACTTCCGCCTGCAGCTGAAAACCTCCGCCGCAGCCGAGGCCCGCGCCTATCTGACCAAACGCGGGCTAAGCCCCGAGGCACAAGACCGCTGGCACATCGGCTTTGCCCCCGACCAGCGCCAGGGCCTGTTCCACGCGCTGACGCAAAAGGGCATCGCCCCCGACCTCATTGTCGACTCCGGCCTCTGCATCAAACCCGACGATAACGGCGCCCCCTACGACCGCTTCCGCGGCCGCATCATCTTTCCGATCCGCGACGGGCGGGGCAGGGCGATCTCGCTCGGCGGCAGGGCGATGGACCCGAACGCCAGGGCCAAATACCTCAACGGCCCGGAAACCGCCCTCTTCGACAAGGGCCGCAACCTCTTCAACCTCGGCCCCGCGCGGGAGGCTGCGGGCAAAGGCCTGCCGCTCATCGTCGCCGAAGGTTATATGGACGTGATCGCCCTCTCCGAAGCGGGCTTTCGCGGTGCCGTGGCCCCCTTGGGCACGGCCATCACCGAAGACCAGCTGCGCCTCATGTGGCGCGTCTCCGACGAGCCGATCATTGCACTTGACGGTGACACGGCGGGCATCCGCGCCGCGCTCCGCCTCGTCGACCTCGCCCTGCCGCTTCTGGAAGCCGGCAAGGGCCTGCGCTTTGCCATCCTGCCCGGCGGTCTCGACCCCGACGATCTGATCAAGGCGCAAGGCGCCCCCGCCATGCAGAAGGTGCTCGACGGCGCGCAGGCCATGGTCAACCTCCTCTGGCAGCGCGAGACGGATGGCAAGGTCTTCGACAGCCCCGAACGCAAGGCGGCGCTCGACAAGACCCTGCGTGCGCTTCTGACCCGCATCGCCGACCCCTCGATCCGCAGCCATTACGCCGAAGAAATCCGTCGCCTGCGCGCTGACCTCTTCGGGCCTGCCGTCAAACCCTTCAAGACCTGGACCCCGCGCGCCAAGGGACAAAAGCCCGAGACCAACCCGCAGCCCCTGTCCTCCACCCGCGCCTCGGCCCTCGTCCACAGCGACGAGGCGATGGAAGAGGAGCTGCGCGAAGCCGTCATCCTCGCCATCCTGGTCGCCCACCCCGACCTGATCGCCCGCTTCGAATCCGACCTCGAACGCCTCGACCTCGCCTCGCCGGATCACCGCGCGCTGCGCCATACCCTCCTGACCTGCCCGGAACACACAAGGGAGCAGACCCTGCGCGACATGCCCGCCCTTGAAGCCCTGATGGCGCGCCCCCATGTTCAGATCGCACCCCCCGTACGCAACCGCCAGGACCCGGAACTTGCCATGCTGTGTCTTGCCGAGGAATTCGCCAAGCTCGACGCCCGCCGTGGCGCGCGGCGCGAGGTCGAAGACGCTGTCGAAGACCTGACCGGCATCGCGGACGAGGGCCTCACCTGGCGTCTGGCGCAGGCGGCCTATGCCCGCCACCGCGCCGACCAGCCGAACCGCAACGACACCGCCGACCTGGGCGAAGACCGCAACGCCCTGTCAAACCACCTGCAAAGCCTGATTGATTCGAAGGTCTGGGAAAAGAAACGTACCTGAACGCTCCCATCGACCCTGCAACTCCCCCGCGATTCGGGGTATTCATGCGAATCGGCGACCCGATTCGCCCCCTGATTCGCTGCTTATGACCGGAGCCCACATGGCCATCAAAGACAACGACGACGCCAAGCCCGAAGGTGAAGAACAGGATGTCTCGCTCGACATGAGCCAGGCCGCTGTCAAGAAGATGATCGCCGACGCCCGCGAGCGTGGCTACATCACCTATGACCAGCTGAATTCCGTCATGCCGCCCGAGCAGGTGTCGTCCGAGCAGATCGAGGACGTGATGTCGATGCTGTCCGAAATGGGCATCAACATCATCGAAAATGAAGAGGGCGAAGAGGCCGATGCCGAAGGCGGCGCCCTGGTCGAGACCGGCTCTGGCATCCGCGACATCGCCGTCGTCACCACCACAACCGAGGCCCTGGATCGCACCGACGACCCGGTCCGCATGTACCTGCGCGAAATGGGCTCGGTCGAGCTTCTGAGCCGCGAAGGCGAAATCGCCATCGCCAAGCGGATCGAGGCTGGCCGCAACACGATGATCGCGGGCCTCTGCGAAAGCCCGCTGACCTTCCAGGCCATCATCATCTGGCGCGACGAACTTCTGTCGGAAGACATTCTCCTGCGCGACGTGATCGACCTCGAGGCCACCTTCGGCCGCAGCCTCGACGGCGAAGAGGGCATCGTCGGCGCCGATATCGAAGGGCTCGACATCGGTGACGCGCCCGCCGCACCGCGCCGCGCCGCAGGCTCGGAACCCGAACTCGACGCCGACGGCAACCCCATCCTGGGCGTGGTCGAAGACGACGAGGATGACGAGGACGGCGCCGCCATGTCCTTGGCCGCGATGGAAGCCGCCCTGAAGCCCAAGGTTCTGGAAACCCTCGACCTGATCGCCCGCGACTACACCAAACTGGCCGAGATGCAGACCCTGCGGATGGACGCCGCCCTGACCGTGAAGAACCGCTTCTCGGCCGGCGACGAGGCCGCCTATCAGAAACTCCGCTCCGAAATCGTCGTGCTGGTCAACGAGTTGCACCTGCACAACAACCGGATCGAAGCCCTGATCGACCAGCTTTACGGCATCAACCGCAAGATCATGTCGATCAACTCCGCCATGGTGAAACTCGCCGATGCCGCCCGGATCAACCGCCGCGAATTCATCGACGAATACCAGGGCTACGAACTTGACCCGACCTGGGTCGACCGCATGGCCGCCAAGGCCGGTCGCGGCTGGCAGGTGCTGATCGAGAAGAGCCGCGCCGCCATCGACGATCTGCGCAACGACATGGCCGAGGTCGGCAAATACGTCGGCGTCGACATCTCGGAATTCCGCCGCATCGTGAACCAGGTGCAGAAGGGCGAGAAAGAGGCGCGTCAGGCCAAGAAGGAAATGGTCGAGGCCAACCTGCGCCTCGTGATCTCCATCGCCAAGAAATACACCAACCGCGGCTTGCAATTCCTTGATCTCATTCAGGAAGGCAACATCGGCCTGATGAAGGCCGTCGACAAATTCGAATACCGCCGCGGCTATAAATTCTCGACCTATGCCACCTGGTGGATCCGTCAGGCCATCACGCGCAGCATCGCCGACCAGGCCCGCACCATCCGCATCCCGGTCCACATGATCGAGACGATCAACAAGCTGGTCCGCACCGGCCGCCAGATGCTGCACGAAATCGGCCGCGAACCGACGCCCGAGGAACTGGCCGAAAAGCTGCAGATGCCCTTGGAAAAGGTCCGCAAGGTGATGAAGATCGCCAAGGAGCCGATTTCCTTGGAAACCCCGATCGGGGACGAGGAAGACAGCCAGCTCGGCGATTTCATCGAGGACAAGAACGCGATCCTGCCGCTGGATTCCGCCATTCAGGAAAACCTGAAGGAAACCACGACCCGCGTCCTCGCCTCCCTGACCCCCCGCGAAGAACGCGTCCTGCGCATGCGCTTCGGCATCGGCATGAACACCGACCACACGCTGGAAGAGGTCGGCCAACAGTTCAGCGTCACCCGCGAACGCATCCGCCAAATTGAGGCGAAGGCGCTCCGGAAGCTGAAGCATCCGAGCCGGAGCCGCAAGCTGCGGAGTTTCCTGGATCAGTGAGGAGATAGGGCCGGGTGAGAAGCCTCAAGCTCGTTTGTTGGTTTGTGGTTTCTCTCGGCCTTTTCGGTATTGGTACAGTTACGCCCGCTCGCGCGGGCGTAACTGTCTTTGAATGTTCATTTCCCGAAAATTTCAATTTCATTATAACAATCAAGGATGGCGGCGAAGCGACGGTCGGCGCTGGCGTCGATGCCGGCGATAAGTCCAAAGCTTATTTCGATGCGTTAACAAAAGCTTGGGTGATTGTTGAATTCATTGATCATGGCAGAATTCCATCAACGCTGACGACGATATTGCCGGATGGTGTCGCATGGCATAGTCGTCATTCCATGTTCTCGGACGGAAGAATTGTTGCTTCGCAGATGACCGGCCAGTGTCAACGCTTGTGACGCATGGCTGTGAGCGCGCTTCCCCAAACGTTGACTCCCTGTACGCAATCGCGTACATTCCTCCCCATGAAAACCCTCTCCTCCACCGAACTGCGCGCCAATCTCTCCTCGGTCATGGACCGGGTGAATGACGACCATGAACCGGTCATCATCCACCGCGCCAAGGGCAAGCCGGTGGTCATGGTCAGCCTTGAAGACTGGGCCAGCATGGATGAGACGACCTATCTGACCTCCTCACCCGCCAACAAGGCGGCGCTGGATGAGGCGATCCGCAGCCTGAACGCCGGGGAGCCGGGTATCGTCAAGACGATGGAAGAGCTTGAAGCCATGGCGCGCGATTGAATGTCGTCTTTCAGGCCCGTGCTTTTGACCAATACGCCGAATGGCAGCGGCTTGATCGCACAGTCTTGAGCAAGATCAACCGTTTGATTGCCGAATGTCAGCGCCACCCGTTTGAGGGGACCGGCAAGCCTGAACCCCTGCGCGGGGATTATTCCGGCTGGTGGTCCCGTCGGATAGACCGCGAACATCGCTTGGTCTACCGTGTGGCGGGCAATACGCTCGAAATCGCCCAGTGTCGTTACCACTACCAAGGTTGAGCCCCCCCATGAACTTCCTCTCCCGCCTCTTCGGCAAGACCGCCCCCGCCGCCAACGCGCCAGAACCGGTGCTTTACAAGGACTGCCGGATCTATGCCGATCCCATGGCCGAAGGCAGCACCTTCCGCATCGCGGCCCGGATCGAGAAGGATTTTGACGGCGAGACCAAGACCCACCAGCTGATCCGCGCCGATACCCGCACCTCGCGGGACGAGGCGGTCACCGCCAGTGTCGACAAGGCCAAGCTCGCCATCGACCAGCTCGGCGACACGATCTTTCGCTGAGGCAAGGGCCGCCCCGGCATAAGGATGGACGCGGCGGGCCGCTTGGCCTAAGGCCCATGCAAAGCCCGCCCTCAAAGCCCGAAGCTGCAGGGCCCTCCCGGAGCCATCATGACCGAAGCCACCCCAGAGACGACCCCCGAACCCCGTGACGTCACTCCCCTGACCGCCGAACGCGCCCGCGCCGCGATCAAGATCATCGCCAAGGCGGTGCTGGCGGGCGAGCCTGCCATCACCTATTCCGACCTCGCCCGCCGTCTGGGTATGGCCAAGGTGAACGGGCAGGGGCTGAACAGCTATCTGATCGAGGCCGCGGCGATCTGTGCCGAACAGGGGCTGCCCAATGTGGGCACTTTCGTCGTCAGCCAGGAAAGCCTGCAGGCCGGGGCGCCGATGCCCGCCGAGGGCTCGCTCTCGGACATCTTCTACGCCAAGACCGGTCTCGACCGCGCCGATGTGCCGGCCGAACAGGCCAGGGTGCGCGGCTTTGACTGGGCGTCGATCCCCGACCTGACGCGGGGCTGACCGCGACAGGGCCAGCCCCGCCCGGATCAGGCCAGATGCGCCTTGAAATGCGCGATGGTCCGGGTCCAGGCCAGTTCCGCCGCCGCCTTGTCATAGCGCGGCGTTGAATCGTTGTGGAACCCGTGGTTGACGCCGGGGTAGATGAAGGCCTCGTAAACCTTGCCATTGGCCTTCAGCGCCGCCTCATAGGCCGGCCAGCCCTCGTTCACCCGTTTGTCGAGTTCGGCATAATGGATCAGCAAGGGCGCCTTGATCTTCGCCACATCCTCGGCCTTGGGCTGCATGCCATAGAAGGGCACCGCGGCGCCGAGTTCGGGATAGGCCACGGCGGCGGCATTGCTGACCCCGCCGCCATAGCAGAAGCCGACGATCCCGACCTTCCCGGTCGAGAGGGGATGCGCCATCATCCATTCCACCGCGGCAAAGAAATCGTTCATCAGCTTGGTCGGGTCGACCTTGGCCTGCAGATCCTTGCCCTCGGTGTCATTGCCGGGATAGCCGCCCAGGCTGGTCAGCCCATCCGGCGCCAGCGCCACAAACCCCGCCTTCGCCAGCCGGCGGGCGACATCCTCGATATAGGGGTTCAGCCCGCGGTTCTCGTGCACCACCACCACGGCGGGATATTTCGCCGGATCGCCCGCTGGCCGCACCAGATATCCCCGCACCTCGCCATTGCCGAGGGGCGAGCTGTAATGGACATATTCCGCGAAAATATCCGGATCGGTGAAAGACACCTGCTCGGCCAGGGCATAATTCGGGCTCATCATCGACAACAGCGCCATGGCCGTCATCCCGCCCACCGCAAATTTCCCGGCGCGGTCGAGAAACTCGCGCTTCGAGATCATGCCATGCGCGTAGAAATCATAAAGTTCCAGAAGCTCTGGCGCGAAGTCCTTGGCGGTCATCCGTGTCATCTTGCTCTCCTGTTGGGGGCCGGATCATGTCCGGGGCGCGGCCAGAGGGCTGGCACATGGGGAAGGGTAGGCCGTCCGCCCCTCAGGGCCAGTCACGCTTGCGTGAAGCGGCCTGAGTCTCTGCCGCCACACCCTTGCCTCTATATCTAGCGTCATCATCTTAGCCCCTAGTCGAGCGCTGCTTTACCCCCCTATGATTAGCCGCAATAAGGGGGATAACCCCCATACGACCCGAGGCAGGACCCAACAACAAAGGTGCAACCCAATGCGCTGCCCATTTTGCGGCAATATCGACACGCAAGTGAAAGACTCCCGTCCGGCCGAGGATCACGTCTCGATCCGCAGGCGCCGGTTCTGTCAGGCTTGTGGCGGACGCTTCACCACCTATGAGCGCGTGCAGCTGCGCGATCTGGTGGTGATCAAATCCTCCGGCAAGCGCGAGGATTTCGACCGGAGCAAGCTGGAACGCTCGATCCGGATCGCGATGCAGAAACGCCCGATCGATCCGGAGCGGATCGACCAGATGATCTCGGGCATCGTGCGGCGGCTGGAGAGCCTGGGCGATACCGATATCCCCTCCAAGACGATCGGTGAGATTGTGATGGAAAGCCTGGCGCGGATCGACACGGTGGCTTACGTCCGTTTTGCCAGCGTTTACAAGAACTTCCAGGCGGCAGACGACTTCGACCGCTTCGTGTCCGAACTGCGGCCCGGCATGAGCCCGGATGAGTGAGACGGGCATGCAGGATGTGGTCCATATGGCCCACGCCCTGCGCCTCGGCGCGCGCGGGCTGGGCCGGACCTGGCCCAACCCCGCCGTCGGCTGCGTCATCGTCAAGGATGGCACCATTGTTGGCCGCGGCTGGACCCAACCCGGCGGCCGCCCCCATGCCGAGGTGCGGGCGCTCGCCCAGGCCGGCGACCTCGCACAGGGTGCCACCGCCTATGTCACGCTCGAACCCTGCGCCCACCACGGCCACACCCCGCCCTGCGCCGAGGCGCTGATCGCCGCCGGCGTCGCCCGCGTCGTCACCGCCCTGACCGACCCCGACCCCCGCGTCGCCGGGCGCGGCCATGCGATGCTGCGCGCCGCCGGCATCGCCGTGACTGAAAATGTCATGGAGCCCGAGGCCCGCGCCGCCAATGCGGGCTTTCTGAAACGCGTGACGCAAGGCCTGCCCCTCGTCACCCTGAAAATGGCCGCCACGCTCGATGGCCGCAGCGCCACCGCCTCCGGCGAAAGCCGCTGGATCACCGGGCCCGAGGCGCGCCGCGCCGTCCATGCCCTGCGCATGGCGCATGATGCCGTGCTGGTGGGCTCCGGCACCGCCCGCGCCGATGACCCGGACCTGACGGTGCGTGACCTTGGCGCGCCGCACCAGCCGCTGCGCATTGTGATCGACAGCCGCCTGTCACATGACCCCGCCAGCCGCCTCGGCCAGACCGCGCGCCAGCACCCGGTCTGGCTCCTCCACGGCCCCGCCGCGCCGCCCGAGGCGCGCGCGGCCTGGCAGGCCACCGGCGCCCGCCTGATCGAGCTTCCCGCCACCCCCCATATCGCCCCGCGCGCCGCCCTCCAGGCTCTCGCCGCCCAGGGCCTGACCCGGATCTTCTGCGAAGGCGGCGCCACGCTCGCGGCCCATCTCGTCGCCGATGACCTGATCGACCGCCTCGTCCTCCACACCGCCGGCGCCCTGATCGGGGCCGAGGGCATTCCCGCTTTCGGCGCCCTCAACCTCGCCCGCCTCGCCGATGCCCCGCGCTGGCAGCGCCTTTCCAGCCGCGCCCTCGGCCCGGATGTCGAAACCACCTGGCAGCGCCGCTAGGCATTTCCAAACATTCCGACCCCGCGGCCCCACGAAAACCCCCAGACTCTTCCACTTTTCGAACCTTTCCCCTTTCATTCTGGCCCAAATATCCCGCGGAGGTGCGGAGGGCGCGCAGCCCTCCGCCTTGCCTTTGCCGCCCCTTGCCGCCAGCGCCCCCTTGCGCCATCTTGGCCCGAACAGGGGGGCTCCAATGCATATTCTCATCCTCGGCGCGGCCGGCATGATCGGGCGCAAACTGGCCGCATCTCTTGCAGAGGACGGCCACCGCCTGACCCTCGCCGATGTCGTGGCCCCGCCCGCGTTGCCGGGCAGCACCGGCCTCACCCTCGACCTGACCGCCGCCGCGGCCCCCGGGCTCATCGCCACACGGCCCGATGCGATCTTCCACCTCGCCGCCGTCGTCTCGGGCGAGGCGGAGGCCGATTTCGAAAAGGGCTATGCCACCAATTTCGACGCAACCCGCGCCCTGCTGGAGGCGATCCGCGCCACGCCGGGCTACCGCCCGAAGCTGATCTTCGCCTCCTCCAGCGCGGTTTTCGGCGCGCCGTTTCCGGCCAGGATCCCGGATGATTTCTGCCTGACCCCGCGCTCCTCCTATGGCACGCAAAAGGCGATGACCGAGCTTCTGATCTCGGACTATTCGCGGCGCGGCTTCATCGACGGCATCTCGATCCGCCTGCCCACGATCTGCGTGCGTCCCGGCGCGCCCAACAAGGCCGCCTCGGGCTTCTTCTCCAACATCATCCGCGAGCCTCTGGTGGGCAAACCCGCCATCCTGCCGGTCGCCGATACCCTGCGCCACTGGTTCGCGAGCCCCCGTTCGGCGGTGGGCTTCTTCCGCCACGCGCTGGACCTGGACCTCAGCCTTCTCGGCGACCGCCGCGCGCTCAACATGCCCGGCCTCTCGGCCACCGTCGCTGACGAGATCGAGGCCCTGCGCCGCGTGGCAGGCCAGAAGGCGGTCGACCTGATCACCCGGCAACCCGATGAAACCATTGCAAAAATCGTGCTGACCTGGCCGATGGATTTCGAGACGACCCGCGCCAATGCCCTGGGCTTCGTGGCCGAAACCAGCTTTGACCAGATCATCGCCGCCCATCTGGAAGAAACCGCATGACGCGCCCCGCCCATCCCACCGCCCTCGTGACCGGCGGCAACCGCGGCATCGGCCTCGCCATCGCCCGCGGGCTGATCGCCCAAGGGGTGAGCGTCACCATCTCCGCCCGCTCCGAGACCGAGGGCCGCACCGCCGCCGAGGTGCTGAACTGCCGCTTCACCCGCATCGACCTCCTCGACCCCGACAGCTATTTCGAGGCTTTCACCCGCTCCGGCGGCTGGGACATCCTGGTCAACAACGCGGGCATCCTGTCGGATGTCTCGCTGCTCGACAAAGGTTCGGATTTCGCCGCGGCGATGGAGGTGATGGTGGCAGCACCCCTCGACCTGATCCGCCTCAACACGCCGCATTGGAAGGCCGCGGGCTGGGGCCGCATCGTCAACATGTCCTCGAGCCTTGGCTCGCATGCGGCGGGGCTGAAGGGGCGCGGGGCCTATTCGGTGGCCAAGGCTTCGCTAAACGCCCTGACCCGCGTCCTGCCGCGCGACCTGCCGCCGGGGGTGAAGGTCAATGCCTGCGATCCGGGCTGGGTCGCCACCCGCATGGGCGGAGCCGGCGCGCCCTTCAGCCCAGAGGAGGGCGCCGATACCCCGATCTGGCTGGCGCTGCTGCCCGAGGACGGCCCGACCGGCGGCTTCTTCCGCCAGCGCCAGCCGGCGGAGTGGTAGCGGGCTGAGGCCGGGCAGGGGGGCTGTCTGCCCCCCTCGCGCTGGCGCGCTCACCTCCCGAGAGTATTTGCACAGAGGGCAAATGGGGGGTGCGGGGGGGCTTCGCGTCAGTTTTCGACGGGAACCGAGTAGAGGATGAAGTCGGATTTCGGGCGGTAGCTGTCGTAAAGCTTGCGGCCGGCGTAGTTGAACTCCTGCGTCAGCCAGCGGACATTGCTGAAGCCCTTCGCCTTGGCAAAGCCGATCACATGGTCGATCAGCGCCCGGCCGGCGCCGGCGCCGCGCACCTCGGGGCGGACATAGAGGTCGGAGAGGTAGACCACCTTGGCCCCCGAGAGCGAGCGGTGCATCAGCTGGTACTGGCAGAACCCGATGATCTGCCCGTCGCGCACCGCGACATCGGACCAGAAATCCTCCTCCCCGAAGATCCACTCCCAGACCGCCTGCTTGCCCGTCTCGGTCACCGAGGTCTTGTAGAAGCTGGCATAGGCTTCCATCAGCGCCTCCCAAACGGCGCGGTCCCCGGGGGCGAGGGGGCGGATCGTGACGTCTTTGGACTTGTCCATAGGCTCTCTCCCTTTGTGCGCGACAAAAGCGGCTGGGCTGCGGGCCGTCAAGGGCTGCGCTTGCAGCCGGGACCCGCTTTGTTGCATGGTGGCGGGCGCGGCACGATGGCGCGAGAGAAGGCCCGGTATCGGGACGTTACAGGGGGGCGGCATGATTCCGGTCATTGGCTACACAGGGCACAGGGTTGCGGTATTGGGGCTTGGCCGCTCGGGTCTGGCCACGGCTGCGGCCCTGACCGCAGGCGGCGCCGAACCGCTTCTCTGGGACGACGCCCCCGAGGCCCGTGCCAAGGCCGAGGCACAGGGCTTCACCTGCACCGACCTGAACCGCGCTTCCGCGCTGGAGGGGGTGGCCGCCCTGATCACCTCGCCCGGCATCCCGCATCTCTACCCGGCGCCCAACAAGATCATCGCCCGCGCCATGGAGCTGGGGATTCCGGTCGACAATGACATCGGCCTGTTCTTCCGCTCCTATGCGACGCAGGACTGGGACAATTTCGAGACTGCCCCCCGCGTGGTCTGCGTCACCGGATCGAACGGCAAATCCACCACCACCGCCCTGATCCACCACATCCTGGAGGAGGCCGGCCGCCCGACCCAGATGGGCGGCAACATCGGGCGCGGCGTCCTCTCGCTCGACCCTGCCCGCGATGGCGAGGTTGTCGTGCTGGAACTGTCCTCCTACCAGACCGACCTCGCCCGCAGCCTGACGCCCGATATCGCCGTCTTCACCAACCTCTCGCCCGACCATCTGGACCGGCACGGCGGTCCCGGCGGCTATTTCGCCGCCAAACGCCGGCTCTTTGCCGAGGGCGGCCCTGACCGCTGCGTGATCGGCGTGGACGAGACCGAGGGCCGCTACCTTGCCAACCAGATGGCCGAAGGCCCCGGCGACGACCGGGTGATCCGCATCTCCTCCGGCCAGAAGCTGGACGGTTTCGGCTGGACGGTCTTTGCCCGCAAAGGCTTCCTCTCCGAATGGCGGCGCGGCAAACAGGCGGCCTCGATCGACCTGCGCGAGGTTGCGGGCCTGCCCGGTGCCCACAACCACCAGAACGCCTGCTGCGCCTATGCGGTCTGCCGCACGCTCGGCCTTGCGCCGAAACTGATCGAGGCGGCGCTGCATTCCTTCGCCGGCCTGCCGCACCGCAGCCAGCTGGTGGGCGAGCGCGCGGGCGTCCGCTTCATCAACGACAGCAAGGCCACCAACGTCGACAGCGCGGCCAAGGCCCTGCAAGCCTTCCCGAAGATCCGCTGGATCGCCGGGGGCCTCGGCAAGGAGGGCGGCATCAAGGGCCTTCTGCCCTTCATCGGTTCGGTGCAGAAGGCCTATCTGATCGGCCACTCCGCCCGCGACTTCGCGCTGGAACTCGGCGATCTGCCGCATGAAATCTCCGAAACGATGGAGCGCGCCCTCGCCGCCGCCGCCGCCGAGGCCCAGCCGGGCGAGGTGGTGCTGCTGGCCCCGGCGGCGGCGAGCTTCGACCAATACCCGAACTTCGAAAAACGCGGCGAGGATTTCACCGCCCGCGTCGCAGCCCTCCTCGCCTGACGGGGCGGGGCTGTGGCTGCGTGGGACGCCCAAGCCGCCTATGACCGCGCCGCAGCCGCCTGGGACGCGGCGCGTGCGCCGCAGTTTGCCGAAAAGCCATGGATTACCGGCATAATGGCCGCCCTGCCGGCCCGCGCCGCCGTGCTCGATCTGGGCTGCGGCGCCGGGCGGCCGATCGCGGCCACCTTCCTCGCCCAGGGCCATCAGGTCACCGGGGTCGATCTGTCGCCGCGAATGCTGAACCTTGCCCGCCAGAACCTGCCAGAGGGGAACTGGCGGCACGGCGACATGCGCGCCCTTTCCGCCGTCCTGCCGCCCGACGCGTGCTTTGATGCCGTCATCGCCTGGGATTCCTTCTTCCACCTCTCCGCCCCGGACCAGCGCCGCGCCTTGCCGCAGATCGCCGCAAGGGTGGGGCAGGGCGGCTGGCTCCTCTTCACCACCGGCCCCGGGGCGGGCGAAAGCTGGGGCGCCGTCGCGGGCGAGCCGGTCTGGCACGCGAGCCTCGACCCCGCCGACTACCGGGCGCTCCTTTCGACCAGCGGCCTGACCGTCCAGGCCTTTCGCCCCGAAGACCCCAACACAACCGGCCATAGCGTCTGGCTGGCCCGCCGAGACCCGTAACCCCCCGTTCCCGAAAGGAGATCGCCCATGCAAGGCCACTGCACCTGCAACGCCGTCACCTACCGCCTGACCGCCGCCCCCCTCTTCACCCATTGCTGCCATTGCACCTGGTGCCAGCGCGAGACCGGAGCCGCCTTCGCCCTGAACGCGATGATCGAGACCGAGAACCTCGAGATCGACGGCACGGTGGAAGAGATCGTCACCCCCTCCGCCTCCGGCAAGGGCCAGATCATCGCGCGCTGCCCGACCTGCAAAGTGGCACTTTTCAGCCATTACGCCGGGGCCGGGCGCCTGATGGCCTTCGTCCGCGTCGGCACCCTCAGCGATCCCGACGCCTGCCCGCCCGACATCCATATCTTCACCACGACCAAGCAGGCCTGGCTGAACCTGGCGGGGCCGACCCCGGTCCTGCCCGAATATTACGACCGCAAGCAATACTGGCCCGCAACCAGCCTCGCCCGCCGCGCCGCCCTCCTGGCCAAGGCCGCGCCGTAATCCCTTTGCGCTTTGCCCCAATATTCCCGCCGGAGGCGCAGGCCCGCCCCGGCGTCCCGCTTCGGCGTCAGTCGCCCGCAGGATGGGCAATCTGCCCATCCTCCTGATCCCCCCGCACGGCCAGCCCCAAGGCCGCAGCGCCGCGCCGGCCCGCCCGCCACATCCCCCCGATTTGCGCTTTGCCCAAATACTCCCGCCGGAGGCGCAGGCCCGCCCCCGGCGCCCCGCTTCGGCGTCAATCGCCCGTAGGATGGGCAATCTGCCCATCTTGGCCGCGAGAAACCCCGAAATCCGCTAGCCAGCCCGGCTGTCTTGCGATAGTCTTGCCCTTGATCCGGGGCCAACCCGGACATATCGGCAGTCAGGCATAGCAGGCGCTCCATGACAGAAATGGTTTACGGCTCGATGCCCTCACGGGCGCGGGAGCCGGTTCTTCCGCGTTGGTGGGCCACCATCGACAAATGGACCCTGACGGCCATCCTGGCCCTCTTCGGGATCGGCATGCTTCTGGGGCTTGCAGCCTCGGTGCCGCTCGCCTCGCGCAACGGTCTGCCGCCCTTCTACTATGTCCAGCGCGAGGCCGCCTTCGGCGCGGTGGCGCTGATCACCATGCTGGGCTTCTCGATGCTCTCCCCCCACGCGATCCGCCGCGCCGGGGTGATGGGCTTTGCCGTGGCCTTCCTCGCGCTGGTGGCGCTGCCCTTCCTTGGCACCGATTTCGGCAAGGGCGCCGTCCGCTGGTATTCCCTCGGCTTTGTCTCCTTCCAGCCGTCCGAGTTCCTCAAACCCGGCTTCATGATCGTCTCAGCCTGGCTGATGGCGGCGTCGATGGAGCTGAACGGCCCGCCCGGCAAGCTGTTCTCCTTCGGGCTTCTGGTCGTCATTGTGGGTTTTCTCGCCACCCAGCCCGACTTCGGCCAGACCATGCTCTGCATCTTCGGCTGGGGCGTGATCTATTTCGTCGCCGGCGCCCGCATGAGCCTGATCGCGGTCGTCCTTGGCCTGATCATCTTCGCCGGCAACTTCGCCTACCACCATTCGCAGCACTTCGCTCGCCGGATCGACGGCTATCTCAACGCCGATGTCGACCCGCGCAGCCAGATCGGCTATGCCACCAACGCCATCCAGGAGGGCGGCTTCTTCGGCGTCGGTGTCGGCAATGGCCAGGTCAAATGGACCCTGCCCGACGCCCATACCGACTTCATCATCGCGGTCGCAGCCGAGGAATACGGGTTGATCCTCGTCCTCGTCATCATCGGGCTTTACTGCACCATCGTGATGCGCAGCCTGATCCGCCTGACGCGCGAACGTGACCCCTTCGTCCGATTGGCCGGCACGGGCCTCGCCTGCATCTTCGGCGTGCAAGCCATGATCAACGTCGGCGTGGCGGTGCGTCTGCTGCCCGCCAAGGGCATGACGCTGCCCTTCGTGTCCTACGGCGGCTCCTCCGTCATCGCCGCCGGCATCACCGTCGGCATGCTTCTCGCCCTGACCCGCACCCGCCCGCAGGGGGAAATCAGCGACCTCTTCAAGCGGGGCCGCTGAGGTGGCCGCCTCGTCCTCCAAGGCGCCGCTTCTGCTGATCGCAGCCGGCGGCACCGGCGGGCATATGTTCCCCGCCCAGGCCCTGGCCGAGGCGATGGTCGCCAAGGGCTGGCGCGTCCGCCTCTCGACCGACACCCGCGGCGCGCGCTATGCGTCAGGCTTCCCCGAGGCGGTGCAGCGCGTCGTCCTCTCCTCCGCCACCTTCGCGCGCGGCGGCATCCTGTCGCGCGCGCTGGTGCCCTTGCGGATCGCGGGCGGCGTCCTTTCCGCCCTCTGGCAGTTCAGCCGGGAAAGGCCCGCCGTCGTGGTGGGCTTTGGCGGCTATCCGACCATCCCCGCCCTGACCGCCGCCTGGATCCTGAAATTGCCCCGGATGATCCACGAACAGAACGGCGTCCTCGGCCGGGTCAACCAGATCTTCGCCGCCCGCGTCGACAAGGTCGCCTGCGGCACCTGGCCGACCCGCCTGCCCGAAGGTGTGGCGGGCGAGCCGGTCGGCAACCCGGTCCGCCAATCGGTGCTCGACCGCGCCGGCGCCCCCTATATCCCGCCCGGCGACTACCCGATGAGCCTGGTCGTCATCGGCGGCAGCCAAGGCGCCCGCGTTCTCTCCGATGTCGTGCCCGCGGCCCTCGCCGCCTTGCCCGACACGCTCAAACCCCTCCTTCGCATCGCCCACCAGGCCCGCGCCGAAGACCACGCCCGCGTCGTCGCCACCTATGCCGAAGGCAAGATCGACGCCGAGGTCGCGCCCTTCTTCACCGACATCCCGCGCCGCCTGTCCGAGGCGCAGCTCGTGATCTCGCGCTCCGGCGCCTCCTCGATCGCCGATATTTCGGTGATCGGGCGGCCGTCGATCCTGATCCCCTATGCGGCCGCCACTGGCGACCACCAATCCGCCAATGCCAAGGGCTTGACCGAAGCCCATGCCGCCGTCACCCTCGCCGAAAACACCCTTGACGCCGCCCGCCTGAGCGCCGAAATCGCGGCCATCCTGACCGCGCCCGAAAAGGCCGAGCAGATGGCCGCCGCTGCTTTGGCGCAAGGCCGTCCCGACGCCACAATCCGCCTCGCCTCTCTGGTCGAAGCCCTAGCCGGAGCTGCAACATGAACGCCGCCACCAAACTGCCGATGGAACTCGGGCCGATCCACTTCGTCGGCATGGGCGGCATCGGCATGTCCGGCATCGCCGAAGTGCTGATCACCTTGGGCTATACCGTGCAAGGCTCCGACGCCCGCGCCTCCAAGATCACCGACCGTCTGGTGACGCTGGGCGCCACCTTCTTCGAGGGCCAGAAGGCCGAGAATATCGGCGAGGCCGCCGTCGTGGTGATCTCCTCCGCCATCAAGAAGGGCAACCCGGAACTGGAAGAAGCCCGCCGCCGCCAGCTGCCGGTGGTCCGCCGGGCCGAGATGCTGGCCGAACTGATGCGGCTCAAATCCAACGTCGCGATTGCCGGCACCCATGGCAAGACCACGACGACCACCATGGTGGCGACGCTTCTGGACAAGGGCGGGTTTGATCCGACCGTGATCAACGGCGGGGTGATCCACGCCTATGGTTCCAACGCCCGCGCCGGGGCAGGGGAATGGATGGTGGTCGAAGCCGACGAGAGCGACGGCTCCTTCAACCGCCTGCCCGCCACCATCGCCATCGTGACCAACATCGACCCCGAGCATATGGAGCATTGGGGCACCTTCGATGCGCTCAGGAAGGGTTTCTTCGATTTCGTCTCCAACGTGCCCTTCTATGGGCTCGCGGTCTGCTGCACCGACCACCCGGAAGTGCAGGCCCTTGTCGGCCGCGTCACCGACCGCCGCATCGTGACCTTCGGCTTCAACGCGCAAGCCGACGTGCGGGCGATCAACCTGCGGCACGAGGCCGGCAAGACCACCTTCGACGTGCTGTTGCAGAACGAAGAGGGCAAGCCGCTGATCGAGAATTGCACCCTGCCGATGCCCGGCGATCACAACGTGTCGAACGCCCTGTCGGCCATCGCGGTGGCGCGTCACCTCGGCATGAAGCGCGAAGAGATCCGCGAGGCGCTGGCAAGCTTCGAAGGCGTCAACCGCCGCTTCACCAAGGTGGCCGAGGTGAATGGCGTCACGATCATCGACGATTACGGCCATCACCCGGTCGAGATTGCCGCCGTCCTGAAGGCCGCGCGTCAGGCGACAAAGGGGCGGGTGATCGCGATCCACCAGCCGCACCGCTACACGCGCCTGCACAACCTGTTCGAAGAGTTCTGCACCTGCTTCAACGAGGCCGATGTCGTGGCCATCGCCGATGTCTACGCCGCGGGTGAAGACCCGATCCCGGGTGCGTCACGCGATGATCTGGTGGCAGGGCTGATCGCCCATGGCCACCGCCATGCACGGGCTTTGCTGGACGAGGCCGACCTGACCCGCCTCGTCAAGGAGCAGGCAAGGCCCGGCGATCTGGTGGTCTGCCTCGGCGCCGGTTCGATTTCCGCCTGGGCCAATGCCCTGCCGGCGAAACTGGCCTGAGCCACAAATCTTCTGCGAAGATTTCGCTCCCGAATTTTCGACGAAAATTCGTGGCTGCCCCATGCGCAAGACCACACCACCAGACTCGATTTTTCGCAGAAAAATCGTGCCCCACCGGCGTGGAAAATCCTGACGAAAGATTAACAGGAAACACTTTTCCTTTATTTGACAACAATTTGCCCATCCTTGCACGCGTGCAATCCCCTCGCCTTCCACGGGCGCATTCCCACCCCTCTCCGGCGCTGCCGCCAAAAAACCCCAGCCTTTCCCCAAGCGCGCCGCTTTCCCCGGCGATCAACAGGCCAATGTCCCGCGGGGACCATCCCAAACGCCAAGAGGCCCCATGACCCCCCTTGTTCTCGGTGCCCTCTGGGTCATCGCCGCCGCGATCACCGCCCTCTTGCCCATGCGGGCCCAGATGATCCCCGGCCTGGCCCTGCTGGCCGCCGCCCCGCTGCTTCTGTTCTGGATCGGCTTCACCCAGGGCTTCGGATGGGTCGCCCTCGGCCTTTTCGCGCTCCTCTCGATGTTCCGCCGCCCGCTCAACTACTTCGCCCGCAAAGCCCTCCGCCTGCCGCTGCCGCCCCTCCCGCCCGAACTGCACCGCCCCGAACTGCACCGTAAAGCCTGAGCCATGCTCCCCCTCACCTTCGGCTTCCTGTGGCTGATTGCCGCCAACCTGACAGCCATGCTGCCCACCCGCGACCACCACTGGCGCGCGGCCTATGCCCTGATGGCGCTCGGCCTGCCGCTCCTGATCTGGATCGCCGCGACCCAGGGCGCGTTCTGGTCGCTCGCCTTCCTCGCCGCCGGCTGCAGCATCCTGCGCTGGCCGCTCTATTATCTGTGGAAGTGGGTCAGCGGCGGTTTGACACGGTAACCCGGCCCGCAATCTTCCAAGCGTAGAGACCAAAGGAAGACAGAAGGAAGACGCTGGCAAGACCGCCAAAACCGCCTTCCGCCGACCGATCCCGTCACCGGCCCGCGGACTCTTGCGCGGTGTCCCGGCGGCTTGTAGCTAACGGGCATGAGCACTCTTCCCATCCCCCGCGGCGCGATCACGCCGAACCGTTCCCTGGCCGATCTGACCTGGCTTCGCGTCGGCGGGCCGGCGGACCATCTGTTCCAGCCGGCCGATGAGCAGGATCTTGCCGCTTTTCTGGGCGCGCTCGACCCCGCCATCGCGGTTTTTCCGATGGGCGTGGGGTCGAACCTGATCGTGCGGGATGCCGGGATAAGGGCGGTGGTGATCCGGCTTGGGCGTGGGTTCAATAGCATTGAAATTCAAGGGGATAGGGTGGTGGCCGGCGCCGCTGCCCTTGATGCCCATGTCGCAAGGCGCGCGGCGGAGGGTGGGTTGGACCTGACCTTCCTGCGCACCATTCCCGGCTCGATCGGCGGGGCGGTGCGGATGAATGCGGGCTGTTATGGCTCCTATGTGAAGGACCATCTGGTCGAAATCCGCGCCGTCACAAGGGCGGGAGAGGTCGTCACTCTCCCGGCCGAGGCGCTGCATCTGGCCTATCGCCAGTCGGTCTTGCCTGAGGGGGCCGTGATCGTTCAGGCGGTGTTTCGCGCAACATCTGGCGATCCGGCAGCGCTGGAGGCCAAGATGTTGGAGCAGATTGCCAAGCGCGACGCTTCGCAGCCGACCAAGGACCGCTCGGCCGGCTCCACCTTCCGCAACCCGGTGGGCCATTCCTCGACGGGCCGCGCCGATGACAGCCATGAGCTCAAGGCCTGGAAGGTCATCGACGACGCCGGGATGCGGGGTGCAAAACTCGGCGGGGCGCAGATGTCGCCGATGCATTCCAACTTTCTGATCAACGCCGGGGGTGCCACCGCCGCCGATCTGGAAAATCTCGGCGAGGAAGTGCGAAAAAGGGTTTTCACAAACAGCGGGATCACGCTAGAGTGGGAAATCATGCGCGTCGGCGAACCGGCGGCAAAATAACAAGAAAACCGGCTTTAAGTCCGGGTGAGGCAGTGATGGTGGGCAAGCTTGCAGGCGCAGGCTCCCGCGTGGCGGTACTGATGGGTGGACTTTCCGCAGAGCGGGAGGTTTCGCTGTCGTCGGGGCATGAATGTGCCAAAGCCTTGCGGGTAGCGGGATATGACGTGGTCGAGCTTGACGCTGGCCACGACCTGGCCGCACGTCTGGCCGAGATCAAACCTGCCGTTGTTTTCAACGCCTTGCATGGCCGTTGGGGCGAGGATGGCTGCGTTCAGGGCCTGCTGGAATGGTTGGGCGTGCCCTATACCCATTCCGGCGTTCTGGCTTCGGCCATCGCGATGGACAAGGCGCGCGCCAAGGAAGCCTTTGCGGCGGCGGGTCTGCCGGTGGTCCAGTCGGTTCTGGCCTCAAGGGACGAGGTCGCCCGCGATCACGTTCTGAAGCCGCCCTATGTGGTCAAACCCAACAACGAAGGCTCCTCCGTCGGGGTCTATATCGTGCGCGAGGGCGCCAATGCCCCGCGTCTGGCCGAGACGATGCCCGAAGTCGTCATGGTGGAGACCTATGCCCCGGGGCGGGAACTGACCTGCGCGGTCCTGGGCGACCGGGCCCTTGCGGTGACCGATATCATCACCGAGGGCTGGTATGACTATGATGCCAAATACAAAACCGGCGGCTCGCGCCATGTGATACCGGCGCAAGTGCCGGAGGACATCACCGTCGCTTGCCTCGACTATGCCCTGCGCGCCCACCGTGCGCTCGGCTGCCGGGGCCTCAGCCGCACCGATTTCCGCTGGGACGAGGCGCGCGGCCTGGACGGGTTGATCCTGCTGGAGACCAACACCCAGCCCGGCATGACGCCGACCTCGCTGGCCCCTGAACAGGCGGCCTTCTGCGGCATCTCCTTCCCCGAACTGTGCGCCTGGATCGTGGAGGATGCCTCATGCAATCGTTAGGCCGCGCCCTTCCGATGCGCCGCGATCCGGCCCCCTCCCGTTGGGCCTACCGGATGCAGCGGCTGTGGCTGACGCCCTTGTTCCGCGTCACGATGCGGGTCGGGATGCCGGCGTTCTTCGTCGTGCTGGCGATGGGGATTTACCTGTCGGATGCGACCCGCCGCGACAACTTTGCCAATATGGCAACGGCGGTGAAGGAAGAAGTGACCGAACGCCCGATGTTCATGGTCAACCTTCTGTCGATCGACGGCGCCTCGCCGGAACTGGCCGATGCCGTCCGTTCGCGGCTGGGCCTTAACCTGCCGCAATCCTCGCTGTCGCTTGATCTGGATGCGATCCGCGACAATGCGCAAAAACTGGATGCGGTGGCGAGTGCCGTGGTGCGGCTGGCGGCGGGCAATGTCCTGCAGATCACCATCACCGAGCGCCAACCGGCCTGGGTCTGGCGCACGGGGCAGGGGCTGATGCTGCTGGATGCCGATGGCCATCGGATCGCGGGCATTGCCGACCGCGCCGACCGGGCCGATCTTCCCCTGGTGGCGGGGGACGGCGCCGATGCCGCCGTGGTCGAGGCGCGCGCCCTTCTGCAAGCTGCAAGCCCGCTCGGTGCCCGGATCCGCGGCCTCGTCCGCGTCTCGGAACGGCGCTGGGACCTCGTTCTGGACCGCGACCAGCGCATCTATCTGCCGGCCGATGGCCCGGTGGCCGCGGTGGAGCGGCTGATCGCCCTCGATCAGGCCGAACATATTCTGGCCCGTGACATTGTTTCCGTCGATTTGCGCAATCCCCTGCGCCCCGTCCTTCGCCTTACCCCGCAGGCGCTTTTGGCGCTGCGTCAGTCCCAAGGCCTCAAAATTCCCCCGGAGTCAAAGACATGACCGATCTTTACCAGTCTCAGCGCGCCATGCGGAACATGCGTAAAGCCGCCCTGCAACGGGGGGTGATCGCGATTCTGGATGTGGGCACCTCGAAAATCGCCTGCCTCATCCTGCGCTTCGACGGGTTCGAAGAGGGGGTGGAGCCGGATGGCGTGGGCTCGATGGCGGGCCAGTCGAACTTCCGGGTGATTGGCGCCGCCACCACCAAATCGCGCGGCGTCCGCTTTGGCGAGATTTCGGCGATGAACGAGACCGAGCGCGCCATCCGCACCGCCGTGCAGGCAGCGCAGAAGATGGCCAACGTGCGGGTTGACCATGTCATCGCCTGCTTCTCGGGCGGCGAGCCGCGCAGCTATGGGCTGGCGGGCGAGATCGAGCTGCAGGACACGGTCGTGAAGGAAAACGACGTGGCCCGCGTGCTTTCGGCTTGCGATCTGCCCGATATCGGCGAGGGGCGCGAGGTGATCCACGCCCAGCCGGTCAACTTCGCCCTCGACCACCGCACCGGCCTTGGCGACCCGCGCGAGCAGATCGGCAACCGGCTGGCCTGCGACATGCACCTTTTGACGGTGGATGCCGCCGTGGTGCAGAACTTGCTTTATTGCATCAAGCGCTGCGACCTCGACCTGGCCGGGATCGCCTCGTCTTCTTATGCTTCGGGCATCGCCTCGCTGGTCGAAGACGAGCGCGAGCTGGGGGCGGCCTGCATCGACATGGGCGGCGGGTCGACCGGCATTTCGATCTTCATGAAGAAGCACATGATCTTTTCGGATTCGGTGCGTCTGGGCGGCGATCACGTCACCTCGGATATCGCGCAGTGCCTGCATGTGCCGACCGCGGTGGCCGAGCGGATCAAGACCAAGCATGGCGGCGTGCACGCTACCGGCATGGATGACCGCGAGATGATCGAGATCGGCGGCGACTCGGGCGACTGGGACAAGGACCGCCGTCAGGTTTCGCGCACCGAACTGATTGGCATCATCCGGCCGCGGGTCGAAGAGATCCTGGAACAGGTCGCCGAACGCCTGATCGCGGCGGGCTTTGAAAGCCTGCCCAGCCAGCAGATCGTCCTGACCGGCGGCGCAAGCCAGATCCCCGGGCTTGACGGGCTGGCGAGCCGCATCCTCGGCCAGCGCGTCCGCATGGGGCGGCCCCTGCGCGTGCAGGGCCTGCCGCAGGCGGCGACCGGGCCGACCTTCGCCTCGACCGTGGGCCTGTGCCTTTTCGCGGCGCATCCGCAGGACGAATGGTGGGATTTCGACATTCCCGCCGAACGCTACCCGGCGCGGTCGCTGAAAAGGGCCCTCAAATGGTTCAAAGACAACTGGTAAACCCCAAGATCCAGCCCTTCGGTCGAGATGCCGGGTCCAAACCGGCAGAAATCCCCATATTTTGTGGGTAAGTTGATATTTTTTCGTGACCTTGACGCGCACTGTGGGTAGAATCGGGGATAAGTCGGGTTCTGCTTCGGTGCTTGGGGCAAAATGCAGGGGCCGGGCGTGATACTTAACGATAAAAAGCAGCGCGGGGCCGCTGCTCCACAACAAGAAACGGCGGGACGTAAAATGGCTTTGAACCTGACAGTCAATGCGGAGCGCGAAGAACTTAAGCCGCGCATCACGGTTTTCGGCGTCGGTGGCGCCGGGGGCAATGCGGTCAATAACATGATCGACAAGAACCTCGAGGGCGTCGAGTTCGTCGTCGCCAACACCGATGCGCAGGCGTTGCAGCAAAGCCGCGCGGGCAACAAGATCCAGATGGGTCTGAAAGTGACCGAAGGTCTGGGCGCTGGCGCCCGTCCCTCGGTCGGGGCCTCGGCGGCAGAAGAATCGATCGAGCAGATCGTCGACCATCTGGCCGGCGCGCATATGTGCTTCATCACCGCCGGGATGGGTGGCGGCACGGGCACGGGCGCTGCGCCGATCATCGCGCAGGCTGCGCGGGAGCTGGGTGTGCTGACCGTCGGCGTCGTCACCAAGCCCTTCCAGTTCGAGGGCAACAAGCGGATGAAGCAGGCCGAAGATGGCATCGAGGCCCTGCAGAAGGTCGTCGATACCCTGATCGTGATCCCGAACCAGAACCTGTTCCGGCTGGCCAACGAACGCACCACCTTCACCGAAGCCTTCGCGATGGCCGATGACGTGCTGTATCAGGGCGTCAAGGGTGTGACCGACCTCATGGTGCGCCCCGGCCTGATCAACCTCGACTTCGCCGACGTCCGCGCCGTGATGGACGAGATGGGCAAGGCGATGATGGGCACCGGCGAAGCCTCGGGCGACGATCGTGCGGTTCAGGCGGCGGAGAAGGCGATTGCCAATCCGCTGCTCGACGAAATCAGCCTCAATGGCGCCAAGGGTGTTCTGATCAACATCACCGGCGGCTATGACCTGACCCTGTTCGAACTGGACGAAGCGGCCAATATCATCCGCGAAAAGGTCGATCCGGACGCCAATATCATCGTGGGTTCGACTCTCGACACCACGATGGAAGGCGTGCTGCGCGTCTCGGTCGTTGCCACCGGCATCGACATCAAGACCGCCAAGGCCGAAACGCCGATCACCCGCCGTCCGATGCACGAGCCGCTGAAGCCGCAGCCGATGTCGCAGCCTGAGCAGCGTGTCGAACCCCGGGCCGAGCCGCGCGCCGAAATCCGTCGCGAGGCGCCGATGCCGCTGACCCAGCCGGTGGCGCAACAGCCCGCCCCGGTCATGGCCGCTCCGGTGCAGCAGCACTACGAAGCTGAACCGGCTTATGAAGCGGAAGAGGACGAAATGCCGGCGCCGGCCTATCGCCCGCAACCCGCCGCGGAATACCGCCCGGCGCCCGCTCCGGCCCCGCGCGATGCCGATGCGGCCAACTTCATTGCCCCGCGTCCGCGTCCGATGGGCTCGCCCTCGCCGGAAGCCATGGCCCGTCTGCAGGCCGCCGTCAGCAAGGCTCCGGCCGCACCGCAGATGGCGCGCAACGCCGCTCCGGCGCAAAAGCCCGCGGCCAAGCCCGCCGATCGCCCGCGCTTTGGCATCGGCAGCCTGATCAACCGGATGGCCGGCAGCCAGGCCGAGGCGCTTCAGCCGAGCCGCTCGCAGCCGCCCGTCACCGCCTATGATGACGAGCCCGAGCCTTCGGCCGACCAGGACCGCATGGAGATTCCCGCCTTCCTGCGCCGTCAGGCCAACTGAAGCGGTTGCGGACTCTTCTGTAACAAAGCGTTAAAGCCCAAGGCGTGCCTTGGGCTTTTTCCATTTCAATTCAATGCATTATGCGGGAATTTTGGCTGTTACACTCCGTCACAAAGAGTGAGTTGAGATTGCTGCGTGTGCAACCTAAATTTGACAGCAAGGAATAGAGGGGCATTCCCTCTTGGACACAAGCTGTAGAGCGATCGAGGTTAAGGTGCAAAATACCGTCAAATCCGCGGTGACCTTCAAGGGCTTCGGCCTGCACACGGGCAAGCCCGTGCGCATGACCGTGCGTCCGGCCCCGGTTGATCACGGCATCTCTTTCCGCCGCACTGATCTGGTTGACGGCGATGTGCTGATCGCGGCGCGCTGGGACACGGTGGTGCCTTCCAAGCTCTGCACGCTGGTCGCCAATGACGACGGGGCCTCGGTCTCGACGATCGAACATATCATGGCGGCGCTGGCCGGGCTTGCGATCAACAACGCGCTGATCGACATCGACGGGCCGGAAGTGCCGATCCTTGACGGATCGGCCGCGCCCTTCGTCGCGGCGCTGCTGGCCAAGGGTGTGCAAGCGCAGAATGCCCCGTCGCGCGCGATCCGGGTGCTGAAGGCGGTTGAGGTCCGTGAGGGCGAGGCCGTGGCCCGGCTGGAGCCGGCCGAAATGCTGGAGATCGACTTCAGCATCGACTTCACCGATGCCGCCATCGGCAAGCAGGCCCGCCGTCTGAACATGTCCAACGGCGCCTTCGTGCGCGAGCTGAGTGATTCCCGCACCTTCTGCCGCAAGTCCGATGTGGACGAGATGCGCGCCCGCGGCCTCGCCCTCGGCGGCACGATGGACAATGCGGTGGTGTTTGACGGTGATCAGGTGCTGACGCCGGGCGGTCTGCGCCACGCGGACGAGCCGGTGCGCCACAAGATGCTGGACGCCTTGGGCGACCTTTCCCTCGCCGGCGCGCCGCTTTTGGCGCGTTACACCGGCAAACGGGCCGGTCATGCGCTGACCAACCGTCTGCTGCACAAGCTTTTCTCGACTCCGGGGGCTTTTGCCTTCGACGATTGCGACGATCTGGCGGGCGGAAAGCTGCCGGGGGTGGGTGTGCACCGGGGTGATCTGCCTCTTTGCGCATAAGCAGGCCGCACAACGGTGAAAGCCGTTTTGCGCCCCGGATTTTTCTGTGCTAGGACAGCCGTCAAGGATGGTCGGGCGATCGTAACGCCCGGCTGCGGTGGGTTGAGGATAGGCGAGACGATGGCAGTCGGAAGGGCGAGCGCGGCGCGTGGTCTTGGCATGGCGCTGATGATGGGCCTTCTTGTGGGCTGTGGTAGCGGCAAGGCGCCGGAAGCCCCGATCGAGAGCTACACCGCAGAACAGCTTTACAAGAAGGGCGAGAATGTTCTGGTCTCCAAGGGTCCGAAGGACTCGCTGGTCTATTTCCAGGATGTCGAGCGGCTTTACCCCTATACCGAATGGGCCAAGCGCGCGCTGATCATGCAGGCCTTCACCCTGCACAAATCGCGCAACTATGAAGAATCACGTGTGGCGGCACAGCGCTATATCGACACCTATCCGGCGGGTGAGGATATCGCCTATGCGCATTACCTGCTGGCGCTGTCCTACTATGACCAGATCGACGCCGTGGGCCGCGATCAGGGCCTGACCTTCCAGGCACTGCAGGCCTTGCGCGTGGTGATCGAGCAATATCCCAACAGCGAATATGCCAAATCGGCGATGCTGAAGTTCGACCTCGCCTTCGACCATCTGGCCGCCAAGGAGATGGAGATCGGGCGCTTCTACCTCAAGCAGCGCCATTACTCCGCCGCGATCAACCGCTTCCGCACCGTGGTGCAGGATTACCAGACCACCAGCCAGACCGCCGAGGCACTGGAGCGTCTGGTCGAATGCTACCTGGCGCTTGGCCTGACCGACGAGGCGCAGACCGCCGGGGCGATTCTGGGTTACAACTACGAATCGAGCCCCTTCTACCTCGACGCCTTTGCCCAGCTGAAAAAGCAGGGTCTGGCGCCGGAGGCCAAGGGCACCAGCTGGCTTTCGACGATCTACCGCCAGACCATCAAGGGCGAGTGGTTGTGACGCACCCGACCGCGGACGGCCATGCTACGCTCGCTTGATATCCGGGATGTGCTGATCATTGACCGGCTGGAGCTGAACTTTCAGCCCGGCCTCAATGTGCTGACCGGCGAGACCGGGGCGGGCAAGTCGATTCTGCTGGACGCTCTGGGCTTTGTCCTCGGCTGGCGGGGCAGGGCGGATCTGGTCCGCGCCGGGGCCGCGCAGGGCGAGGTCTCCGCCGTCTTCGACCTGCCCCCCGGCCATGCCGCCCGCGCCGTGCTGGAGGCTGCCGGGCTAGAGGTCGGCGACGAGCTCATCCTGCGCCGCACCAATTCCGCCGATGGCCGCAAGACAGCCTATGTCAACGACCGCCGCGCTTCGGGCGAGGTGCTGCGCGATCTGTCGGACACGCTGGTCGAACTGCATGGCCAGCACGACGACCGCGGCCTGTTGAACCCGCGCGGCCACCGGCTTTTGCTGGACAGTTTCGCGGGCCTTGACCTGTCGGGCCTGCGCCTCGCCTGGCGCGCCCGGGCCGATGCCCTGCGCCTTCTGGCCGAGGCGGAGGCGCGGCTGGCCGCGATCCGCTCGGAAGAAGATTTCCTGCGCCATGCCGTGGCCGAGTTGAACAAGCTGGACCCGCAGGCTGGTGAAGAGGCCACACTGGACACCGCGCGCCGCCAGATGCAGGCCGCCGCCCGCATCCGCGAGGATATCTCCCGCGCTTACACCGTGCTGGAACAGGGCGCCGATCCTGCCATGCAGGATGCTTTGCGCTGGCTGAACGGCACCGCCGACAAGGCTGAGGGCCGTCTCGATGCGCCCCTGGCCGCGCTGGAACGCGCAATGCTGGAACTGTCCGAGGCGCAGGCCGGGGTGGAAAGCTGCCTTGCCGCGCTGAACTTTGACGATGCGGCGCTGGAAAAGCTGGAAGAGCGGCTCTTCGCGATCCGCGCCCTGGCCCGCAAATACGGCGTCCTGCCCGATGACCTTGGCCCCCATGCGGGCATCCTGCGCGCAAGGCTTGAGGCGCTGGACGGCGGCGAGCGCGGCCTGATCAAGCTGAAACAGGCCGCAGCCCTAGCTGAGGCAGATTACACCCGCCGGGCCGAGGCGATGTCGCAGGCCCGCCGCGCCGCAGGGGCCAAGCTGGATGCCGCGATGGCCGCCGAACTGGCCCCCCTGAAGATGGAACGTGCCGTCTTCCGCACCGAATTTACCGAAAGCCTCCCCGGTCCGGAAGGCCAGGACGAGGTGACCTTCACCGTCGCCACCAACCCGGGCGCGCCGGCGGGGCCCTTGAACCGCATCGCCTCGGGCGGCGAGCTCAGCCGGTTCCTGCTGGCGCTGAAGGTCTGCCTGACCGGGCAGACCCCCGGCCTGACCCTGATCTTTGACGAGATCGACCGGGGCGTTGGCGGAGCCACCGCCGATGCCGTGGGCCGCAGGCTGGCGCAGCTGGCCTCCGGTGCGCAGGTGCTGGTCGTGACCCACTCGCCGCAAGTGGCGGCCCTTGGCGCGCATCACTGGCGGGTGGAAAAGCGGGTGGTGGAGGATATGACGCTTTCGACCGTCGTGCCCCTCGGCGATGACGCCCGGATCGAGGAGATCGCCCGCATGCTGGCCGGCGATACCATCACCGAGGCCGCCCGCGCCGCCGCCCGCGCCCTGCTAAGTGGTGGCTGAGAAAATCAGGTTGACCGCACGCCAGCCTTCCGAGCGGGCGATCAGCACGGCGGTCAGCTGAGCGCCAAAGCGCGGCAACTCGCGCCCCCGGTCGTCCAGCGCGCCGCTGACGACGAACCTTTGCGTCAGCACCGCCCCGCCCGGCCCAAGGGGGCGAATCCGCAGCTTGCCGGTCACCAAGCGGGCCGCGGCAAAGATCCCGGCGAATTCGCCGGCAAAGGCCGCCTGCGCCTCTTTCGCGCTTTCGACCATGGCGCCGGTCAGTGTCAGCACATCGGCATCCTCGACCAGCATGGCGGCCAGCGCCGGAGCATCCTGACGGCCAAAGGCGGCCGCGAAGGCCTTGGCGAAATCCTCGGGCGTCACCGGCGGCGGGCTCATGCCTTGGCCATCTGTCCCATGGCTCTGGCAAGGTCGCCATAGCCGGTAAAGCGCCGCTCATAGGCGAGGCCGAGCCGGCGGGCGCAGTCCTCGGCCTTGGCATCAAGCGCGGGGTCGTTGATCTGCGCCTGATAGACCAGCTTGGTGTAATTGCCGAAATACATGTCGCGCAGCTGCGGATGGCGGTCGAGGCCCATCGGTTTCCAGACGAAAGCATCGAACTGGCGGACCAGAAAATCGGTCAGATAGAAGGCGGTGAACTCGTCAGGATGGGCGGCGAAGGTCGCATTGCCTTCAAAAAACGAATAGCAATGCGGGCCCTCCAGCATCTCCACGCCAAGTTCCTTGCACTTTTGCTGCAATAGCCCGCCGGTGCCGCAATCGGCGTAAAGCACGAAGATCGTGGCATAGGCGCCCCGGCTTTCGGCCACCACGCGGGCGACCTCATCGGTGATTTTCTCGGGGTAGAGGTGGAGTTTCGCCGGCAGGCACTGCAGATCCATATGGCTCCAGCCATTGGCCTTGATCAGCGCCAGCACCTCATGCGCCAGCGCCCCGCAGGCGATCAGCAGGATGCGGCCCTGATGGCGGGCGGCGAGGCCAGCCTCGGTCAAGGTGCCATCATCGGGCAGGGTCACGTCATCGTTCTGGGGGGGCAGGTCGGCCATCGGATCCTCTTTGGCCCAAGATGGGGGCCGGGCCGCAAAAAGCCAAGCGGCAAAACAAAACCCCGGGCGCGAAGGCCCGGGGTCATGGCAGCCATTGCCGTCCGATCAGACGTTCGGGCGGTTGTGCTTGCGGGCGACATAGGCCTTGGCGGTTTCCACGGCCACGGCAGCGTCGCGGCAATAGGCGTCGGCGCCGATGGCCTTGGAGAATTCCTCGTTCAGGGGCGCGCCGCCGACCAGCACGATATAGTCATCGCGCATGCCCTTTTCCTTCATCGTGTCGATCACGACTTTCATGTAGGGCATCGTGGTCGTCAGCAGGGCCGACATGCCAAGGATATCAGGCTTTTCGGTTTCCAGCGCCTCGAGGTACTTCTCGACCGAGTTGTTGATGCCAAGGTCTTTGACCTCGAAACCAGCGCCTTCCATCATCATGCCGACAAGGTTCTTGCCGATGTCATGGATGTCGCCCTTGACGGTGCCGATGACCATCTTGCCCATGCGCGGGGCGCCGGTGGCGATCAGCAGCGGCTTCAGGATGGCCATGCCGCCCTTCATCGCATTGGCGGCCAGCAGCACTTCCGGCACGAAGAGAATGCCATCGCGGAAGTCGGCGCCGACGATGGTCATGCCGGCGACCAGCGCCTTGGTCAGGGCGTCATAGGGCGCCCACCCACGCGCGATGAGGATGTTGACACCCTCCTCGATCTCTTCCTTCAGCCCGTCATAGAGGTCGTCGTGCATCTGCAAGACAAGTTCATCATCGGACAGTTCAGACAGGATGATTTCGTCATCGTCGGCCATACTGAGGCTCCTCTGGGCGTTTAGACGTCAATGGGGCCAAAGCCGGCGCACCACTTTTCCTTTAGCGACATGCCCCGGATGAAAGCCGACAGCAAGAGCGCAGTTGCGACATTTATGTGCGTTGCCTTGACGCTGTGAGGGGGCAAAGTCTAGGCTCACCGGCGGTTTCAGGGTTGAGGGGTATAGGTCGTGATGAAGAAAAGATTGGCTTTGGGTCTTGCTGGTTCGGCCATTTTGGCCTGTTTGGCTGTGACAGGTGTGCAAGCGGATGTGATCCATCAGGGCGCTCCCCTGAAGTTCAAGGCCGGATTGTTTTGCAACTATCCGAATGACGGTAAAGAGCGCGCACCAGACACCAGTGACGGGGAAGTCGGGGTCCACGTTCGACCTTATGATTTCGTGCATCTAGGGGACACGGTCCCCTCTGCGCCCGATGTGTCGATCGGAATTATCGTTCAGCTCAAATCCTATGTCGCGGGTGAGAGGCTCACGCTGCAGCAAGCCCGCGTCGAGGATTTCATCGCGCCGGACCGCTGGCCTCTCATTGTCGCTCAGAACGGGCGTTTCTGGTTCGGCAGAAGGCCGGACCCCGGAAAGGGATTGCCGACCGGACATTATCAGATGTCGATCCTGAGGGGCCGCACGGTGATCCTTCTCTATGAGTTTCAGGTCGTGCCCGGCAGCAAGATGCCAGAACTGACACGGGTGTGTCGCCGCGCTCGGTGAGGGGCTGGAAAGTGTTCCTGTAATGTTCTATGGTTTTCGCATGGAGCGACCAAGCGACCCCAAGGACAGCAGCATTCTTCCCGGCCAAAGACTGCGCGCACGCGGGGCGGGCAGCAATGACACCGGGCGCTTTGAAGGCACCGCGCGGGTGGCCTATGACGACGGCTGGGATATCCCCGAAGAGCAGCATCTGGTGCGCACCGAAACCCGGGTGGAAAGCCCGCGGTCGGCGATCACCTACAACACCTCGCCCGATCTGCCCTTTGACCGCTCGATCAACCCCTACCGGGGCTGCGAACATGGCTGCATCTATTGCTTTGCCCGGCCGACCCACGCCTATCTGAACCTGTCGCCGGGTCTGGACTTTGAAACACGGCTGGTGGCGCGGCCCGGGATCGAAAAGGTGCTGGAGCGCGAGTTGCGCGCGAAGTCCTACAAGGTCGCCACCATCGCCCTGGGCACCAACACCGACCCCTATCAGCCGATCGAGGCCGAATACGGCGTGATGCGCGCGGTGCTGGAGGTGCTGCTGGCCTTCCGGCATCCGGTGGGGATCACCACCAAGGGCACGCTGATCGAACGCGACATCGACCTCTTGCGCCCGCTGGCCGAGGCTGGGCTTACGAGGGTCGGCATCTCGGTCACGACGCTCGATCCGGTTCTGTCGCGCAAGATGGAACCGCGCGCCGCCAGTCCGAAGCGCCGGCTGGAGGTGATCCGCAGGCTTTCGGATGCCGGGGTACCTGTGCGGGTCATGGTCTCGCCCCTGATCCCGGGCCTGTCTGACCACGAGATGGAGCCGATCCTGGAAGCCGCCGCCGAGGCCGGGGCGGTTGCCGCCAGCTACATCAGCCTGCGCCTGCCGTGCGAGGTCTCGCCGCTGTTTCAGGACTGGCTGGCCGCGCATTACCCGGACCGCGCGGCCAAGGTCATGGCGCGGGTGCGCGAATTGCATGGCGGCAAGGATTACGACGCTGAATGGGGGAAGAGGTTCAAGGGGCAGGGGATCTGGGCCGACCTGATGAAGCGCCGCTTCCACGTGGCGCTGGCGCGGCTGGGTCTGGACGCCCCGCAGCCGCCCCTGCGCACTGATCTCTTCAGATGCCCGGCGCGGACGGGGGACCAACTCGGTTTTGATTTGTAGGATGGGCAATTTGCCCATCTTCGGGAGGCCTGGAGGTCTGGAAGATGGGCAGATTGCCCATCCTACGTTTCCCCGCTTGAAAGCCTAACCGCGGCGCCCGCGGCGTTCGCGCTTGGGGTCGCCCGAGGTGTCGCCGGTGCCATCCGAAGCCGAGGAGAAGGCACCAAGCTTGGCCTGGATATCCTCCGGCCCGGGTTTCGGCCCCTTGGGCCGGCTCTCCAGCGCCTGGCGCATCGCCGAAAGATGCTCGGGCATCGTGCCGCAGCAGCCGCCGATGATCTTGACCCCGGAATCGCGGGCGAGGACGGCATATTCGGCCATCAGCTCCGGCGTGCCGTCGTAATGGATATGGCCCTCGTGATATTTCGGGATACCGGCATTGCCCTTGGCGATGATCGGGCGCGCGGTGCCGGTCGCCTCGAAGCCCAGGACGGTGCGCATCAGGTCGGAGGCGCCGACGCCGCAGTTCGCGCCAAACGCGATCGGCGGATGCGGCAGCTTTTCGACCATCGCGGCCAGCGCGGCCGAGGTGATGCCCATCATCGTCCGGCCTGCGGTATCAAAGCTCATCGTGCCGGCCCAGGGCATGCCCGCCCGCGTTGCGGCCTCGGCTGCGGCGGCATATTCTTCAAAGGCGGACATGGTCTCGATCCAGAGCACATCCGCGCCGCCTTCCTTCAGCGCCTCGGCCTGTTCCTGGAAAATCTCGACCGCCAGATCATGGGTCATGGTGCCCATCGGCTGGAAAATCTCGCCGGTCGGTCCCATCGAGCCTGCGACCACCACCGGGCGCCCGGCGGCATCGGCGATTTCGCGACCCAGCGCGGCCGCAACGCGGTTCAGCTCGCGCACTTGGCCCTGGGCATTGTGCAGCTTCAGACGCGCCGCATTGCCGCCAAAGGAGTTGGTGAGGAACAGATCCGACCCGGCATTGACCGCACCCCGGTACAGGGTGCGGATATTGTCGGGCTTTTCGATGTTCCAGAACTCGGGCGGTTCGCCCGAGGAGAGGCCCATGTTGAACAGATTTGTCCCCGTGGCGCCATCGGCCAGCAGCCAGTCACGCTCGGACAAAAGGCGGGACAGAAGATCCTGGGCCATGGCGGGGTTCCTTGTTCAGTGTTTGGACAGATGGTTCGGAGGAAAGATCAAAGCTCGTTCATCAGCTGCGCTTTGGCGACGGGCAGGAGGTCTGCCAGCTGCTTGCGCACCTCGTCCGCCGAGGCCTTGCCGGCCAGATCGCCCGCAACCTTGCGCACGACGTCTTCGGTGCCGGCCTCTTCGAAATCGGAATTCACGACTTCCATCGCATAGGCAGCGGCCTCGTCGCCGGATTTGCCCATCAGGCCCGCGGCCCAGAGGCCAAGGAGCTTGTTGCGGCGCGCTTCGGCGCGGAACTGCATTTCGGAATCATGGGCGAACTTGTTTTCAAAAGCATTGGCGCGGTCGTCGAATGTGGTCATGGTCTGGCCCTCGGCTGCACGTTTGGTTCCCCTTCCATATGCCTTTCGCGGGGCTTTACCGCAAGGGGAAGCCGGTGCTATTCCTGCCGCCACTGGCCTGTACTGGACTGCCATGGCCCGCTCTGCGGCCTTTGGGGCCGTTCCGCCTTGCCGGGGGCCGGGGCATGGCATATAGCGCGCAGTGAAGAGGGGCCGGCGCCTTTGGTGCCGCTCAGGGCAAGCGCGCGTCCCTCAAGGTTTCGGAGCGTTCATGGCACGGCGCAAGAAGATTTACGAGGGCAAGGCGAAGATCCTTTACGAAGGGCCGGAGCCGGGCACGCTCGTGCAGTATTTCAAGGACGAGGGCGCCGCAGGCCCGACCGCGACCGAGGGCGAGAACCTCGCCTCGGAAGGCAAGGGCGTGCTCAACAACCGCCTGTCGGAATTCTTCATGGCCGGGCTGAACTCGATCGGCGTGCCGACGCATTTCATCCGCCGCATCAACATGCGCGAACAGCTGGTCCGCGAGGCCGAGATCGTGCCGCTGGAAGTCGTCGTGCGCAACTTTGCCGCCGGCGATCTGTCCAACCGTCTGGGCATTCCCGAAGGCACCGCCCTGCCGCGCCCGATCGTCGAATATTACTACAAGGACCCGCGCCTGAACGCGCCTCTGGTCAGCGAAGAGCATATCATCGCCTTCGGCTGGGCCAGCCAGCAGGATCTGGACGATATCATCGCCCTGGCCTTGCGGGTGAATGACTTCCTCTCCGGCGTCATGCTGGGCGTGGGCATCCGCCTCGCCGATTTCCGCATCGAAGTGGGCCGGATCTGGGAGGGCGACTACATGCGCCTGATCGTGGCCGACGAGATCAGCCCCGACTCGTGCCGCCTCTGGGACCTGCGCCGCGCCGAAGGCTCGGCCGCCAGCCCCGAGCCCGGCCCCCTGGCCGATGTCTATACCGAACTCGCGCGGCGTCTGGGGGTTCTGCCCTCCAACGTCACCCATGCGCCGAAACCCACCCTGATCAACTGAAGGTGGCCATGAACCGGCGAGGCGCGATGTCGATCTGGCTCGGCGGGCTCGTTTCCTGGTGGTCAGGGCTCTATCCAGCCCGCGCGGAGAACGTCGGATTGACCCTTGATGACGAGATTGCCCGCAACGACGCGGTGCGCGCGGCTTTGTCGAAAGAGGGCGATGACGGCACGGTGCCGCGCCCCGTCGAACATTGGGCCTATCCGCGGGAGGACGGCGTCGCTGACCTGCAGGCTGCCACGGCGATATTCACCGCCAGGGGCATGGCTGTCAGGCCCGCGGATTCCAGAAACGGACTGATCGGGAGCGAGGAAACGTCGGTTGCCACCACGGCTTTCGACGAAGGAACTTTCGGCCTTCTGATCAGCTTCGACAGAATAGGCTGGGACTATGACGGCTGGGAAACGACAGTCGTCCGGCCTTTCAGTTCATCGTAAGCTTGTACCCGACGTGTCCCTGGCGTTAGGGAAGGTCACAACGTTTTGCAAACTTATCCTAGAATCGAGTGGAGATCACAATGAAAGCCCGAGTCACCGTCATGCTGAAAGCCGGGGTTCTGGATGTGCAGGGCGAGGCCGTGCGCTTTGCTCTGGGGACGCTCGGGTTTTCCGGGGTCAACGGGGTGCGGCAGGGCAAGGTGATCGAACTCGATCTGGCCGAAACCGACAGGGCCGCCGCCGAAGCCTCGGTCAAGACCATGTGCGAGAAGCTCTTGGCCAATACGGTGATCGAAGGCTACAAGGTCGAGATCCTGTAAACGACGCCGGCAGGTCGCCCGCGACCCTTGACCGCTCGGCCGCGCTGCGCCACCCCTTGGAGATCAAGGGGGAAACACCATGCGCGCCGCGGTCATCCGGAATTTTCAAGCCGATTTGAGTTTTGACACCGTCCCCGATCCGGTCTGCGAGCCGGATGGCGTCGTGGTCAAGGTGCTGGCCTGCGGCGTCTGCCGCAGCGACTGGCACGGCTGGATGGGCGAACATCCCAAGGTCAAGCCCGGCGCCATTCCCGGCCATGAATATTCCGGCGAAGTGGTCGCAGTCGGCCCGCTGGCGCGCTGGAAGGTCGGCGACAAGATCATCGCGCCCTTTATCCTCGCCTGCGGCGAATGCCCCGAATGCCGCTCCGGCCAGACCACGACCTGCCGGGCGCAGCGCGTCCCGGGCTTTGGCGAGCCCGGCGCCTGGGCGGAATATGTCTCGGTGCCGCATGCCCATAACCTGACCCGCCTGCCCGAGTTCCTGACGCCCGCGCTGGCCGCAGGCCTCGGCTGCCGGGTGACCACGGCCTATCACGCCCTGACCGGCCGCGCCGCCCTCCAGGCCGGTGAGTGGCTGGCCGTCCATGGCACGGGCGGCATTGGCCTCTCGGCCCTCTTGATCGGCAAGGCACTTGGCGCCCGGGTGGTGGCGGTGGATGTGGTGCCCGAACGCCTGGCCCATGCCAAGGCGCTGGGTGCCGAGGCGGTGATCAACGCCACCGAAGGCGACACCGCCGCCCGCATCATCGCGGCCACCGGCGGCGGCGCCCATGTCTCGATCGAGGCCCTGGGGATCGAGGCCACCGTCAACGCCTCCGTCGAATGCCTGCGCCCGCTCGGCCGCCATGTGCAGGTCGGCCTGCCGACCGGCCATACCGCGCGGATGACCGTCAACATGAACGCGGTCTACATGAAGCAGCTGGCGCTCTACGGCACCCGCGGCATGCCGGCCTGGCGCTACCCCTCGCTCCTGTCGCTGATAGAAACGGGCGCGGTCGATGTCCGCCCCATCGTCGCGCGCGAGGTCAAACTCTCCGACGCCACCACCGAACTACGCGCCTTCGGCGGCCCGATGCGCCCCGGCGTCGCGGTGATCACCGACCTTCTGGGCTGAACCCGCGCCAAAAAAGGTGAGTATTGGGGCAAAGCGCAAATTAGCGAAGCGCCCCAAACCCCTTTCACCTTGGTCCAAATATCCCACGGGTGGTCCGGAGGGTGTGAAACCCTCCGGGGGTCGGCCCAAGCGCAACGGGTCAGGACCGGGCCGGAATTTTCGCAGAAAATTCGGGGCTCAGTGCCGAGCCGGCGCCTGATCGCGCGTCAGGTCGTAAAACCCGTCCGCCGCCACCTTGGCCCAATCGCCGGCCGTGCCGTCGGGCCAAATCACCCGGACCTCGGCCTCGCTGGCTTCACCAAGGCCGAAGTGCCACCAACCGAGCTGACCGCCAGCATGGCCGCCACCGCTGGTGATCTCGCGCTGCTGGGTCGCTCCAGCGTCGCGCACCTCGATCCAGGCGCCGATCGCATCGCGGTTGGGGCCAAGCTCGTGCAGCGCCAGTTGCAGCCAATGGCCAAGCTTCTCGCCATTGGTCCCTACGCCCGCATTGCGCCAGATCTGCGCGCCCTCGTTGCGGTTGACCACGACCAGATCCATCAGCCCGTCGCCGTTCAGATCCACCACCGAGGCGCCGCGCGACTGCCGCATGCTCGCCACCCCGGCCTTGTCGCCCGCCTCGTAGAAACTGCCATCAGGCTGGGCCAGCATCAGGTTGTTGGGGTCTTTCATCGCGAAATCCGGCATCGCGGAGACATTGCCCTTGGCCACGAACAGATCCTGCCGCCCGTCGTTGTTCACATCCTGAAACTCGGCGTGCCAGCCGGTCGAGGGGTGCAGGTCGCCGCCGGTATAGGGGCGCTGTGCAATGGCGTGGCGGGCAAAGGCCACGTCCTTGAAGGTCGCCATGTCCGGCTTGCCCGCGATGACCTGCATCTTGCTGTCGGCCATCGAGGTCAGGAAGTAATCGGGATAGCCGTCGCCGTTCACATCGGAACTGGCGATCCCCATGCCCCAGATCTTCAGGGGCTTCCACCCCTCCGCCGCCGTGTAAAGCGCGGGCGGCTCTCCGGGGTTCACATGCCACATCTGCTCGGTGCCGCCCTTGTAATACTCGCGGTCGTTGGAGACCCGCAAGGACGGCGTGCCCGAGCGGTTCCAGTCGGTGAACAGCATCGACAGGCTGCAAAAGCTGGGCTTCAGGGCCAGCGGCGCAGCAAAGCCCGCGCCCTTGGGCCGGTAGAGCGCATTCTCGGTGCACGATCCCCAGGGGAAATCCTCCTGCAACCGGTCGATATAGGTGCCGATGGCCAGCGTCGGCCAGCTTTGCCCCTTCTCCCAGGTCGCGGCAAAGGCGGTCGACCACAGATCGCGCCCGTCAAAGCCCCAGGACTCATTGGCGCGGTGAAAGCGGCAATTGCCCTCGCCCTTCATCACCACATCCTCGCCCGAGCGCAGGACGATCAGATCCAGGATGCCATCGCCGTCGATGTCGAGCGGATAGGCCCCAGTCACCCGGTCCATCTCGGCGCCCGAGGGCAGCAGGGTGAACTTCAGGGCCCCGCCGATAGCACTGTCGTTGCGGTAAAGCTTCGACGGTTCGGTGCCACCGGCAAGGTAAAGCTCCGTCTTGCCATCGCCCGAACAGTCAAAGGCCGCGACGCCGCCGCCGGTCATGAACTGCCAGTCACCGGCGTAGGTGCTGGTGATACCAGCGGTCTCGGTCTCGTCGATGAAGCGGGGGATGACGGGTGGGGGCAGGGCGGGGGCTGCCGGTGTTGCGATCGCGTTGGCCGGGCCGGTGACGGGCGCAGCGGAAGTGTCGGCCAGGGCAGGGGCCGGCAGCAGGGCAAGGGCGAGGATCAGCTGGCGCATGGTCAGGCCCGGGTCTTGAGGGTGATGGCATAGGCCGCGATGCAGCGGCCCTGCACCTGACCCTGTTCGATGGCATGGCGGAAGTGGATGCCGCCATGAAGCCGCGAGATCGCCGCCTCGTTTGCCGCCGCCACAAAGCCGGTAAAATGCCGCAGGGGTGAGCCGTCGGGCGTCGGGCTCTCATCGGTGAAGTCGTAGTTCTCGCCGAACAGATGGGTCAGCAGCGCCGCCGCCGCCGCCGATTGCGTCGAATGACCCGAGGGATATTCCGGGAAGGGCGGCGTGGTCAGCATGGTCTCCCAGGCCGGGTCGATGACCTTCTTGATATAGGTCACCGGGCGGATCAGATCGTATTGCATCTTCGCGGCCCAGCAGCCGATGAAGGCATCCGCCATCGCAATCCCCATCCGGGCCAAGGCCTCGACATGGTCGGTCAGGCCCATCGCCTTCTCCGCCGCCGCCTGATTGAGGATCGCCGTCCAATGGCCGGGCGGCGTATAGGACAGCATCGCATCATCCGACCAGAAGCGCGCGATCGACTTCTGTTCGTCGGTCAGGGTCTTGGAGGTCTGATAGACCTCCAGCGCCTCGGCATAGAAGGGCGATCCTTTCTCCTCCGAATAGGGCAAGGGCGGGGGCAGGGAACAATCGGCCACGGCGGGCATGGCAAAGGGCCGGTTCTTGCCCCAGTCGGGCAGAAGCGGTGCCTGTTGCAGCACGATGGTCGAGGTCGGCCGCCAATGGCCCGGCGCAGGGTTAGGGGTGAAGCTGCGCGGAAAGCCCATGTTGTCGATGACAGCCCCGCCATCACTGCGGCTCCAGTCCAGCACCGCCTTGGCCAAAGCACTCCCATAAGCGCGGCTGGCTTCAACCGCCGCCGGCGCCACACCCGCCGCCGATTGTTCGGTCAACCGCTTGGTCAGGCTTTCCAGCGCATGCTGCCCGGTCGGCCCGGTGTTGGAGAAAAGGTCATGGATCAAGAGGTCCATCACCTGATTGAGGATCACCGCCGTATCATAGTCCTGCCCCGCCACGCGCGGCGGCACGGCGTCCAGCCCGTGCAACTGGCCGACGAGGCTGTGCAGCCCCGCGTCGCCGCTGGCCAAAGCCTCGAAATTCGCCACCCCCAGATAGGCCAGGGTCCGGCTTGCCACCGGCGGCGTATAGGTCGGCGTGTGACGCACCAGTTCCAGCGCCAGCTTGTACCAGGTCTCCAGCACCTTCTGCGCCACAGCGCCCCGGTCCGCCGCTTCGGCACGCACCGACCCCGTGCCGCCCAGCAAGGCCAAAGCCACACCAGCCCTCAGAAATTCGCGACGCAGCATCCCCCCGCACCCCCCATTTGCACTTTGCTCAAATACTCCGGGGTCCGGGGCAGAGCCCCGGGGCCTGCGACGGGCGCAGGTCCCCGGTCGAGTAGCCCCTGCCTCAGACGAAGCGGTTCCACAGGTTCTCCAGCCGCTCCTGACGGCCGGATTTCGGCTGCGGTTCCAGCCCTTCGGTGGTCACCCGGGCGGCGGCTTCGGCAAGCCCGCCTTTCAGCATGGCCTGTGCGGCCGGGGTCTGCCAGCCGGCGTAACGCTCGGCGCGGGCCTTCTCCAGGCTGCCATCCTCCAGAAGCGCAGCTGCGGCCTTCAGCGCGCGGGCGCAGGTATCCATGCCGCCGACGTGGCCGAGGATCAGATCTTCCGGGTCCAGCGACTGGCGGCGGATCTTGGAGTCAAAGTTGGTGCCGCCGGTGTGCAGGCCGCCGTTCTTCAGCACTTCGTAATAGGCCAGCGCCATTTCCGGGGTGTTGTTGGGGAACTGGTCGGTGTCCCAGCCGGACTGGTAATCGTTCCGGTTCATGTCGATCGAGCCGAGGATGCCAAGCGCCGAGGCCAGCGCCAGCTCATGCTCGAACGAATGCCCGGCCAGGATCGCATGGCCCTGTTCGATGTTCAGCTTCACTTCCTTTTCCAGCCCGAACTGGACGAGGAAGCCGTAAACCGTCGCCACGTCATAATCGTACTGGTGCTTGGAGGGCTCCTGCGGCTTCGGCTCGATCAGGATCGTGCCCTTGAAGCCGATCTTGTGCTTGTATTCGACGACCTGTTGCAGGAAGCGCCCGGCATGTTCGCGCTCGGCCTTCATGTCGGTGTTCAGCAGCGTCTCATAGCCCTCGCGCCCGCCCCAGAGGACGTAGTTCGCGCCACCCAACTTGTGGGTCGCATCGAGGTTCGCCTTCACGGTCGCTGCGGCATAGGCATAGACGTCCGGGTCGGGGTTGGTGGCCGCCCCCGACATCCAGCGCCGGTTGGAGAACATGTTGGCCGTGCCCCACAGAAGCTGCGTCTTGTGGGTCGCCTGCTTTTGCCCGAGGTAATCGACGATTTCCTCAAGGTTGCGGGTGCTTTCGGCATAGGTGGCGCCTTCCGGGCGCACATCGGCGTCATGGAAGCAGTAGAAGGGCGCGTTCAGGATGTCGAACATCTCGAAGGCCACATCGGCCTTCAGCTTGGCCAGTTCGATGGTTTCGCCGAACCAAGGGCGCAGCAGGGTCTGGCCGCCGAAGGGGTCGTGGCCCTGATAGGCGAAGGAGTGCCAGTAGGCGACGCCAAAGCGCAGGTGGTCCTCCATCCTTTTGCCCATGACGATCTCGTCGGGGTTGTAGTGGTGGAAGGCAAATTCATTGGTGGAATTCGGGCCCTCGTATTTGATGGCGGGGATGTTCTTGAAAAAATCGGTCATGGCGTCCTCAGTGGCTCAGTTTCTGGATCGCGGCTTGTGCCGCGCGGTAGCGGGCGTGACCGGCGTCGAAGGCGGCGGTCAGGCTGGTGTCGGGGTCGATGGTGCGGGCGATGGGGGGCATGGTGGCAATCTCTGCCCCGGCACCGGTGGCGGCCATCATGCCAAGGCGGGCAGCGCCGAGCGCGCCGCCAAAGTCGCCGGCGGCAGGCACCAGCACCGGGCAATCGAGAGCCGTGGCAATCGCCTGCAACCAATAGTCGGAACGTGAGCCGCCGCCGACGGCAAGCAGGGTTTCCAGCTTGGTCCCCGTGGCCGCCAAGGCATCGCGGCTGTCGCGGAAGGCGAAGGTGACGCCTTCCAGCACGGCGCGGGTGCCAGCGGCGCGGTCGGTCTGGTGTTCAAGGCCCAAGAGGGCGCCCCGGATGGCGCTGTCGTTCAAGGGCGTGCGCTCGCCGCCGAGATAGGGCAGGAACAAAGCCTTGCCCGGGGCTTGCAGGGGCCCGACCTCACCGGTCAGGGTGGCGGCATCCTGGCCGACCAGCTTGGCATACCAGTTCAGGGCATCGGTCGCGGCCAGGATCACGCCCATCTGGTGCCAGGTGTTGGGCAGGGCATGGCAGAAGGTGTGAACAGCCGTGGCCGGGTCGGGCTGATAGCCGTCATTGGCGGCAAAAAGCACGCCCGAGGTGCCGAGCGAGACGAAAGCCTGCCCGGCCTTGACCACACCGACGCCGACACCCGAGGCGGCATTGTCGCCGCCGCCGCCCGCCACGACCACGGTCTTGGGCAGGCCCCAGCGCCCGGCCAGTTCACCGCGCAGGGTGCCAGAGACTTCGGATCCCTCGACCAGCCGGGGCATCTGCCCGCGCGACAGGCCGGTGGCGGAAAGCAGATCCTCCGACCAGTCGCGCTTGCCGGTGTCGAGCCAGGCGGTGCCGGCGGCATCCGACATCTCGCCCACATGTTCCCCGGTCAGCCAGAGGCGGAGGTAATCTTTCGGCAAAAGGACCTTGGCCACCTTGTCCCAGATCGCCGGCTCATGCCGGCGCACCCAGACGAGTTTCGGCGCGGTAAAGCCCGGGAAGACGATATTGCCGGTCAGACGGCGGAACATCGGGTCGTCGTCCAGCTCCGCCGCCTCTTCATGGCTGCGGGTGTCGTTCCACAGGATGCAGGGACGCAGCACATCGTCGGCCGCATCCAGAAGGGTCGCGCCATGCATGTGGCCCGAAAGGCCGATGCCACGGACCGACCCCAGCCCGAAGGCCGACAGCTTGTCCATCACCGCCTCGGCGGCGGCGATCCAGCTGTCGGGGGCCTGCTCGCTCCAACCCTCATGCGGGCGCTGGACGGTCAGGGGGGCGGTGGCTTCCGCCAGCACCTTCTGATCGTCATTGATGAGAATGCCCTTGAGGCCCGAAGTGCCAAGGTCGAGTCCGATATACATCATGCAGCCTTTGCCGGTTTCTTGCCGAGGATGATCATCCCCAGAATGTCTTCGTCGGTCACCTCATCGACATTCACCGTGCCGACGAGCTGGCCATTCTTCATCACCGAGGCGCGGTCGCAGAGCTTCATGACGTTGTGGATGTCATGCTCGATCAGGAAAATCCCCAAGCCTTGCGCCTTCAGCTCTTCGATCAGGTCCGAGACCATCTGCGTCTCGTGCGGGCCGAGGGCGGCGGTCGGTTCGTCCATGATCAGGATCTTGGCGTTGAAATAGACCGCGCGGGCAATGGCGACCGACTGGCGCTGACCGCCCGACAGGGCCGAGACCGGCACGTTGAACTTGCGGAAGTTGGGGTTGAGACGCCCCATGATCTTGCGCGTCTCGGCCTCCATCGCGCTTTCATCGAGGAAACCGCGCGGCGTGACCAATTCCCGCCCGAGGAACAGGTTCGAGGCGGCGTCCAGATTGTCGGCAAGGGCGAGCGTCTGGTAGATCGTCTCGATGTTCTGGGCGCGGGCGTCGCGCGGGTTGTTGATCTCGACCTCCTGACCATTGATCAGGATCTTGCCGCTGTCGGCCTTGTAGGCGCCCGACAGGCATTTGATCAGGGTGGATTTGCCGGCGCCGTTGTGGCCCAGAAGGCCCACGACCTCGCCGGGGTGCAGGTCGATCGTGACGTGATCGACCGCCTTGATCCCGCCAAACGCGATCGAGATGTCGCGCATCTCGACCAGCGGGGTGCCTTTGACTGCTTGTGCCATGATCTGCCCCTTACTTGGTTTTGCTGCGGTAGATGTTGTCGACATAGACGGCCACGACGAGGACCGCGCCGACCACCATGCTCTGGATCGCGGTGTCAAAGCCGATCAGCACCATGCCGGTGCGCAAGCTCTCCATGACCAGGGCGCCGAGGATGGCGCCGTAGATCGTGCCGATGCCGCCGGCGAGCGAGGTGCCGCCGATGACCGCCGCCGCGATGACGTAAAGCTCGTCCGAAACACCCAGCGCGTTGGTGGCCGAGTTCAGGCGGGCCGAGGAGACGACCGCCGAAAGCCCGGTCAGCATCCCCATCAGCGCATAGATCCGCACCAGCATCCACTTGGTGTTGATCCCGGCCAGGGCCGCGGCTTCGGGGTTGCCGCCGATGGCAAAGACATAGCGGCCAAAGCGGGTGCGGGTCATGAGGAAGGTCATCGACAGCCCGACGAAGGCCAGAAGCAGCACCGGGATCGCATAACCGTGGCTGATGAACAGGCCTTCCGGCGGCACGGTGATGTTGTTGGCAGCGGCGTAGTTCTTCACGATGCCGACGGGCCAGGGGTAGGAGTTGACCAGAAGCGTCGCGCCCAGGATCAACCCGCAGCCGACCACGGCCATCAGCGTCTCGGCCCAGACCGGGCGCAGCGCGAACTGGTGCTTTTGCCGGTTGGCACGGCTCGACCGCATCATCAAGAGCACGCCGATACAGCCGACCACCCCGACCACCCAGCTGCCCCAGAAGCCGATGGCCCCATAGGGCCCGCCACCGAGCAGGGCGAAGTCCGCGTCGACCGGCGAGATCGTCTTGCCATTGGCAACAAGGAAGGCGGCGCCGCGGAAGAACATCAGCCCGCCGAGCGTGACGATGAAGGAGGGGATGCCGCGATAGGCGATCAGCCAGCCGTTGGCGGCACCGACCACAAGGCCCAAGAGCATCCCGACGATGACGGTGATCACCCAGATCAGCGGATGGCCAAGGCCCAGGTACTGCGGCAGGATATTGACCTGCAGCACGCCCATGATCATCGCGGTGAAGCCGAGGACCGAGCCGACCGACAGATCGATGTTGCGGGTGACGATGATCAGCACCATCCCGGTCGCCATGATCCCGATCGAGGAGGTCTGGACCGACAGGTTCCACAGGTTGCGCGGCGTCAGGAACGAGCCGCCGTCGCGGAAGATCACGCCGTAAAAGTGAAAGCCCAGCCAGATCACCAGAAGCGCCCCGGCCATGCCGAGCAGGCGGGTGTCGATCTCGGTGGCTTTCAGAAAGCGCTGGAACGGGTGGGCATGGGTATCGCTGGCACCCAGCGGGGTGGTCGGTCGGGTATGATCGCTCATGCGCTCATCCTCCTTATGGTCGGACCATTGAAACGAAGCGGTTTTGAGGTGGCAGGGCACGGAATTGCACCGCGGCGTCCTGCGTCGGCTGTCCTCCGGATCCCAAACCCGGAACAGCCCTGGAAAAGGCAGACCGGCGCCACCCGAAGATGGCGCCGGAGATCAGGCGAAAGCCTTACTTGCAGGCGGCCACGTCGGGCATCGCACCTTCGCAGGCCTCGGCCTTGGTGATGTAGCCCGCGTCGATGGCCAGGTTCAGCGTGTCCTTGGTCAGCGCGGTCGGCGTCAGCAGGATCGCGTTCATCTCGACCTTCTTCGGGCCGTCCGAGAACTTGGTCACGCCAGCGATCTTGTCCATCGTGGTGCCTTCACCCAGGGCAGCGGCGATCTCGCCAGCGGCCTTGCCAAGCGCACGGCTGTCTTTCCAGACCGAAACGGTCTGGGTGCCACGCGCCACGCGGTTGATGGCGGCCTTGTCGCCGTCCTGACCGCCCAGCGGAACCGTCAGGCCCTGGGCTGCGAGTGCTGCAGCAGCGCCACCGGCCATGCCGTCGTTCTCAGCCAGAACCGCATCGACCTTGTTGTCGTTGGCGGTCAGGATCTGCTCCATGTTCTTCTGGGCATTCTCCGGCTTCCAGCCGTCCGAGAACGACTCACCGACGATCTTGATCGTGCCGGCCTTCACGGCATCGCCGATGACCGACATCATGCCTTGCAGCAGGAAGCCGGCGTTCGGGTCGCCCGCGTCGCCCTTGATGATGGCATAGTTGCCCTCAGGCTTGGCCTTCATCACTTCGGTGGCGATGATCTTGCCGACGCCGATGTTGTCGAAGGTCAGATAGAAGGTGCGGTTGTCTTCGATCAGGCGGTCGTAGCCGATGACCGGGATGCCTTCAGCGGCGGCCTTTTCGATGGCCGGCCCGATGGCGTCCTTGTCCCAGGCGTTGATGACCAGAACATTGGCGCCCTGCGAAATCAGCGCGTCCACGTCATTCAGCTGCTTTTCCGACGAGGACTGTGCGTCAGCGGAAATGTAGGTGTCGCCGGCAGCTTCAATGGCGGCCTTGATGGCGGCTTCGTCGATCTTCCAGCGCTCTTCCTGGAACGAGGCCCAGGAAACGCCGATCTTCTTGCCACCGGCGTAAGCTGCGGTGGAAAGGCTCGTTGCGGCCAGAAGTGCGACCAAAAGTACTTTACGCATGTAAATCCTCCCATGGATGCGGCCAGCGTATGGCCGTCCCCGCAGATTCGCCGGGACTGAGCGGAAATTGCCGCGAATAAATTCAGTTGTCAAAATAAAATTGATGGGCCAATCTGGCCATGGCACGATTTCGGGCGAAATCGTTGCTGCATCGCGGCAATTATGGCAGGAAAGGTGACCGAAAGCGCTGGCTTTCGTTCGGATTGTGAATAAATGCGCAGGCCTGAGACCGGATCACCAGAGGAAGAGCTGCGGCAGGGCTGCGGTCCGCTCATTGCGGCCTGGTCCGAACAGATGCGCCCGCTGCGGCAGCAGATTTTCGACCGCGTGCGCGCCTCGGGGCTGATTGCGCGGGTGCAGCTGGCCAAGGACATCGGGGTCAGCCCGGCCACGGTGACCACGATCACCTCGGAGCTGATCGAGGCGGGCATGATCGAAGAGGTGGCCGCCCCGCGCGACAGCGACAGCGGCCGCGGCCGCCCGGCAGTGGCCCTGGGCGTGCGCGGGGCGGCGCATCATGTCGTGGGCATGAAGCTGTCGGACCGCGAACATACCGCCGTGGTGGTGGATTTTGCCGGCAACATGCTGGCCGATGACGTGATCGCGCGTGAGCCGGGGCCCGCCAGCCTGCCCGAGATGCTGGACGCGATCGAGCATCTCCTCGACCGGGTCTGCGCCAAGGCGGGGATCGGGCGGGCGTCGCTGTCCGGCCTCGGCGTCGGTGTGCCCGGCTTCATCGACCATGCCGAGGGGATGGTGCACTGGTCCTCCACCCTGATTGAGCGCGCGGTGCCGCTGGCCGCCGCGGCCCAGGCGCGCACCGGCCTGCCGGTCTTCATCGACAATGACGCCAATATGGTGGCCCTGGCGGAACTTTGGTTCGGCGCCGGCCGCAGCCTGCCCGATTTCGCCGTGGTGACGATCGAGCACGGCGTCGGCATGGGTTTCGTGATGAACCACCGGATCTATCGCGGCGCGCAGCGCCTCGGGCTGGAACTCGGCCACACCAAGGTGCAGCTCGACGGCGCGCTGTGCCGCTGCGGCCAGCGCGGCTGCCTCGAGGCCTATGTCGCCGACTACGCCTTGGCGCGCGAGGCGATGACGGCCCTGAACCTGAACCACCAGCAAAGCCCCTCGGTGCCGATCCTCCTCGAAAGCCTGTACCAGCATGCCAAGGCCGGCAATGCCACGGCACGCTCGATCTTCCGTCGGGCCGGGCGCTATCTGGCGCTGGGGCTGGCCAATGTGGTCAACCTGTTCGACCCGGCGCTGATCATCCTGTCGGGCGAGCGGATGAAATACGACTACCTCTATGCCGCCGAAACCCTGGCCGAGATGCGCGATCTGGTGATCAACTCCGGCCGCCCGCAGCCGCCGATCGAGATCCACGCCTGGGGTGATCTGCTCTGGGCCCATGGCGCGGCGGCGCTGGCCCTGTCGGCGGTGAGTGAACGCGCCCTGTCCGGTCAACGCGATATCGCGGCGCAATAAGGCAAGATGGGCAAATTGCCCATCCTACCGTTGACCGCAAGCGCAAGGCCTGCCTGTAGGATGGGCAATCTGCCCATCTTCCAGAGTCAGACCACCTGATAGCCCGCCGCCGCCATGACGCGGTGCAGCTCCTTGTTGCCTTTGGTCGACCATTCCAGCGGCGGGGCCTTTTTCGGGTCCTGCTCGGCCTCGACCACGAACCAGCCTTCGTAGCCATAGGAGGCCAGCCGCTTCACGATCGCCTCGAAATCCAGCGAGCCATCGCCGGGCACGGTGAAGGCGCCCTTGACCACGGCGTCGAGGAAGCTTTCCTTGGTCCGGTCCAGCTTGTTGATCACCTCCATCCGGACGTCCTTGGTATGGACATGGGTGATCCGCGCATGGTGGTTGTCGATGGCGCGCAGGCAGTCGCCGCCGGCAAAGGCCAGATGGCCCGCGTCAAACAGCAGGGGAATCCCCACGCCGGAGTGCTTCATGAAAAGGTCCAGTTCCGGCTCGGTCTCGATCACCGCGGCCATGTGGTGGTGGTAGGACAAGGGCATGCCCTGTTCGGCGCACCATTCGCCGAATTTGGTCATGTTGCGGGCATAGGTCCTGATCTGCTCTTCATCGAGCTTCGGCTTGGTCGAAAGCGGCTTGGAGCGGTCGCCCTGCACCGAGCGCGCCACTTCACCATAGACAATGCAAGGCGCCTTGGCGGCAATGAACAGATCCATCTGGGCGCGGATGCGGTCCTTGTTCTCTTCCAGATCGCCCTCGAGCACGGTGCCCGAGAACCAGCCACCGCAGACCGAGATGCCGTATTTGGCAAGGATCGGCCCTAGCTCGTTGATATTCATCGGAAACCGTCGTCCCGTCTCCATCCCCGTATAGCCCGCGACCGAGGCCTGGCGCAGGCATTCTTCGAGGCTCACATCATCGGAGAGTTCGACCAGATCGTCATTCCACCAGCAGATCGGGGAAATCCCCAGTTTGGCTTTCAGCATCGCATCACCTTCGGGTTTGGCTTTGCCCTTGGGGTAGCGAAAAGGGCGATTCTGAGCAAGGGGATTGGAATAAAAATTCCAAAACTGGCGAAAATCGTCTCAAACATGTCAGGGCAGCGGAATGGCGGGGGGCGGATCGCCGGGGGCTTGCATCGGCGGGGGAGGGACCTATGCTCGGCAATCCCACCTTCAGGAGACCACCATGACCGCACCGCTTCGCCCGATTGCCCAGATCATTGCCAGTGAAATCGGGGCGGCGCCGGGGCAGGTGCAGGCGGCGGTGGAGCTTCTGGACGGAGGGGCCACCGTGCCTTTCATCGCGCGCTACCGCAAGGAAGTGACCGGAGGGCTGGATGACACGCAGCTGCGTATGCTGGCGGAAAGACTGGTTTATCTGCGCGAGCTGCAGGCGCGGCGCGAGGCGATTGCATCGTCGATCACCGAGCAGGGCAAGATGACCGATGCGCTGGCCAAGGCGATTGCAGGCTCGGTCACCAAGGCCGAGCTTGAGGATCTGTACCTGCCCTACAAGCCCAAGCGCCGCACCAAGGCGATGATCGCGCGGGAACTGGGGTTGCAAGGCCTGTTTGATGCGATTGTGGCGGACCATGGCGCGGACCCTGCGGTTCTGGCTGTGGCTTACGTCAAGGAAGGCGTGGCCGATGTGAAGGCGGCGCTGGAAGGCGCGCGGGATATTCTGGCCGAGGGGCTGTCGGAGGATGCGGCTTTGCTCGGGCGGTTGCGCAGTCATATGAAACAGGTGGCGCGGCTGGTCTCCAAAGGGGTGGCGGGGAAAGAGGCCGAGGGGGCCAAATTCTCGGATTACTTCGCGCATTCCGAGGCTTGGGCGAGCGCACCCTCGCACCGGGTTCTGGCCATGCTGCGCGGCCAGAACGAAGGCTTCCTGTCCCTGGATATCGAGGTCGACCCCGACGCGCCCAAGGGCGAAAGCCCGAGTGAGCGGGCTTGTGGAGCTGCGGCCGGGGCCTCTGGCCGGGGTCCGGGCGATGCCTGGCTGCGCGAAGCTGCTGCCTGGGCCTGGCGGATCAAGCTGCGCACGTCTTTGACGCTCGACCTGATGAGCGAGATGCGCGAGCGGGCCGAGGCCGAGGCGATAAGGGTTTTTGCGCGGAATTTGAAGGATTTGCTGCTGGCGGCTCCTGCGGGCGGGAAAGCTACGATGGGTCTTGATCCCGGCATCCGGACCGGGGTGAAGGTAGCGGTGGTCGATGCGACGGGCAAGGTTCTGGCGACCGACACAGTCTACCCCTTCCAGCCTAAGAATGAGTTAAGAGCGGCGCAGGTTTCCTTGGCACGCCTGATCGGCGCGCATGGGGTGCGGCTGATCTCGATCGGCAATGGCACCGCGAGCCGCGAGACCGAGAAGCTGGTGGCTGACATGCTGGCGGTTCTGCCGGGTGAAAAGCCGACCAAGGTGATCGTCAGCGAGGCGGGAGCCTCGGTCTATTCGGCGTCGGAGCTGGCGGCCAAGGAATTTCCCGATCTCGATGTCAGTTTGCGCGGGGCCGTCAGCATTGCGCGACGCTTGCAGGACCCGCTGGCGGAACTGGTGAAGATCGAGCCCAAGGCGATTGGTGTTGGCCAATATCAACATGATGTGGACCAAAGCCGCCTGGGGCGCAGCCTTGGTGAGGTGGTGGAAGATGCCGTGAACGCGGTGGGGGTGGATCTCAACACCGCTTCGGCGCCCTTGCTGGCGCGGGTCTCGGGTCTGGGGGCGGGGCTCGCCGGGGCGATCGTGGCGCACCGCGATGCCAACGGGCCGTTCAAAAGCCGCAAGGACTTGCTGAAAGTGGCGCGTCTGGGGCCCAAGGCCTACGAACAGGCGGCGGGATTCCTGCGCATCCAGGGCGGGGCGGAGCCGCTGGATGCCTCGAGCGTCCACCCGGAAGCCTATGATGTGGCGAGGAAAATCGTCGCGGCCTGCGGACGCGACATCCGCGCCATCATGGGCGACAGCGCGGCCTTGGGCAGGCTCGATCCGCGGCAATTCGTCGATGCGCGCTTTGGCCTGCCCACCGTCAAGGACATCCTCGCCGAACTTGAAAAGCCCGGCCGCGACCCGCGGCCCGAGTTCCGCACCGCGACCTTTGCCGAAGGCGTCAATGAGATCAAGGACTTGAAGCCCGGGATGCTGTTGGAAGGCACGGTCACCAATGTGGCGGCCTTTGGCGCCTTCGTCGATATCGGGGTGCATCAGGATGGTCTCGTCCATGTCAGCCAGTTGGCGGACAAATTCGTGAAAGACCCGCATGAGGTGGTGAAAGCCGGCGATGTGGTGCAGGTGCGCGTGGTCGAGGTGGATGCGGCGCGCAAGCGCATCGCCTTGACAATGAAGAAGGATTCCGGCGAGGCGCGCGAGCAGCTGCGCGAACGGGGTGCGCCGCCGCCCAAGGGCAAGCCCGGCCCGATGCAGGCGGCGCCGAAAGCGGCGCCCGCGACAGGTGGGGCTTTTGCCGATGCGCTGCGGGGCAAGTTCAACAACCGGTGAGGGCTGTCTTGCTGGCGTCTTTCTTCTGTCTTCCTTCCGTCTCTACGCAGCGAGAGACGGAAGGTTGCTATGTCTTTGCGTCCAATCGAGCCAAGGTCGCATGAATTGCGGCAATTGGACTCATCACATACCGCGACAGCACTATTGTTTCTTGTTCTTGGACCAAGTCGCCGCCGATCTGGCTACGCAGTTCAAGGGTAAATCGGCCTGGGGACCCTTCACGTAGTCCAGCGATCGCATAAGTGCACCGACGATCTCGCCTGCGCGAACTGTCGAGTTGTCATGTGGTCCGTACTCTTGGTCCAGCCTGGCTTGGATGAGGGGGTCGACGTTGGCCATGGCGGCCAATCCGGCTTCGGTGGCGTCCAGCGCCGCGCGCCTTCCTTCCGATGAGAAGATGATTTCGATCAAAGCATGGCCAAGATCGTCCTCAGGTTTAAAGGCACGATCTTCTTTGAAGGGCAGTCCAATTTCTTCGATAAGGATCTTCAGCGCAAAGGCTTCCGGGGTCGATAGAGCGCAGGCGTTGGCGTACATTCTTGACCGCTTTTCCACGGTCAGCATCTTTATGTGTTCAGCGGTGACGATCTTCTTAGACATTGCGGACACCTGCAGCTTGGATCTGTCTGTAAGTGGTTGCGCGGGAAAACAGGTTCCCCTTGGCGACGCGCGCGCCCTTTGCGTCCGGGATCCAACCTTTCTCGGCCATGATCTCTTTGATCCAACGCCCAACCTGCTGTTTTTGGGTGTCGTCTAGAGTGCCAACGCGTCTTTGGATCTCGGCGCCGACAGCTTGTGCCGGTGTGAGGCCATGTTTGGCCAAGCAGACCATTTCGATCTGCCAGTCGCGGTGGTTCAGGATCTCGCCTACGGCTAGGCCATTTGGTGATGCTTTAAAATCGTCAAGAGATGCCATGTGCTCCACTCCTCGAACAAGAGGGCATCATACCCCCGTGTTCAAGAATATAGATGCCGCACGGACTCCTTTCAAGGGGCCATGTGCATGTCAGAAGTCACTTCTGCGAACCACCCACCGTCAGCCCGCCGATCATCAGCGTCGGCTGACCCACGCCGACCGGCACCCATTGTCCGGACTTGCCGCAATTGCCGATACCGGGATCGAGCTTCAGGTCGTTGCCGATGGCGCGGATATGCTTCAGCGCCGTGGCGCCGTCGCCGATCAGGGTGGCGCCCTTGACCGGTGCGCCGACGACGCCATTCTTCACCCGGTAGGCCTCGGTGCAGGAGAAGACGAACTTGCCGTTGGTGATATCGACCTGACCGCCGCCGAAGCCCACGGCATAGATCCCGTCCTTCAGGCTCGCCACGATGCTGTCGGGGCTGTCATTGCCTGCCAGCATATAGGTGTTGGTCATCCGCGGCATCGGGATATGGGCATAGCTTTCGCGCCGCCCGTTGCCGGTGGCGGCTACCCCCATCAGCCGGGCGTTCTGGCGGTCCTGCATGTAACCCACCAGCACGCCATCCTCGATCAGCACATTCTTCTGCGAGGGCGTGCCCTCGTCATCGACCGAGATCGAGCCACGCCGGTCGGGGATCGTGCCATCATCCAGCACCGTGACACCTTTGGCCGCGATCTGCTGGCCCATCAGGCCGGCGAAGGCCGAGGTCTGCTTGCGGTTGAAATCGCCCTCCAGCCCGTGGCCGATTGCCTCGTGCAGCAGGATGCCGGGCCAGCCCGGCCCGAGGACGACGTCCATCATGCCCGCGGGCGCCGGTTCGGCGTGCAGGTTGACCAGGGCGATCCGCAGGGCCTCGCGGATCTGGGCCTGCCAGTAGGCCGGCTCCAGAAGCTGGGCCAGACCGTGGCGCCCGCCGCCGCCGGTGCCGCCCTGTTCGCGCCGACCTGCCTCTTCGACCACGACCGAGACATTCATCCGCGCCATCGGGCGGATGTCGGACAGGCGCAGGCCTTCCGGGCGCAGGATCTCGACCTCCTGCAAGCCCGCCGCCAGCGTGGCCGAGACCTGGATCACCCGCGGGTCCAAAGCGCGGGCATAGGCGTCGATCTCTTTCAGGATGTCGATCTTGGCGGCAAAGACCGCGTCGGCCATCGGGTCGGCATCGCTGTAAAGCTTGACATTGGTGCCCTTGGGCGGCGGTGCCAGCACCCCGCCGCCATCGCCCACCGCCAGCCGCGTAGTCTCGGACGCGCGTTTCATGGCGCTTTCGGAGATTTCGGTGGCATGGGCATAGCCTGCGACCTCGCCCCGCACCGCGCGCAGGCCGAAGCCTTCGGAAGCGTCATAGCTCGCGGTCTTGATCCGGCGGTCGTCCAGCACGATGGCTTCCGAGCGGCGGCGTTCCAGAAACAGCTCGCCATCATCGGCGCCTGCCGTCGCATCGCGCAGAATGCGCAGGGCTGCGGCTTCGTCGAGGTGGGTCTCAAACGGGCGGAAAGGGGCGTCGGTCATGTCCGGGGGGCTTTCGATAGGGTTATGCAAACCTAGGCGCTGGCGGGCCAGGCTGCAAGGCGGGGGTTTTCACTTCGCCGAGCGGGGTGCCTCGGGGAGGGCTCACTTCACGGTGCGGGCGATGAACTGCGCCTCGCGTTGCCAGACATCGCGGGCAAAGATGATCTCGTGGCCGCGGCCGGGCAGGGGCACAAAGGTCTTGGGCTCCACCGCCGCGGCGAAGAGCCTCGCACCGGATGCATAAGGGACGACATCATCCGCGGTGCCGTGCTGGATGAAGAGGGGGGCGTGAATGGCCGCCACATGGTCGACTGACAGGAACTGGTCCTTCATCAAGAGGGCCACCGGAAGATAGGGAAAGCGCCCCTGCGCCACCTCCAGCGTCGAGGCATAGGGCGCGTCCAGCACCACGGCCCCGACCGATCCGGGCGGCAATTGGGCCGCGAGCTGCACCGCCACCCCGGTGCCGAGGGATTCGCCCACCAGCACGATCCGCCCCGGTGCTGTGCGCGCGGCGAGCCAGTCATAGGCGGTGCGGGCATCGGTGATCAGGCCCTTCTCGCTGATCTTTCCGCCGCTGCCGCCAAAGCCGCGATAGGACAGGAAGGCCGCGCCAAACCCGCGCGACTGGTAATAGGCCAGCCTGCCGGCGCGGTCGGCGATCGTGCCGGCATTGCCTTGAAAGAACAGAAGGCTCGGTTTGCCCGGGGCAGGGGCCGCGTACCACAGGACCAGCGGCACCCCGTCCGGCGCCGTCAGCCGCTCCACCGCGACGTGGCGCAGACCGACGCTGGCGGGGGAGGGGTTTTCATGGCCCGGCTGATACTGGATCTGCCTTTGGCAGGCATAAAGCCCGGCCAGCGAAAAGATGTAGAACAGCAGGATCATCCGCACCAGGCGGCGCAGAATTCGGCGCGCAAACCACATCACAAATACGGAGGCCAGGGGAAATTCCTTTCGGGGGGCTTGAAACCCGTGCGAAGACAGCATCTTCCCGCGCGGTTTCTCTTGTCGTAGCCCCTCTAATATGGTTTCAGAGGACGCAGAAACAACGGGATTCTGCCTGTCTTGCAGGCACGTCCGAAAAGGCGGCGGGACAGCCGCGCATGGAACGGGAATTGAACATGAGTCTTCTCACCCCCCTTCGCGGTCTTTCGTCTCTGGCGCTGGCTGCAGGTCTGGCCTCTGTGACGACCCTGACGCTGGCCGGTGCGGCCGCGGCTGAGGCTCTGCAGGAAATCGGCGTGCCGCATCCGGAAGGCATCGGCTTCCAGCCCGCCTCGACCCCCGTCGCGGTCGAAGCCCAGGCGCTGGAAGGCATGATCATGTGGATCATCGGCGCGATCACGATCTTCGTCTGCGCGCTGCTGCTTTACGTCATCCTGCGCTTCAATTCCAAATCCAACCCGACCCCGGCCAAGTTCACCCACAACACCCCGATCGAAGTGGCATGGACGCTGATCCCGGTGCTGGTTCTGGTCTTCATCGGCTCCTTCTCGCTGCCGGCGCTGTTCGACCAGATGGAAATTCCGAAGTCCGACCTGACCATCAAGGTCACCGGCAACCAGTGGTACTGGAACTACGCCTATCCGGAAGCCAACGTGACCTTCGACTCCGTCAAGCTGGAGAAGGATGAACTGGAAGCCGCCGGCTACAAGCCCTCGGACTACCTCTTGGCCGTCGACAACGCGCTGGTCGTGCCGGTCAACAAGGTCGTCAAGGTCGAGATGACCGGCGCCGACGTGATCCACGCCTGGGCCGTGCCGGCCTTCGCCGTCATGCACTCTGCCGTGCCGGGCCGTCTGGGCGAGACCTGGTTCAAGGCGACGCAGGAAGGCATCTACTTTGGCCAGTGCACCACGCTCTGCGGTCAGGGCCATGCCTATATGCCGATCGAAGTGAAGGTCGTGAGCCAGGAGGCTTATGACAAGTGGCTCGAAGGCGCCAAGGGCGGCAACTACCAGCTGGCCTCGAACTGAGGCTCTGGACCATGACGTTGGCGAGAGGCCCCCTTCTGACGAGAGATCGTCGTGCGGGGGCCTTCGTTCTTGCAGGCTCTGAGGTGAACGCATGACCGATATCCAGTCTTTTGGCGAACAGGCGGCCGGTGACCGGGTGGAAGCGGGCGCCGCAGAGCCGGGCTTTTCCGACTTCGTGCAGCTTCTGAAGCCGCGCGTGATGTCGCTGGTCGTCTTCACCGCCCTGGTGGGGATGATCGTCGCCCCGACCCATCTGCCGCCGGTGTCGGCCTTCACCGCGATCCTGTTCATCGCGCTTGGCGCTGGCGCTTCGGGCGCTTTGAACATGTGGTGGGACGCCGATATCGACGTGGTGATGAAGCGCACCTCCAAGCGCCCGATTCCGATGGGCCGCATCCAGCCGGGCGAGGCTTTGGGGCTGGGCGTGACCCTTTCTGTCGCTTCGGTCATCATGCTGTGGCTGGCGACCAATGCCGTCGCGGCCGGGCTCCTGGCCTTCACCATCTTCTTTTATGTCGTCGTCTACTCGATGTGGCTGAAACGTTCGACGCCGCAGAACATCGTGATCGGTGGCGCGGCAGGGGCCTTCCCGCCGATGATCGGCTGGGCGGCGGCGACGGGGTCGGTCTCGCTGGAAGCTTGTCTCATGTTCATGCTGATCTTCATGTGGACCCCGCCGCACTTCTGGGCCCTGGCCCTGTTCATGAAGGAAGATTACGCCAGCGCCGGGGTACCGATGCTGACCGTGACCCATGGCCGCAAGGCCACGCGCCGGCATATCATGGTCTATACGATCCTGCTCGCACCCTTCGCGCTGGCGCTGGGCTTCACCTCGATCGGCGGGCCGGTGTATCTGGCGACGGCGGTTCTGCTGAACCTTGGTTTCCTTTACGGTGCCTGGGCGATCCTGCGCCGGGATGAGGATGTGGCCGCGGCGGACAAGTACAAGGTCGAAAAGCAGGTCTTCACCTTCTCGCTGCTCTACCTCTTCCTGCATTTCGTCGCACTTTTCGCCGAGGCCGTCCTGCATGGTCTGGGACTGGGAGCCTGGTGATGTCCTTCAAACCTGACCATGAACTGCATGGCCGCCGCCTGTCGCGCAATGTCGGCGTCGGCGTGGCGCTGGCGGCCTTCGTGATCCTCTCCTTCTTCCTGACGGTCGAGAAGGTGACGCATGGCGACCCGATGCATGCCATTCAGGGCAAGGGCGCTGTCAACCCCGATGGCACGCCGATCGTGCCCTCGACCACGCCGGTGCAGGATCTGAACTGATGGCCGGGATGACGCCCCAGAAGCGGACCGCAGCCTGGCTGGCGCTGGTGGCGCTGGTTATGGTCAGCCTGTCCTTCGTGGCCGTGCCCTTCTATTCCTGGTTCTGCAAGACCACCGGTTTTGGCGGCACGACCTCGGTCGCCAAGCACGCCCCGGCCGAGCCGCTGGAGCAGACGGTGAAAGTGCGTTTCGACGCGTCGAAAGACCGCGACATGCCCTGGACCTTCAAGCCGCTGCAAACCTCGATGACCCTGCGGATCGGCGAGACCGGGCTGGCCTTTTACGAGGCCTCCAACCCGACCGATCATGCCGTGGCCGGGCAGGCCAGCTACAATGTCACGCCGGATGCGGCGGGTGGCTATTTCACCAAGATCGCCTGCTTCTGTTTCACCGCGCAGATCCTGAAGCCCGGCGAGACGGTGCAGATGCCGGTGACCTTCTACGTCGACCCCGCCATCGTGAAGGACCGCGAGGGCAAATATGTCAACGAGATCACGCTGTCTTACACTTTCCACCAAATACCGCTGGATGTGGCAGAGGCGGCTCTTGCCCCTGACGCCTCCAAGCCCGTAAACTGAACCAGAAGAAACGAGGGAGCCCAAGCGATGGCAGACCACGCCCACGCCAAGAACCACGACTACCACATTCTGCCGCCGTCGATCTGGCCCTTTGCGGGCGCCTTCTCGGCCTTCGTCATGCTGTTCGGCATGGTGATCTGGATGAACCACGGCTCGACGACCCGGGGCACGCCCTTCATCGGGCTGATCGGCCTGCTGGGGGTCTTGTACACCATGTATGGCTGGTGGTCCGCCGTGATCCACGAGGCCAATACCGGCGACCATACCCCGGTTGTCCGTATCGGCCTGCGCTATGGCTTCATCATGTTCATCATGTCGGAAGTCATGTTCTTTGCCGCCTGGTTCTGGACCTTCTTCAAGCACCGCATGTATCCGATGGTCCCGACCGTCGACGCGAGCGGCGCCACGGTCTGGCCGCAGTCGCCGATCGTCGATGGCGTCTGGCCGCCGGCCGGGATCGAGATGTTCGACCCCTGGCACCTGCCGATCATCAACACGCTGATCCTGCTCTGCTCAGGCGCGGCGGCCACTTGGGCGCACCATGCGCTGGTCCATGACAACAACAACCGCCGCGACATGAAACAGGGCCTGATCCTGGCCGTGATCCTCGGCGTGCTGTTCACCTTCTTCCAGGCTTACGAATATGCCCATGCCGGCTTCGGCTTCGCCGGCAACATCTATGGCGCCTCGTTCTTCATGGCGACCGGCTTCCATGGCGCCCACGTCATCATCGGCTCGATCTTCCTCCTGATCTGCCTGATCCGCACCTATCAGGGCGACTTCACCCCCGAGGCCCATATCGGCTTTGAGGCGGCGGCCTGGTACTGGCACTTCGTGGACGTGGTCTGGCTGTTCCTCTTTGCTGCCGTCTATGTCTGGGGCGCTGGCTGACCCAAGGGCGGTCTGCCTGAACGCGCCGGGAGGGTTTCACACCCTCCCGGACCCTCCCGTGGGATATTTGGGGACCAATGAAGGGGGGCGCGGTTTCGGGCGCCCCCCTTTGCTTTGGAGAAGATGATGCGGCGGATGATCGGACCATTGCTCGTGGGTGTGATCGGGGTGTTGATCCTGATCTCGCTCGGCATCTGGCAGCTGGAGCGGCTGAAGTGGAAAGAGGCCAAGATCGCGGCGATTGATGCGATGCTGGTGCAGGCGCCGGTGCCCCTGGCCCCCGTGGTGACGATGGAGGCCGACCGCTACCGGGGCGTCACCCTGTCCGGGCGCTATACCGGCGAGGCGGCCTTCAAGCTCGACAGCCTGACCGACCGCGGCCCGGGCAAACGGGTGATCGCGGTCTTTGCGACGCCGGACGGGCGGCGCGTGCTGGTGGATCGCGGCATCTGGCTTGATGGCACGATCGCCACGCCGGGGGCGGCGCATGAGGCGGTAGTGGCGGGCAACCTCGACTGGCCGCAGGAGGCCGACAGCTACACCCCGCCGCCCGATGCCAAGACCGGCCTCTGGTTCGCGCGGGATGTCACGGCGATGGCGGCCTCGCTGCGGACTGAGCCCACACTTATTGTCGCGCGTGAGCCGACGGGTGACGGGATCATACCGGTGCCTCTGGACACTTCCGCTATTCCCAATGACCACTGGCAATATGCGATGACATGGTTTTCCCTGGCCTGTGTCTGGTTCGTGATGACAGTCTTTCTGTTGTGGCGTATCAGACAGCAAAGTTCGAAGGCGGCATGATGCGATATATCTCTACCCGGGGGACCGCTCCGGTCCTGAATTTCGGCGAAGCGATGATGACGGGGCTGGCGCGGGACGGAGGGCTTTATGTGCCCCAGTCGGTGCCGGTGTTCTCCAAGGCGGCCTTTGCGGCGCTGGCGGGACGGCCTTATGAGGAAATCGCCTTTGCCGTGATGAAGCCCTTCATGGGCAACACCTTCAGCGATGACGAGTTTCGCGGGCTGATCGCCAAGGCCTATGCCGGCTTCGGCCATCCGGCGCGCGCACCCCTGAAGCAGCTGGCGCCGAACCATTTTCTGCTGGAGCTGTTCCACGGCCCGACGCTGGCCTTCAAGGACTTCGCCATGCAGCTCATCGGGCAGATGATGCAGGCGGCGCTGGCCCGCACCGGCGAGCGGATCACCATCGTGGGCGCGACGAGCGGCGATACCGGCTCGGCCGCGATCGAGGCCTTCCGGGGGCTGGCCAATGTCGATGTCTTCATCCTGTTCCCGCACGGGCGTGTCAGCGAAGTGCAGCGGCGCCAGATGACGACACCGAGCGAATCCAATGTCCATGCCCTGGCGATGGATGGCGATTTTGACGATTGCCAGGCCCGCGTGAAGGACATGTTCAACGACTTCGACTTCCGCGAGGATGTGCGGCTGGCCGGCGTGAACAGCATCAACTGGGCGCGGGTTCTGGCGCAGGTGGTCTATTACGTCTCTTCGGCCCTGTCGCTCGGCGCGCCGGAGCGGTCGGTGAGCTTCACCGTGCCGACCGGCAATTTCGGCGACATCTTCGCGGGCTATATCGCGCGCTCCATGGGCCTGCCGATCAAGCAACTGGTGATCGCCACCAACCAGAACGACATCCTCGACCGCGCCCTGCGCTCGGGCATCTATGAGACGAACGGGGTGAAACCCTCGATCTCGCCTTCGATGGATATTCAGGTCTCGTCCAACTTCGAACGCGCCCTCTTTGATGCCTATGGCCGCGACGGGGCGGCGGTGGCAGCCCTGATGGAAGAGCTGAAGCTGGGCGGTTTCCGCATCAGCCAGGGCGCCTTGCAGATGCTGCGCGCCACCTTCGCCTCGGGCCGTTGTTCCGAGGCCGAGACGGCTGCCACGATCAAATGGACCCATGCCGCAACGGGCGAGCTTTTGTGCCCTCACGGCGCGGTCGGCGTGAAGGTGGCCGAGGAACATCTGGGCGCCGCCCCGATGATCACCCTTGCCACCGCCCATCCCGCCAAGTTCCCTGATGCGGTCGAGGCGGCTTCGGGCATCCGTCCGGCCCTGCCGCCGCGGATGGCCGATCTGTTCCAGAAACCGGAGCGGGTCACACGGGTGCCCAACGACCTTGGCGCGCTGCAATCTCTGGTCCGCGAAAGGATCGCCCTGTGACTCAACGCCTGACGACGCTGGACAATGGCCTGAGGATCGTGACCGAGGATATGCCGGGGCTGAAATCCGCCTCGGCGGGGATCTGGGTCATGGCGGGCGGCAGGCATGAGCGGCCCGAACAGAACGGCATCGCGCATTTTCTGGAGCACATGGCCTTCAAGGGCACCGAGCGGCGCACCTCCTTGCAGATTGCCGAAGAGATCGAGGATGTGGGCGGCTATATCAACGCCTATACCTCGCGCGAGATGACGGCCTATTACGCCCGGGTTCTGCAGAACGACGTCGGGCTGGCGCTGGATGTGATCGGCGATATCGTCTTGAACCCGGTCTTTCACGAGGCCGATATCGAGACCGAGCGCCATGTGATCCTGCAGGAAATCGGCCAGGCGCTGGATACGCCCGATGACATCGTCTTCGACTGGCTGCAGGAGGCCTCCTATCCCGGGCAAAGCTTTGGCCGCACCATCCTCGGGCCGGAGGAGCGGGTCAGCGCCTTTGGCCGCAAGGATCTGCAGGGCTTCGTGGCCGAGCGTTATGCGCCGGGCCAGATGATCCTGTCGGCTGCGGGGGCGGTGGACCATGACGCGATCGTGGCGCAGGCGCGCGCCATGTTCGGCGGCATCGCGGCCCGCTCTGAACTGGGCTTTGAAGCCGCCCGTTTTGCCGGGACCGAACGGCGCGAGGTCAAGGATCTGGAGCAGGTGCATTTCGCCCTGGCTTTGGATGCCCCGGGCTATCGCCACCCGGATGTCCACACCGCCCAGGTCTATGCCACCGCGATGGGCGGCGGCATGTCGAGCCGGCTGTTCCAGAAGATCCGGGAAGAACGCGGCCTCTGCTATTCGATCTTCGCCCAGGCCGGCGCTTACGAGGATGCCGGCCAGATGACGATCTATGCCGGCACCTCGGCGGATGAGATCGGCGACCTTGCGGCGCTGACCATCGACGAGATGAAGCGCGCCGCCGAGGATATGTCGGATGCCGAGGTGGCCCGCGCCCGCGCCCAGATCAAGGCGGGCATGCTGATGGGGCTGGAAAGCCCCTCGTCGCGCGCCGAACGCATCGCGCGGCTTCTGGCGATTTACGGCAGGGTGCCGGATGTGGATGAGGTCGTGGCCAAGATCGACGCGGTGACCACCGCCGATGTGCGCCGCTTTGGCGAGGGTCTGCTGCAGGCCGGCACCGCCCTGGCGCTCTATGGCCCGGTCGAGGCCGCGCCCGGGTTGGAGGCCTTGCAGGAAAGGCTGCGCGCCTGATGTTCGGCCTGCACAAGAAGCCAAGGATCGAGACCGAGCGGATGACGCTGCGCCTGCCGGCGCATCAGGATTACCGGCAATGGGCGGCGCTGCGTTCGATCTCCAATGACCACCTGTTGCAATGGGAGCCGGTGCGCGCCCCCGACCATCTGACCCGCAAGGCGTTTACCAACCGGGTCTATTGGGCCGGACGGGCCGAAGTGCAGGGCACCGCACTGGCGCTGATGCTGATCCGGCGCAGCGACAACCTGCTGATCGGGGCGATCACGCTGGACAATATCCGCCGCGGCCCGGTGCAGGCGGGGACGCTCGGCTACTGGATCGGCGCGCCCTTTGCCCGTCAGGGCTATATGCGCGAGGCGATCCAGGCGCTGGTCCACCACGCCTTCCAGGTCATGGACCTGAGCCGGATCGAGGCCGCCTGCCTGCCGGAAAACGCCCCCTCGCGCGGGGTGCTGGAAAAGACCGGCTTCAAATACGAGGGCGTGGCGCAAAGCTACCTGCAGATCAACGGACGCTGGCGCAACCATGTGCTTTACTCCAACCTGCGGCATGACCGGCGCGGCAAGACCGAGACGGGTTGAGGATATCGGCTGGTAGCCGGGGGCTTTGCCCCCGGACCCCCAGGATATTTGTGTCTGAATGAAGGGGGCTTGGGTGGAGCCTGTGATCCTGATGCTGCGCGGGGTGAATGTGGGCGGGGCCAACCGCCTGCCGATGGCTGCGTTTGCCGGGATGCTGGAGGGCTTGGGCCTGTCGCAGGTCAAGACCTACATTCAAAGCGGCAATGCGGTGGCTTTGGCGGACCCGAGGGGGCTTGAGGCGCGGGTGGCGGAAGCGCTGGCGGCCCGGGGCATCGTGACACCGGTGTTCGTGCTGGGGCTGGCCGAAATGGCCGCGGTTCTGGACGGCAACCCTTTTGCGGCGGACGGGGCGGCGGATGGGGCCAAGGTGCATATCCTGTTCCTGAAACCCGGCACGGTGCTGCGGCCGGGCCTTGGCGACCTGGCCACGGCGGGCGAGAGGTTCCATCTGACCGCGGGCGCGCTTTACCTCCATACGCCGCAGGGCTTTGGAAAATCGGCCCTGGCGGGCAAGCTTGCGCGCTACCTCAAGGGCGACTGGACCGCGCGCAACCAGCGTTCGGCCGAGGCTATACTGGTTCTTGCCCGGGGTCTGGCCCCGCTGACGGCAACGTGACCGCCGCGCGCGCGCCTTTCATGGCAGGCTGGGCCATGCGGTGGCTTCTGGCGCTGATCCTCCTTTTGCCGATCATGGCGCGGGCCGACGCGAGCCTGCGCTCGGACTGCGTGGCCCTGGCCGACAGCGGGCAGGTGACCTTTGTGCGCTATGGCGCGCCTTTGCCCGAGGGCGAGGTGCGCATCCGCTATGTCGGGCATGCGATGTTCGCGATCCGCACGCCGGGCGGGCTGATGGCCATCACCGATTACAACGGCAAGACCGGCAACCGGGATGTGGTGCCCGACATCGTCACGATGAACAACTACCACGACACCCATTTCACCGATCACCCCGACCCGCGCATCCCCCTGGTCATCCGCGGCTGGGGTCCGCCCGGCCAGCCCGCGGCCATCGACCTTGATCTGGGCGAGTTGCGGATCCGCAACGTCACCTCCGACCTGCGCGGCCCTTTTGGCGAGGGGGCGCGGCAGGATGGCAACTCGATCTTCATCTTCGAGGTGGCGGGGCTTTGCATTGTCCATCTCGGGCATCTGCACCAGATTCTCAGCCCGCGTCAGCTGGCAGCCATCGGCAGGGTCGATGTGCTGATGGTGCCGGTCGACGGCGAATACACCATGTCGCAGGCCGCGATTGCCGGGGTGACGCGGTCCTTGCACCCGCGCCTTGTGCTGCCGATGCATTGGTTCACGCCGCAGGTTCTGGCCCAGTATCTGGCCGATCTGCAGCCCGGCTATCCGACCCGCCGGCAGGACACCTCCGAAATCGCCGTTTCGCGCGCCAGCCTGCCCGCCCAGCCTGAAGTGGTGGTGCTCGCCCCCGAACCCTTCCCGTGATCCTCCCCCGATCCTTTCACTCCGCCCGAACTGCGGCTAAGACTTGGGCAGGAGACACACCATGCTCAATCCCGCCGACCCCGCCTTTCTGAACAGCCTTGAGGGCCAGCTGCCACCCGGCACCCTACGCCCGGCCGAGCCGCGCTATCTGGAAGAGCCGCGCGGCAAGTGGAAGGGCCAGGCGGGCGCCGTGGCTTGCCCCGCCTCTAGCGAGGAGGTCGCCGTGATCCTGCGCGCCTGCACCGCGGCGCGGGTCGGCGTGGTGCCCTGGGGCGGCGGCACCGGGCTGGTCGGCGCGCAGGTGATGACCGAGGGCCCGCTGCCGCTCCTCCTGTCGCTGGAGCGGATGAACCGGGTGCGCGGGGTCTACCCGCAGGAGAATGTCCTGCTGGCCGAGGCCGGGGTGATCCTGGCCGATGTCCAGAAGGCGGCCGAGGCGGAGGGCCGGCTGTTCCCGCTGACCCTGGCGAGCCAGGGCTCGTGCCGGATCGGCGGCAACCTGGCCACCAATGCCGGGGGGGTGAATGTGCTGCGCTACGGCAATGCGCGCGACCTTTGCCTGGGGCTGGAGGCGGTGCTGCCCGATGGCAGCCTCTGGCACGGGCTGAAACGCCTGCGCAAGGACAACACCGGCTACGATCTGCGCGGGTTGCTGATCGGGGCCGAGGGCACCTTGGGTGTGATCACCGCGGCCAGCCTGCGGCTGTTCCCGATCCCGAAGGCCGAGGGCGCGGCCCTGATGGTGGTGCGTGACCCCGCCGCCGCCCTGACGCTTCTGGCCCTGGCGCAGGCGCGGCTTGGCCCTGCCGTTTCCGCCTTCGAGCTGATCGCGGGCATGGGGCTGACCTTCCTGGCCGAGACCTTGCCGCAGATCCGCCAGCCCTTTGCCGAAGTGCCGGAGTGGATGGTGCTGGTTGATGTCGGCCTCGCCGAGGGCGACCCGCAGGAGGCGCTGACCGCGCTCTTTGCCGAAGGGCTGGAGGCGGGGCTCGTCTCCGACGGCATCATCGCGCAGTCGGGCGCGCAGCGCGCCGCCCTGTGGGAACTGCGCGAGACGATCCCTCTGGCAAACCGGGCGGTGGGTTCAATCTCGAGCCACGACATCTCGCTTCCCTTGAGCGAGATCGCCGATTTCATCCGCGACGCGGGGCCGGCGCTGGCGGCCCTCGGCGACTGGCGGATCAATTGCTTCGGCCACCTCGGCGACGGCAACCTGCATTACAACGTCTTCCCGCCCAAGGGCCAGAAACCCGCCGCCTTCAAGGCGATGGTCGGCCCGGTGCAGGATCTGGTTCATGGCATGGTCGTGGCGCGCGGCGGCTCGTTCAGCGCCGAACATGGCATCGGGCGGCTGAAGGTGGCCGATCTGGAGCGCTATGGCGACCGGGCGAAGCTGGCCGCGATGCGGGCGATCAAGGCGGCGCTCGACCCGCTTGGCATCATGAACCCCGGTGCCGTGTTGCGCTGACCTTTTGCCCTTCATCCCGACGAAAATATCCCCGGGAGGGTCCGGCAGGGCCAGTTTTTCATCCAGGAGGGCGGCCCTCCCGGTCTGAATGAAGCAGGAAACCCTGTCAGAAAACCGTACGCCCTGCCGGACAATCCGACAGGGCGCTGGGGTGGGGTAGGTGGGTCACGTGTTGCAAGCAGCGCCCATCCGGTCGGGTGAACCGGACAAGACTGGTTTATGCCGATTCGGGTTAGCAAATGGTAAATGGGCCTTGGCAAAGTTCCGCAGCCCGCCTTTGCGGAGCCCAACCAATCAGCCGCGCGGCCAGCGCAGGGCGTAGCGGCCCGGGCCTTGGGCTGCGAGGATCAGCAGGCCGCCCGCGACCGACCAGTTCTTCACCATGATCGTCACCTGCCAGGGGTCGGCGCGCAGCTGCCAATGAAAATAGCTGGTGAACAGGCAATAGCCCGCCATGACCAGCGCCCAAAGCGGCACGAGGGGCCCGAAGATCAGCGCCAACCCGGCGATCAGGTCAAAGACCGCCACCGGCCAGACCAGGGCCTCGGGCAGGCCGATGCCTGCGATCATCTGCATCACCGGCGCCGGATCGGTGAATTTCTGCACCGCCCCGCCGAGGAAGAGGAGCGCGATCAGCAGCCGGCCGGCAAGGTTGCACAGGTCTTTCATGGCATCACGCTGACAGGTCGCCAGAGGGCCCGCAACCAAAGCCCCCGCCACCGCCTTCACTTCCCCGTGTGGCCGGGCGCCGGGTCAGATTCCGTCAAAGGTGCAAAGGGCGTGCACCTCCATCCCCATCGCTTCCAGCCGCTTGCGGCCGCCAAGCTCGGGCAGGTCGACCACGAAGGCGCAGCCGACCACCTTGGCCCCCAGCCTTTCGATCAGGCGGATCCCGGCCTCGGCGGTGCCGCCGGTGGCCAGGAGGTCATCGACCAGCAGGACCCGCTCGCCCGGGCTCATCGCGTCTTCATGGACCTCGACCACCGCCTCGCCATATTCCAGCTTGTAGGCCTGAGAGATGGTCTGCCCCGGCAGCTTGCCCTTCTTGCGGATCGGCACGAAGCCGGTCGAAAGCTGATGCGCCACGGCGCCGCCGATGATGAAACCGCGTGCTTCAAGCCCGGCCACCTTGTCGATCGCCATGCCGGCATAGGGCGCCAGCAGCTGGTCGACGCACATCCTGAAGCCGCGCGGGTCGGCGAAAAGCGTGGTGACATCGCGGAACAGGATGCCCTCATGCGGGAAATCCACGATGGTGCGGATGTAGTCTTTCACGCTTTTGGAGGGAAAGGGCTTTTGCATGGGCGGTCCTCAGATGAATGCGGGTTTCGATACCATGAGCCAGAAGATCGCCACAAGCGCCGCAAAGGCGGGAACCCCGAGGGCGCACCAGATCCGGAAAAGCCGCCGTGCGGCCTCGGGCACCGGGCCATCGGCGGGGGCGGCGCGGCAGAGGTCGCGGATCCGCAGTTGCAGGTGGACGACCGGCGCCCAGGCGGCAAAGGCCATAAGGTAAAGACCATAGGCGGCCAGAAGCCAGGGCTCGGCCAGCGAAAACCCGGTCAGATGGATGAGCCAAAGCCCGGTCAGCGGCTGGATCACACCGGCGGGCGTGGTGAAAAGCCAGTCGGCCACCACCACCCCGGCGGCCGTTTGCACCGCCTGTCCCGCCGTGCCCTTCTGCATCACCCAGACCATCTGGAACGCGGTCCCGATCCCGGTGCCGAACAGCACGGTCGAGGACAGGATATGCAGCCATTTGGCAACCTCGTAGCTGTCCATCAGCGCTCCTCGATCAGGGCCAGATGGGTCAGGATCAGGGCAAGGATGGGCAGGTTCTTCAACAGCCCGCCGAAAGGGTCGAGCCAGAGGCCGGGGGCAAGCAAGGTCAACCCGATTGTATAGCTGCTGACCAGGGCAAGCTGGGCAGCAGCTATACGTCGCGGCTTCATGTCGCGCAGCAGGGCATAGGCCAGCGCCAGATCGACCAGACCAAAGACCTTGGCGATCCATGGCGGCGCCTGAACCTCGGGGAAGGCCTCGGGCGCAGCGAAAAGGCCGAGGAGACCCGAGGCGCACCAGAGGAGCGCCAGGGTCAGCCGGATCAGAGGCTTCAGCAGGTAAAGCCGCGCCTGCCACAGGTCCTGCGTGCCCGCGGGCCGGTCCATCACGAAGTCCGACACCCCGCGCGCCGGGTTGAGCGGGGCGGGATGGGTCAGCACGCCGGCACTCAGCTGGTCGATCGCGGTGGCCGACAAAGGCCCGAGCTGCAAGAGATCGCCCACCTGCCCCAGAACCCGGGCGAGGGTCAGCGGCAGGTGGATCACGCGCTGCTCGCCCAGCCCCAGCCAGCGGCGGACCAGAAGGGTCAGCTCGGTCAGGCTCAGCACCTCGGGCCCGCCGACCTCGATCAGGCCGGGGGTGCCCAGATGCGAGAGGGCAAGGGACGCCAGATCCGCGGCATGGATCGGGTTGAACAGCTGGCGGCCATCGCCCACCACCGGCGTGACAAAGGGCAGGGCAGCAAAGGCGCGGAGCGCGCTGGAGCCGCCATAGGACGTGTCGGCCAGCACGAGGCCGGGGCGCAGGATGGTGTGGCTGGCAAAAAGCGCCTCGGTCGTGCGGCGCCAGCGGGCAAAGGGCGTGTCGGCCCCGATCCCGATGGACGAGATCAAGAGGCCATGCGCTCCCGGACCAAGCGCTGCAAGCGCAGCCTTGGGGGCGTCGAGATGGACGGCACGAAACTGCGCCTCGGTTCCGGTGAGCAGCCCCGCGCAGCTGATCAGATGGGTGACGGCGGGGCCATGCTCCGCCAGATGCGGGCGCCAGAAGTCGGGGTCATGCGTGGCGGGGTCGGTCAGATCGGCGCGCAGCGTGGCAAAGCCCATCCGCGCCAGCCGGTCCGGCCTGCGGGCCTGGGCCAGAACCTCGACCCCGCGGGCGCGCAAGGAAAAGGCCATGTGGCGGCCGATGAAGCCATCGGCGCCGAGGAGCAGGACCCTGGCGACCCCGCGCGTCACCCTAGAGAACCCGTCCCGCCACGGCGTCGAGCCGGGCCAGGGCCTCGGGGTCGCGCTGGGCGGGGGCGGTCATCAGGGCAAAGCTCAGCGCGCGGTCGCAACCGCAGGGGCAGGGGTCGGGACGATGGGCCAGGTGGTCGGGCAGGGCCGCCACAAGGCCCCGGGCCTTGTCGGCATTGGCGGTCAGGGTCGCGATCACCTGGGCCACATCGACGGCGCCATGGTCGTCATGCCAGCAGTCGTAATCGGTGACCATCGCGACCGAGGCATAGCAGATCTCGGCCTCGCGGGCGAGTTTCGCCTCGGGCATCCCGGTCATCCCGATCACATCGGCGCCCCATTGCCGGTAAAGCCGGCTTTCGGCGCGGGTGGAAAACTGCGGCCCCTCCATCGCAAGGTAGGTCGCCCCCTGGTGAAGGGGAATGCCCGCGGCCGCCGCGGCCCCGGCCACCGCGGCGCCCAGCCGGGCGCAGGTCGGATCGGCCAGCGAGACATGAGCGACGCAGCCCGGCCCGAAGAAGCTTTTCTCCCGCGCGAAGGTGCGGTCGATGAACTGGTCGACCAGCACGAAATCCCCCGGCTTGTAGTCGATCCTGAGGCTCCCCACCGCCGAGACCGCGATGATATCGGTGCAGCCCAGGCGTTTCAGGGCGTCGATATTGGCCCGGTAGGGCACCGAGCCCGGCGCATGGACATGGCCGCGCCCGTGGCGGGGCAGGAAGGCCATGGCGGTGCCCCGGATCCGGCCGGTCAGAACCTCGTCCGAGGGGGCGCCCCAGGGGGTGGTGACGGCGACCCATTGCGGCGCCTCGATCTCGGCCAGCTGATAGACGCCCGAGCCGCCGATCACGCCGATCCGGCGCGGGATTTCGTTGGACATCGCGGTCTCCTCCCGGTTGTTCGGCCCGAGGGTAGGAGAGGGCGAAGCGAGAGTCTATCGCCGCAGCCCGGGCGAGGGCGGGATTTTGCGGTGCGGGGTGAAGTTTTGGGCGAAGGGGTGTGAAAGGAGGGGGATTGCACGCGTGCAAGGTCTGGTAAGCCTTTGTTATGTGACGTTTTTGCGATTTCTGTTCAGGTCTCGTTAACTTTTGCCCCGGCCCCCGATCACGGGGCGGTGGCGGGCGCACACTCCAGGGCCGCGTTCAGGCACGGCGCGAAACCCAAGGTTTGCAGCAGGGGCGCAGAAGTCGTCCAAGACGATCAGCAGGGCGCGGAGGTCCGGACCGTGCAGCGTGACCGTGACACGGCGCGACATGTCGGAGCCGGGATCGGCCCGGCAGTCCTTGCGGCGGGCCGTTGATCTGCAGGGCAGTGGCATCCGTGCCGGGCAGGCGCGGCAGGGCGGCGAAAGCGGGGGCGCGCGGGCTGTGGGCAATCCGGGCGGACGCAGCCTCACCCCGTAGGGGCGGCGCACTGGTGAAGGCCCGCGTGGCACAGATGAGGGGAATGGCGGCCCGCGCCCTGTGTCGGCGCGGGTGCATCAAAGCTTTGGCAGAAACCACGGCATGGGCTAAGTCTGACCAAGGCAGGCCACGACAGGCCAGGGAGGCAGGGCAGAATGGACATGATGCTGGCGCAGGTGCGGGCGGCTTTTGCCGGGGTGGCGCAGGCGGAGCCCTTTCTGGCGGAATGGCCCGATATTGGTCCGCGGCGCGACTGTGTGCCGGCGCGGTTGCCGGTCTGCCGCTGGCTGGAGGATATGACGGGGGAAGGGGCCGGCGCGGCGGTTGCTTCGGCGCTGGCGGCGATCCGGGCGGAGGCGCCGCGGCTGCGCTGGCAGCAGACCTATGGGGCGGCGGATTTCGGTGCCGATTTCCTCGACGGTTATGGCTGGAGCGAGTTCATCGGCCTGCGCGGCCCCCTGGCCAGCGAGCGGATCGCCTGCGGGGTGCTGCTGCTCGCCCCCGGCGTCACCTATCCCGCCCATGCCCATGCCGCCGAAGAGGTCTATCTGCCGATTCACGGGGTCGCGGAGTGGCAGCAGGGCGATGGCGATTTCACTCCGGTGCCGGTGGGGCAGGCGATCCACCACGCGCCCTGGGTGCCCCATGCGATGCGGGTGGGGGCAGAGCCTCTGGCGGCGCTGTACCTCTGGCGCGGCGGCGATCTGGCGGCGAAATCGGTGATTTTGGGGAAATAGGGGGCGCGCGGGCGTCTGATGCCGCCTGCGCGCCGGGTCTCAGATGAAGGTGATCAGGCTGGCATGGGCGGCGTCGATCCCGACCAGCAGGATCGTGTCGGTGCCGGGGCCGTAGTGGATGGTGGTGTCATGACCAACCGTGGTGACCGAATGGGCTGTGCCGGGGGCAAGCTCGATCCTGTCTTGCGCCGTGTTGAACCCGGTGATGCGGTCATGCCCGTCGCCGGCCTTGAAGAGGAAAGTGTCAGAGCCGAGGCCGCCGATCAGCGTATCGCTGCCCTTGCCGCCATTCAGCCGGTCCGCACCGGAACCGCCGAAGAGATGGTCCGCCCCGCCGCCGCCCAGAAGCCTGTCATTGCCCTTGCCACCCTCCAGCGTATCGAGGCCGATGCCGCCATCGACGTAGTCGTTGCCATCGCCGAGGAAGACATGATCGTCGCCGCCCATGGTCAGGAAACGGTCGTTGCCCTTGAGGTTCATCAGGATGCCATCGGCTGATTTTGTGGTGGACAGCAGGATGTCCTCAGCGTCATTGCCATAATAGTGCCAGCCGAGGCCGTAGAAGAGATGCTCCAGCGCGGCCGGATTGGTGTGGGTCAGTTCGGCCTGGGCCGCATCGCGCAGGGTGACCGCGTCGATGTGAAAGTCGGTGATGGAGGCGATCCCGGTGAAGACGTTGGGCTCGATGGATTTGCTGCCCGCATAGAGCTCGCTCAGGGTGCCGCCGGTCAGCTGGATCTCGCCCGAAATCGTCGTGGTGGTGATCCCGGTGCCGCGCATGTAGTAGGCGTACGCGCTGTCGGAGGAGAGCCATACCTCGCCGTAGTCGACATAGACATAGGCAATGGTGGTCCGCAGCATCGCCTCGTCGACAAAGCTGAAGGCCTGCGCAATGCTGCTGGGAAAATCGGATTGAAAGTTGATGTAGGGCATGAAAGGGTCCTGAACGCCGCGCAAATGGTTTTGTGCGAGCCTAGCGGCAGATCTGCGGTTTGGCCAGAGAACTAGCCCAGAGAATTCATCCGCAGATTGCGCGACCGGTCAGCGCGGCCGGTCGAGCGGCAGAAGTTCGGTGATGACGGCGTAGTCCTTGTAGCCGAGACGGGTCATCGGGCGGACCTTGGTCAGATCGAAGCGGCCGTTGGTCAGGAACTCGTCACGGATATGGACGCCGGTGACGGTGCCGATGATCAGGAAATCCGCGCCGCCCTCCAGCGTGACGACCCGCTGCAGGCGGCATTCCAGCGTCGCGGGCGACAGGGTGACGCGCGGGCAGTCGATCGTGGTGCATTCGGATTTCTCGACCCCGGCATGGGCGAATTCATCCGTGCCGCGCGGCAGATGTGCGGAGGTCGCGTTCATCTGGTGCCAGAGCGGCTCGCTCACCATGTTGGTGGCGAAGACGCCGGTGTCCTCGATGTTGCGCAAGCTGTCCTTGCGGTCGCAGGCGAAGATGACCTGCGGCGGGGTATAGGCGACCGCGTTGAAGAAGGAATAGGGCGCGAGGTTGTCGCCGAAGGGGCCGCGGGTGGCGATCCAGCCGATGGGGCGGGGGGCCACGATGGCGTTGAAGGGCGAATGCGGCAGGCCGTGACCTTCGGAGGGGCGGTAAAACATGGGAGCCTTTCAGGAGTTTGGCACGAGCTTAGGCGGTGGTGCGGCAAAGCGGAAGGGGCCTCCGGCCGCGGCGGGCGGAACCGATTTGATCCTGACATGTCGCCATGTTACCCGCGTTTCCAGATGATTCTGTCGAAAGCCCCGCGGAGGCGCCTTGTACCAGCTGGAAGAAGAGACCGAGGCCGACTGGTGGGAGGTGGAGGCGCTCTATGACCTGTGCTTTTCGCCGGGTCGGACGGCGCTGTCCTCCTACCGGCTGCGCGACGGGGTGCCGACGGTGGCGGCGCTTTGCCTGATCCTGCGGGAGGATGGCGTGCTGGTGGCGGCGATCCGCTACTGGCCGGTGGAAGTGGGCGGCGAGGATGCCTTGCTCCTCGGCCCGGTCGCGGTGCACCCGACCCATCAGGGCGAGGGGCTGGGCGGGCTCCTGATGAACGAAAGCCTGACCGAGGCGCGCCGTCTGGGGTGGGAGCGGGTGATGCTGGTGGGCGACGAGCCCTACTACCGCCGCTTCGGCTTCAAGAAGCTGGAAGGGGTGGAGATGCCACCGCCGACCAACCCCGACCGGGTGCTGGGCCTGGCCCTGAAGGCGGGCGCCTGGGACCGGGTGCGCGGCCAGGTCACCAAGGCCACCGGCGCCTGACACCGCACCCAGCGGAGCGCGCAAGCGCGCAAGCCTTTTGGGTCGCCTGCGCGGCCAAGCCGCTTGTCTCCGCAGAGCCTCCGGCGGGGATATTTGGGGACGGTGAATGGGGGCAGAATGAATGCAGCACTTGCCCTTGCGCTTTGCCCAAATACTCCCGCCGGAGGCGCGCCTGAGCCGGTTGGCCGCTGGCCAGAGGCGAGGATAAGTCTTGCGCCGCAGGCGCGCTTTTGGGTTCGGGAAGGGGCAGGGCGCGCGCGGGGCTTTGTCTTTGGCGCGCCGCACCCCATATTGAGGGAATGACCCAGCTTCCCGCCGTTCCGACCCATGACCTTGACCTTGAAGTCTCTGCCCTGGCCTTCGATCAGGCGCGGCTGGAGCGCTCGCTTGTGGCCCGCAGCCGCAACCTCGGCGCCGGGATCGAGGCGCATTGGGCGCGTTTGCCACAGCGTCTGCGCACCGAGGTCGAGGCGCAGGTGGCGCAGGCCTTGCGGGTCGGTCTCGGGATTGCCGGCAAGGTGCCGCAGTTCGGCGCGCGGGGGCATCGCTGGGTGGTGATGGCCTCGGGTGCGGCTGGCGGTGCGGTGGGGCTTGCCGGGGCCCTGGCCGAGATGCCGGTGGCCTTGATCCTGTTCCTGCAGGCGATCCGGCAGGAGGCGCGGGCGGCGGGGTTGGACCCTGACCGCGAGGGCGTGCGTCTGGCCACGCTCGACATCCTCTCACGCGGCAAGGCGGTCGGGGCGGAGGCGGCGCTGGACCCGGCTTTCATCTCGGCGCGGCTCGCCTTGGCCGGGCCCTCGCTGTCGGGCTGGATTGCGCGGGCGGTGCCACGTCTGGTGCCGCTGTTGGGCCAGCGGCTTGCCGCCTCGGCGGTGCCGGTGGTCGGCGCGCTGGGTGGGGCGGTGATGAACGCGGCCTGGCTTGACCACTACCGCAAGCTGGCGCGGATCCGGTTTCGCCTGATGGTCCTGGCCGAGCATCACGGCTCCGAGGCGGTTCTGGCGGCTTTTGCCCGGGCGCAGGGGCTGCCCAGCACCGGCTAGGGTCGGGTTTGCGGCTCCAAGGCTGGGAGGGCTGGCGGCCCTCCCAGACCCTCCCGCGGATATTTTCGTCTGGATGAAGGGGGGCGGTTTTTGGCGGGCTTGTGGCCAGGGGGCTTTGCAGGCGCCGCCGGATGTGATACTTAGCATTATGGCTAAGCATGAACCGGACCTCTCCTTGATCTTTCAGGCCCTTTCGGACCCGACGCGGCGTGGCATGCTGGCGCGGATCGGGGGCGGGGCGGTGCCGGTGGGGGATCTGGCGCGGCCGACCGGGCTCGCCTTGCCCACGGTGATGCGGCATCTGGCGGTGCTGGAGGCGGCGGCGCTGATCACGACGGAGAAGACCGGGCGGGTGCGGTATTGCAAGGCGGTGCCCGAGACCCTGTCCGGGGCGCTGGACTGGCTGGCCGAGCAGCGCGCCCTTTGGGAGGCGCGGACCGACCGGCTGGAGGATTATGTGGCGCGATTGATGGCGGAGGAAAAGCATGAGTTCTGAGATCGACCCTGACCGCGATCTGCGTGTCGAGCGGCTGATCAAGGCACCGGTGGCCTTGGTCTGGCGCTGCCTGGTAGAGGCGGAGCTGTTGCGGCGCTGGTGGGTCCCGGCGCCGGTGGTCGTGGCGGATCTGGTGATCGAACCCTTGCCCGGCGGGCGGTTCTTCACCCATATGATCCTGCCCGAGGGCGGCGAACATCGGGTCGAGATGATGGTCCTGCGCGCCGACCCCGGCCAGCGGCTGGTCTTCACCGATCTGATGACCGCGGGCTTTCGCCCGGTCGCCGAACCGATGTTCGGCTTTGCCGCCGAGATCGCCCTGACCGAGGCCGAGGGCGGCACCGCCTATGCCGCCACCGCCCGCCATGCCCGCGCCCCCGATGCGGCGCGGCACCGCGAGATGGGCTTTCACGACGGCTGGGGCACCGTGGCCGATCAGCTGGCCGCCTTGGCCCCCACCCTTTGAATTTGCGTTTCAGACATCAGGACGGATGCCATGATGACCCAACTTGAACTCGACCCCGAACTCGATCTGGAATTGGTCCGCGACATCAAGGCGCCGCGCGCCTTGCTCTGGACCTGCTGGACTGACCCCAGGCATCTGCCGCACTGGTTTGTGCCGAAGCCGCACAAGGTGGTGGCCTGCAGTCTGGACCTGCGGCCCGGCGGTGCCTGCAACACGACCTTCGACGTCGACGGCACCCTGATGGAGAACAACGGCGTCTATCTGGAGGTGGTCCCGGGCGAAAAGCTCGTCTTCACCGACACCTATCAGGCCGGCTGGAAGCCGATGCCCGAGCCTTTCATGACCGCCATCATTACCTTCGAGGACCGCGACCCCGGCGTGACCCGCTACCGCGCCGTGGTGCGCCATCGCACGAAGGAGGCGGCGGCCACCCATGCCAAGATGGGCTTCTTCGACGGCTGGGGCACGGTCGCGGGTCAGCTCGAGGCCTATGCGCAGGAACTGGAGGCGCGGCAGATGACGATCTCTCGCGTCATCAAGGCGCCGGCGGCCACGATCCTGCGCTGCTGGACCGATCCCGCGATTCTGCCCAAGTGGTTCGGACCGCAGGGCTATACCTGCACCACCAAGGAGATCGACCTGCGCGAGGGCGGCCTCTGGCGCTTTGACATGACGGGCGAGGGGAAGACCTGGCCCAACCGGCACCGCTATCAGGTGATGCGGGCCGACCGGATCGAGTTCCTGATGGACGCCGATGCCGAGGGCGCCCCGATGGAGGTCGTCGTCACGCTGACCCCCGAGGAGGGGGGCACGCGGATCACCCAGACCATCACCTTCCCCGACGCGGCAGGGCGCGCGGCGGCGAAAGGCTACGGGGCCGAGGCGAAGGGGCTGGAGACTTTGGCTAAATTGGCCGCGATGGCCGAGCGGCTTTGACTTTCCAATCCCGCGTTGCGGGGCTAGCTTTGCGGCCAACAAAGGATGGCCGCGATGAATGCCGAGAACCCCAAGACCATATATCTCAAAGACTATCTGCCCTTCAGCCATATCGTGAAGGGCGTCGACCTGACCTTCCGGCTGGCGCCCAAGGCGACGCGGGTGCTGGCACGACTGGACTTCGCGCCCAACCCGGCGCGGGGGGCCGGGCTTGATCTGCGGCTGGATGGCGAGGGGCTGACGCTGATCTCCGCCTCCATCGCGGGCCGCGTGCTGGAGGTGACGCCGGACGAGACCGGGCTGACGGTGCCGGCCGCCCTGCTGCCTGCGGGCGATTTCACGCTGGAAACCGAGGTCGAGATCGCCCCCGAGGGCAACTTCGCGTTGGAGGGGCTTTACATGTCGAACGGCATGTATTGCACGCAATGCGAGGCGCAGGGCTTTCGCCATATCACCTTCTACCCCGACCGCCCCGATGTGATGGCGCCCTTCAAGGTGCGGATCGAGGCGGATCTGCCGGTGCTTTTGTCGAATGGCAACCCGGTAGCGAGCGGTAGGGGTTGGGCGGAATGGGACGATCCCTGGCCGAAGCCGGCTTATCTCTTCGCGCTGGTCGCGGGCGATCTGGTGGCGCATCCAGACCGCTTCACCACGATGTCGGGCCGCGATGTCGCGTTGAACATCTATGTCCGCAAGGGCGACGAGACGCGCTGCGCCTATGCGATGGACAGCCTGATCCGCTCGATGAAGTGGGATGAGGAGGTTTACGGGCGCGAATACGACTTGGACATTTTCAACATTGTCGCGGTAGATGACTTCAACATGGGCGCGATGGAGAACAAGGGGTTGAACATTTTCAACTCCAAGCTGGTTCTGGCCAGTCCGGAGACCGCGACGGACGACGATTACAACCGCATCGAAGGCGTGATCGCGCATGAGTATTTCCACAACTGGACCGGCAACCGGATCACCTGCCGCGACTGGTTCCAGCTGTGCCTGAAGGAAGGCCTGACGGTGTTCCGCGACCAGCAGTTCACCGGCGATATGCGCAGCCAGCCGGTCAAGCGGATCGAGGATGTGCTGACCCTGCGCGCCCGCCAATTCCGCGAGGATGGCGGGCCCCTGGCCCATGCGGTGCGGCCCGAAAGCTTTGTCGAAATCAACAATTTCTACACGGCGACGGTTTACGAGAAGGGCTCGGAAGTCATCGGCATGCTGAAGCGGCTGGTCGGGGATGAAGGCTACGCCAAGGCGCTGGACCTCTACTTCGCCCGCCATGACGGCCATGCGGCGACGATCGAGGACTGGTTGAAGGTCTTCGAGGATGCCACGGGGCGCGATCTGACCCAGTTCAAGCGCTGGTATAGCCAGGCCGGGACGCCGCGGGTTGCGGTGGCCGAGGAGTGGCTGGCCGACAGCGGCACCTTCCGGCTGACGCTGAGCCAGACCAACCCGCCGACCCCGGGCCAGCCGGAGAAGGACCCCAAGGTGATTCCGGTGGCGGTGGGGCTTCTCAACCCCAATGGCGACGAGGTGGTGCCGACCACGGTGCTGGAACTGACAAAGCCGTCGCAAAGCTTTGACTTTACAGGGTTGGCAAGCCGACCCACGGCCTCGGTCCTGCGCGGGTTTTCGGCGCCGGTGGTCTTGGAACGCGAGGTGGCGGCTGAGGAGCGGGCCTTCCTTCTGGCGCATGACACCGACAGCTTCAACCGCTGGGAGGCCGGGCGCGCTTTGGCCAAGGATGTGCTGATGGGCAAGGCCGCGCCGGGGCTTCTGCTGGATGGGCTGGCGCGTGTGGCGCTGGACGTGAGCCTCGATCCGGCCTTCCGGGCGCTGAGCCTCAGGATGCCGACCGATGACGACATGGCGGCGACGCTGGCGGCTGCGGGTGCGGTGCCCGACCCCGAGGCGATCCGCGCCGCGCGGCGGGGATTGCACAAGGCGTTGGCCGAGAAGCTGGCGCCGGGCCTCGCCGCGCTGGCGGCCCCTGTCGAGGGCGCCTTCAACCCGGATGCGGCGCAGGCCGGGGCGCGGGCTCTGCGGCTGGCGGCCCTGGGGCTGCAGGCGCGGCTGGATCTGGCGCCTGTGGTGGCGGCCAACAGGGCAGCCACCAACATGACCGAGGAGATCGGGACGCTGGCCATCCTGCTCGACAACGGCGCGGGGCAGGCGGAAGTGGCGGGCTTCGAGGCGCGCTGGAAGGCCGAGCGGCTGGTGATGGACAAGTGGTTCGGCCTGCAGATCCTCTGCGCCGCGCCCGATCAGGCGGCGGCCGTCACCGAAAAGCTGACGCAGCACAGGCTTTTTGACTGGAAGAACCCCAACCGCTTCCGCTCGGTGATCGGCGCGCTGTCCGGCAACCATGCGGGCTTCCACCATGCCTCCGGTGCGGGCTACCGCTTGCTGGCCGACTGGCTGATCAAGCTGGACCCTCTGAACCCGCAGACGGCGGCGCGGATGTCCACGGCCTTCGAGACCTGGGTCCGTTACGACGCGGGCCGTCAGGCCCTGATCAAGGCGGAACTTGCGCGGATCGCCGCTACGCCGGGCCTCAGCCGCGATCTGGGCGAGATGGTGGGGCGGATGCTGGGATAAACCTGCGGTTGACCGAATGGCCCGGCCCTGACTAGGCTGGGCCAAAGATCCATGGAGATTTCGGTGCCGTTCATTTTGGGTGTGTTGGCTGCTGCTGCGGCCGTGTATTTCTGGCTCAACCGGGCGCGCAATGCGGCCTATATGGCCGATGATCTGGCCAATATGGCGCAGGATGTCATGGGCGCCGCCCGTAGATTTGGCTTTCGCCGCAGGGCCAATGTGCATCCGGTCGACTCGCTCGACGATGCCAATGTCGCGGTGGCGGCGCTTGGCATCGGCTTTCTGGAACTGGGCGGCCTGCCGCGCGCCGAACAGCTGGACGCGCTGACCATCAGCCTGCAGGCGCGGCTGGGGCAAAGCCATGATCAGGCCAAAGAGGCGCTGGTTCTGGGCCGCTGGCTGGTGGGCGAGTGCGGCGGGCCGCAGCCTGCGATTGACCGTCTGGCGCGGCGCCTGTGGCGGATGAAGGCGATGGATGCCTTCGAGCCTTTGATTCTGGTCTGGAAGGATGTGATGGCCGATGGCGACGGCAGCTGGAGCCCGCGTCAGAAAGAGGCTCTGGAGGCCATCAAGCGGGTTTTTCGCGTCACCTGACCGCAGGGCCCATCGCCGGCGTGCCGCGGATCACGGCTGGCAATAGGCTTGGCTGCTGGTCCAGGAGGCGATGGCGGCGCGGTTGCGGGCCGAGGACCAGGGGCCCCAGTCGCGCGCGATGCCGCGGTTCCCCTTTCCGGCGACCATGTTGTCGCGCGCCACATGCGGGGCCACGATATCGACGGCACAGGACAGGTTGGCCGAGCCGTCCTTCAGCCCGGCGGCCGAATTCGCCTCGCAGCCGTAAAGCCGGGCGGTCGGGACCGAGATCTGCATCAGGCCGACATAGCGGCCCTTGCCGCCGACCGCTGCCTGGTTGAAGCCGCTTTCGTACTTGGCCGTCGCCGACAAAAGACCGACCCAGAAGGCGCGGCGCTCGTCCTGCGAGGCGCTTTCGTAGCCCGGGCAATAGACCTCGATATCGGCGGGGACGGTGCCCGTCAGTTCGGAATCGTGTGCCGCCACCTGAACGAGTGCGTCCTTGGTCCAGTCGGATGCCGCGGGAAGGTGATCCCAGCGCATCGCGGGCAAGGGGGCGAGAGTCTTCTTGGCTTTCGCCTCGACAGGTGCCGAGAAGAAGGCCAGGGAAAGCGCCAGCAGGGTCAGGGAAATGCGTCTCATCGGTCCGTTGGGCAGCCGTCGCGGTGCGTGCGACCCGTGGCTTTTGCAGGCGCGAATCGGATTCGCCAACCTTTGGGTTCCCGCACCCCCTGAGTCTCGGCGAGTTTCCGCCGCCATTGGCCCTTGAACCGCTGGCCGCCCAACCCTAAAAGGTGGCCTCAACCGCGCCGGATTTCTGGAGGCTTCCATGCTCGACCTGACCTATACCACCCCCGCGCCCAAGGTGATTGCCGGGGCGAAATCGGATTGGGAGCTGGTGATCGGGATGGAAATCCACGCACAGGTGGCCAGCAATTCCAAGCTGTTTTCCGGCGCCTCGACCCAGGTGGGCGCCGAGCCCAACGCCAACGTGGCCTTCGTGGATGCCGCGATGCCGGGCATGCTGCCGGTGATCAACGAGTTCTGCGTGGAGCAGGCGGTGCGTTCGGGTCTGGGTCTGAAGGCGCAGATCAACCTGCGTTCGGCCTTTGACCGGAAGAACTATTTCTACCCCGACCTGCCGCAGGGCTATCAGATTTCCCAGCTGTACCACCCCATCGTGGGCGAGGGTGAAGTGCTGGTCGAGATGGGGCCGGGGGTCGCGCGTCTGGTGCGGATCGAGCGGATCCATCTGGAGCAGGACGCCGGCAAGAGCATCCATGACATGGACCCGGCGATGTCCTTTGTCGATTTCAACCGGACCGGCGTGGCGCTGATGGAGATCGTCAGCCGCCCCGACATTCGCGGGCCGGAGGAGGCTGCGGCCTATGTCTCGAAACTGCGGCAGATCCTGCGCTACTTGGGCACCTGCGATGGCAACATGCAGAACGGCAACCTGCGGGCGGACGTGAACGTGTCGATCTGCAAGCCCGGCCAGTATGAGAAATATCAGGCGACGCAGGATTTCTCGCATCTGGGCACGCGCTGCGAGATCAAGAACATGAACTCCCTGCGCTTCATCCAGCAGGCCATCGACTACGAGGCCCGCCGTCAGATCGCGATTGTCGAGGATGGCGGCACAGTCCTGCAGGAGACCCGGCTCTACGACCCCGACAAGGGCGAGACGCGCTCGATGCGGTCCAAGGAAGAGGCGCATGATTACCGCTACTTCCCGTGCCCCGACCTTCTGCCGCTGGAGATCGAGCAGGCCTGGGTCGACGATATCGCGGCCACCATGCCCGAACTGCCCGATGCCAAGAAGGCGCGCTTCATGGCCGACTTCGGCCTGACCGATTACGACGCCAATGTGCTGACGGCCGAGCTTGACTCGGGCAGCTTCTTTGAAGCGGTGGCGCAGGGGCGTGATGGCAAGATCGCTGCGAACTGGGTGATCAACGAGCTGTTCGGCCGCCTCAACAAGGAAGGCAAGAGCATCGCGGAAACCCCTGTTTCGGCAGGGCAATTGGGCGGTGTGCTGGACCTGATCGCCAAGGGCGAAATCTCGGGCAAGATGGCCAAGGACCTGTTCGAGATCCTGTGGACCGAGGGCGGCGACCCGGTGGAGCAAGCTGCCAAGCATGGCATGAAGCAGGTCACCGACATGGGGGCCATCGAGGCGGCGCTGGATGCGCTGATCGCGGGCAACCCCGATCAGGTCGCGAAAGCCAAGGTCAATGCCAAGCTTGCGGGCTGGTTCACGGGCCAAGTGCTGAAGGCCACCGGCGGCAAGGCCAATCCGGCGGCGGTCAATGCCCTGGTGGCGCAGAAGCTGGGGCTGTAAGGCGCGACTTCGGCCCCGACCTCGGCCTGACAGGCTCAGATGATCCCGAAATCGGAGGCCGCCAGCGCCGTCCCCGGCACCAGCTGCGCAAAAAGCTGGGCTGCGGCGCTGCCATTGCCATCCGGGTCAAACCAGATCCGGCCGGTCGCCGCATCATAGATGATCCGGTCATCGGCCTCGCTCGCGGCGGTGCCATGGGCAAAGCCGGCCTCGGACAGCACGGCAATCGGGGTTCCTTCGATCCCGGCGCGGTCAAGCAGGAACCGGTCCTCGCCCGAGGTGAAATCGGTGATCTTGTCGGCCACGGTGACCTGATAGCTGGGCCGGAAGGCAAAAATGAAGCGGTCGGCCCCCGAACCGCCGGTCAGCACATCGACCGCGTTTTCCTGCCGCCCGACCCACAGGCTCTGGCAAAAGAACGTGTCGCGCCCCACGCCGCCATAGATCGTGTCGCGGCCAATACCGCCCACCAGCAGGTCGTCGCCGACATTGCCGTACAGCACATCGTGGAAGCTGCCGCCGTACAGCGTGTCATTGCCAAAGCCGCCGATCAGCGTGTCGTTCCACACCCCGCCGCTGAGCCGGTCATTGCCGCCACCGCCGCTGAGTTTATCCTCGCCACCATTGCCGCCCAGATTGTCCTCCAGCGCGCCCCCGGTGATCACATCGCCGAAATTCCCGCCAAAGAGGGCGAGCTGCGATATCGCCAGCAGCCGGATACCCTCGACTGTGCCTGACAGGACATTCGGGTCGGCAATCGAGACATTGACATGGAAGTTCATGCCTTTGAGGTCCAGCGTCAGGCTGTTGGTGCCGATGCCGCCGTCAAAGTACGAGCCGTGCACGTCGCCATAGGCAATGAACGTGTCGTCTCCCGCCCCGCCATAGACCTGCTTGACGCCGTCCCCGACCCGCAGCCAGTCATTGCCTGCCCCGCCATAAAGCAGGTCGTTCCCGACGTCGTCCGACACAATGTCATTGCCCGCCCCGCCGAGAAGCGTGTCATCGCCGTCTGCGCCGATCACGCCGTCGCCACCGCTGCCGCCGCTAAGACTGTCGTTGCCCGCGCCACCAAAAAGAACGTCCATTCCGGTGCCGCCCAAAAGCAGGTCTGCGCCATCGCCGCCTTCCAGAAGATCATTGCCGCCCGCACCGTCCAACGTATCGGCGTCGGTCACCGGCCCCTGATAGCCGCCGGAATTGGTGGCCAGCCAGCCGATCAGATGATCATCCCCCGCGCCGCCCAGAATGGAATCGGCGGAATTGGTGCTTTTGGCAATCGTCATCGCGAACCCCCGGTCCTGAATGCGGGCATTAGGGGCAGGAATGTGGCAAAGTGCAATCCGGCACCTTGGAAACAATCGCCGGTCTAGGCCCTTTTGAAAAAGGCCGAGGTGTAAAGCGCCAGCGCCGCCCAGATCATCGGGAAGGCGATCATCTGGGCCAGACCGAAGCTTTCGTGAAAGACCAGAATGGCGATCAGCAGGATCATCGTCGGGGCGATATATTGCATGATGCCGATGGTCGAGAGCTTCAAGCCCTTGGCGCCATTGGCATAAAGCATCAGCGGCACCGCGGTGACCACGCCGCTGCAGGCCAGAAGCACGGTGTCGGGCATCGTGGCGCCAAAGTGGTTCTGCCCGGTCATTGCCAGCCAGACCATATAGCTCAGCGCGATGGGCGACAGGATCAGGATCTCCAGCAGGAAGCCCTCGTTGGCGCCGATCGGCAGGCGGCGCTTGAGATAGGCGTAAAAGCCCCAGGTCACGGTGAGGGTGAGGGAGATCAGCGGCAGCTTGCCCGCCTCGATGGTCAGAAGCGCCACGGCGGCGGCGGCAAGGCCCACGGCAACCCATTGCCGCGTCGTCATTTTCTCTCCGAGGAAGGCCGCGCCGAGGAAAACGGAAAACAGGGGGTTGATGTAATAGCCAAGGGCGGTGTCCAGCGCGTGGCCGGCCCCGATGGCCCAGACATAGATCCCCCAGTTGACCGAGATCAGCGCCGCGGTCGTGGCCCCCATGGCGAGCATCCTCGGCTGCCGCAACAAGGAAGCGATGCCGCCCAGCTCGCCCCGGACCCAAAGCACCAGGGCCGCGATCGGCAGGCTCCAGAGCACGCGGTGGGCGATGACCTCGGTCGGCAGGATATGTGCCGCGGCCTTCATGTAGAAGGGCAGGAAGCCCCATAGAAGATAGGCCGAAAGGGCAAAGGCGAAACCGCGGGGGGTGTCGGAGTTCTGGGTCATGCCGGCGGTCTAGCGGAAGGCGCGCAGGGGCACCAATCCAATCTTGTAAGCATACACAGGGTCAGCGCAGGCGGCGGGCCAGATAGTGCCGGGTGAAGCTGGCGTAGCCGTCTGCCGTCACCCGCAGATGGCCGCGGATCTGCGCATGGAGCGCGGGCAGCTTGTGGAAGGGCACGGCGGGGTAGCTGTGATGCTCGACATGGTAGGGCATGTTCCAGGCCACGAAACGCACGATCCGGTTGGTGAAGGTGGTGCGGGTGTTTTCCAGCATATTGGCGATGAAGGGGCAGTCGCCATGCTCGGCCAGAAGATAGAGCCGCAGGAAGGGCTGGCCGAGGAGGACCGGCAGGACCCAGAGCCAGAGGAGCACTGGGGAGAAGACCAGGCTCAGCGCGGCCAGAGCGTAAAGCGCCAGCATGAGGCGCGCCTCGCGCTGCATCCGGGGCATTGCATTGGCAGGCAGGTAGGGCGCTGTCACGCGGCCAAGGGCCAGGCCCCAGGTCAGCTTCGCCTCGGCGATCCAATAGGGCAGGCCGGAGACATGGCGGACCCAGGGCCAAAGGCCTTGCGGCTTTTCACCCTCCAGCTCCGGGTCCTGGCCGGGCAGGTTGGTGAAGCGGTGATGCGCAAGGTGGAAGTAGCGGAACCATTCGAAGGGCAGGACCAGCACCAGCCCGCAGGCGCGGCCGACCCAGTCGTTGAGGCTTCCATTGGCAAAGGGGGTGCGGTGGGTCGCCTCATGTTCCAGCGTGAAGAGAAAGACCAGGAGGATGCCCTGCGCCACAAGGGCCAGCGGCCAGAGCGGCGTCCACAGGATCAGTGCCGAGGTTGCGGCGATGGCGGCCAGATGGCCTGCCAGATGCCAGAGGCCGCGCGCGGTCGAGGCGCGGGTCAGGCTCTCGCGCAGATCGGGCGGCAGGCTGGCGATCAGGGTCTTGTGGTCATGCTCCATGCGGCAAGGTTAGCCAGCCCTGTGCTGGGCGCGCAAGGCCTGTCGCGGGAAAGCGGCGATGCGTTGGGTTTTATGCAAATGCAATGGATTGTGCGGCGAGGTTGATCTGCTATCTCAAGACGGACGCGCCCGGGCGGGCGTCATCCTCATGCGGGGCACAGGGTCTATGGAACATTGTCTGATCATCGGCGCCGGACTGAACGGCGCGGCGCTGGCCTATCAGTTGAGCCTCGGCGGGGCGCGGGTCACGGTGCTGGAGGCGGGGATGCAGGCGGCGGCGCAAGCCTCGGGGCGCTCGTTTGGCTGGATCAACGCCAGCTTTTCGCTGAACGACGCGCATCACCGGCTGCGGGTGGCGGGGATCGCGGCGCATCACCGGCTGGAGACGCGGCTGGCGAGCCAGATGCCGGAGCCTTTGTGGGATTGGCCCGGCTGCATCTGGTGGGAGAAGGAGGGCGCGGCGCTAGATGCGATGGCCGCGGGGCTGCTGGCGCAGGGCTATGAGACGGAGGTTCTGACGCAGGAGGCGGTGGCCCTGCGCGAGCCGGCGCTGGCGGCGCCGCCGGAGCGGGCGCTGTTCTTTCCGCAGGAGGGCGCGGTCGATCCGGCGGGGCTGACGCGGGTCCTGCTCGCAGCGGCGGCGGCGCGCGGGGCGGAGGTTTACTTTGGGCTCGGCGCCAGCGCGCTGGTCGAAAAGGGTGGCGTGGTCTGCGGTGCTGTGACGGCGGGGGGAGAGATTGCGGCGGATCAGGTGATCGTGGCGGCGGGCACCGGGGCTGCGGCCTTGCTGGAAGGTTTGGGCCGGGTGCTGCCCATGCTGCCGCGCCCGGGGATGATCCTGACCACGCAACCGGTGCCGCGCATCCTGCATCATGTGCTGGGCATGCCGGGGCAGGATCTGCGGCAGGACCGCATGGGGCGCCTGATCATGCCCCTGGCGACCAACCACCAGGCCGACGCGACCGAGACCGCGCCCGCCGACCCGCAGGCCGTGGTTGCGGCGGGGCTGGCGCAGGTGAACGCGCTCTTCACCGACAAGAACCTTGCCGCCGAGCAGGTGGCCCTGGCCTGGCGCCCGGTGCCGGGCGATGGCCTGCCCGCCGTGGGCAAGGTCTCGCCCGGGCTCTGGCTGGCCGTCATGCATTCCGGCGTCACTCTGGCCCCGATCGTGGCCGAGCTTCTGGCGGCGGAGATCCTGGGGGGGGAGGGTGACCCCCTGCTTTCCAGCTTTGCGCCCGGGCGGTTCTGGGCCTGAGCCGGCGCGCCTCTGCCCGGCGCCGGGGGGCTTCGCGCCCCCCGGACCCCCCGCGGAGTATTTCGGCAGAGGGCAAAGGGAAGAGGGGGCCTTCATTTGCGCTTTGCTCAAATACTCCCGCCGGAGGCTCCCGCAGGGTCAACCCGCGCTGGCCCCAAAGAAAAACGGCGCGCCTTGCGGGGCGCGCCGTTTGGGTCTGTCAAGGCGTGTGGATCAGGCCTTCAGGATCGAGCGGCCGGCATAGGTGCCGATGTCGCCCAGCATTTCGTCGATGCGGATCAGCTGGTTGTACTTGGCCAGACGGTCCGAGCGCGACAGCGAGCCGGTCTTGATCTGGCCGCAGTTGGTGGCCACCGCGAGGTCGGCGATGGTGCTGTCCTCGGTCTCGCCCGAACGGTGGCTCATCACGTTGGTGTAGCCCGCGCGGTGCGCCATATCGACGGCGGCGAGGGTTTCGGTCAGCGAGCCGATCTGGTTGACCTTGACCAGCATCGAGTTGGCGCAGCCCGACTTGATGCCCATCTCCAGACGCTTGGGGTTGGTCACGAAGAGGTCGTCGCCGACCAGTTGGACCTTTTTGCCCAAGGTGTCGGTCAAGAGCTTCCAGCCCTGCCAGTCATCTTCCGAGCAGCCATCCTCGATCGAGATGATCGGGTAGTCGGCGGCGAGGCTGGCGAGGAAGGCCACGTTCTCTTCGATGGAGAGCGACTTGCCTTCGCCCTTCATCTCGTACCGGCCGCCTTTGAAATATTCGGTCGCAGCACAGTCGAGGGCCAGGTAGATGTCCTCGCCCGGGCGATAGCCGGCCTTTTCGATGGATTTCAGAATGAAATCAAGCGCCACGCGGGCGGAGCTCAGGTTCGGTGCGAAGCCGCCCTCGTCGCCGATCCCGGTGTTGTGGCCGGCGGCCTGCAGTTCTTTCTTCAGGGTGTGGAAGACTTCCGAGCCCATGCGGATCGCCTCGCGGACATTGTCCGCGCCGACCGGCATGATCATGAATTCCTGGATGTCGATCGGGTTGTCGGCATGTTCGCCGCCGTTGATGATGTTCATCATCGGCACCGGCAACACGCGGGCCGAGGTGCCGCCGATGTAGCGGTACAGCGGCTGGCCGGTGAATTCGGCGGCGGCTTTCGCCACGGCGAGCGAGACGCCGAGGATGGCGTTGGCGCCAAGCCGGCCCTTGTTGGGGGTGCCGTCGAGTTCGATCATGGTCAGGTCGATGCCGACCTGTTCGGTCGCGTCAAAGCCGATGATGGCTTCGGCCAGTTCGCCATTGACGGCCTCGACCGCCTCCAGCACGCCCTTGCCCATGTAGCGGGTCTTGTCGCCATCGCGGCGCTCCACGGCCTCATGCGCGCCGGTCGAGGCGCCCGAGGGGACGGCCGCGCGGCCCATCGCGCCGCTTTCAAGGATCACATCCACCTCGACGGTGGGGTTGCCGCGGCTGTCAAGGATCTCGCGGGCGTGAATGTCGACGATCGTGCTCATGGATATCTCCGATGGCGAAAGGGTGCTCTCCCGCCCTCCTTTAGCCGGGCTTTGTGATCAGGGAAAGTCTTCTGGCGCCTCAAGCCGCATTTCGCCGCTGCTGGGCGGCGCGGGCGCGCTCGCGGGCGAAGGAGTAGAGGCCGGAGCCGATGATGACGGCGGCGCCCACCAGGGTCAGCAGGTCGGGCACCTCGGCGAAGACCAGGAGGCCGATGGCGATGCCGAAGACGAGGCGGGTGTAGCGGAAGGGGGCCACGACCGAGACCTCGCCGGTGCGGCTGGCCGAGGTGATCGCCCAATAGCCCGTCGTGCCGAAGACCACGGTGCCGAGCAGCATCAGGGCTTGCGCCGGCTCGGGCAGGACCGGGGTTTCAAAGGCCATCATGCCCAGACCCATCAGCGTGACCGAGGCCACGCCCCAGGCCGAAACCTGCGTCGTCGACACCTCTGCCGGGATGGCGCGCGAGGCGAGGTCGCGCAGGCCAAGGCCCGCCACGGTGACCAGAACCCACAGAGCCTCGGGGCGGAAGCCGTCTAGGCCGGGTTTGATCACCAGAAGCACGCCGACAAAGCCTACCAGAATGGCCGTCCAGCGCCGCCAGCCGACTTTTTCGCCCATGAAAAGCGCCGCCCCCATCGTCACCGCGAGCGGCATGGCCTGCAGGACGGCAGAGACGGTGGCCAGGGGAATGGCGGCCAGCGCCGAGATGAAGGCATAGGTGCCGACCATCTCGCCCAGATTGCGCGCCACGACCCAGGGGTGAAGGGCGGCGCGGGTGACGGTGCGCTTGCCTTCGGCGCGGGCGAGGGTGCTGAAGAAGATCCAGGCGAAGATGCAGGTCACAAACAGGATCTCGCCGGTCGGGATACCGCGGGCGGCGAGTTTGAGGAACATGTCCTCCATCGAGAACAGCGCCATCGAGCCGGCCATCAGGCAGATGCCGCGCAAGTTGTGCTTGGAGCCGGCAGAACTGTTGGCGGTGGCGGCGGTCATGCGGGGTCGGCGTCCTTGCGGACCGGCACGCCCAGAAGCTCCAGCCGATGGCCGATCAGCCGATAGCCGAGGCGGGCGGCGATCTTTTCCTGCAGGGCCTCGATCTCGGGGTCGACGAATTCGATGACCTGACCGGAGTTCACGTCGATCAGGTGGTCGTGGTGGTCGCGCTCGGCATCTTCATAGCGGGCGCGGCCGTCGCCGAACTCCAGCCGGTCAAGGATGCCAGCCTCTTCGAACAGCTTCACCGTGCGGTAGACGGTGGCCAGCGAAATGCGCGGGTCGAGCCTGGCCGCGCGGATGTGCAGCTCTTCGACATCGGGGTGATCCTCGGCCTCGCCCACCACGCGGGCGACGACGCGGCGCTGTTCGGTCATGCGCAGGCCGCGGGCTTCACAACGGGCGATGATGTCGGCCATGACGCTGCCTTTCCGGAGGGCTTGGGGTTGGCGCGGCTTTAGTGGAAAGCGGCCCCGCGTGCCAGAGGATAGATGGCGCAGGGCGCAGACCCGGCATGTTTGCCCCCGGTGGATTGGCAGTTGACCCCGGCGCGGGGCACGGAAAGGGTGGCGCCGAACAGCAGGAGAGAGCGATGCGCAAGGACAGGATGGATGGAATCGGCATCGCGGCGCTTCTGGGGGTGGCCATGGTGCTGGCGCTCAACCAGATCGTGATCAAGCTGGTGAACCATGGCTTGCAGCCGGTCTTCATGGCGGGGATGCGGTCGGCCCTCGCGGTGGTCTTTGTCGGTGCCTGGCTGTGGTATCGCGGGCTGCTGGGGCGGGTCAGGCTGTCGGATCTGGGGCCGGGCCTCCTGATCGGGGTGATCTTCGCGGTGGAGTTTCTGGGCCTGTTCGTGGCCCTGGATCTGACGACGGTCGGCCATGCCTCGCTCATCATGTATTCGATGCCGCTGTGGATGGGGATTCTGGGGCACTTCTTCCTGCCGGGCGAGCGGGCGACGCGGGTCAAGGCCCTGGGTCTGGCGCTGGCCTTTTGTGGCACCGGCTGGGCGATTTCGGCGCGGGGCGGGGCCAATGCTGGGCAGGTGAGCTGGCTGGGGGATTTCTGTGCGCTGCTGGGCGCCTGGGGCTGGGCCGGCACGGCCTTTGTGGCGCGCAAATCGCGGCTGAGCGCGGCGGGGCCCGAGGCGCAGCTGTTCTGGATGGTGCTGGTCTCCGCCCCCGTCCTCTTGCTGGCGGCGCCCTTCTTCGGCCCCCTGATCCGCGAGGTGACGCCTATGGACTGGGTCTGGCTGGTCTTGCAGGCGCTTGTGGTCGTCTCGGGCGGGTTTGTCACATGGCTGTGGCTTTTGTCGGTCTATCCTGCCTCGACCGTGGCTTCGTTTTCCTTCCTGACGCCGATCCTCGCCATCCTGCTGGGGCATCTGGTCTTTGGCGAGTCGCTGTCGCTGACGCTTCTGGCCTCGGCCGTCCTTGTGTCCGTGGGGATCTTTTTGATCAACCGCAGGGTGGGGTGACGGGCAAGAATCAACGCGGCCTTGAGACGGGCGCGCGGGACGGCAAACTTGTCCCCGCCGCCAAACGCAGCGCCTGTTTGGGAAATAGCACCCCTGTCCCCAGTGCCCGGAATTTCATCCACCGGCTTGTCCACAGGCAGGGCGCTTTGGGTAAAAGCGCCACAGTTAGACGGGTCCTTGCCGTCAAGCACAAAATCTAGGGCAAATGTGCAATAAATCCGTTGCCGCCTCCCAGATCTTGCGGCAATTTGAAGAGGTCGGGGCCAAGCCGGGAAACAGGGCGTGCCGTGACGGGGACAGACAATAACACCGAAAACCCTCTGCTGAGGAACGCGCCCGGATTGGGGCGTGACCGGTTTTGTGCGCCTGCCCTTTGGTTTTGAAAAAACAAGGAGTGATGGGGCAGATGAAGATCGAGCGGAAATTTACTTCGGCAGACACCGGCGCCTATGGCGCCATGTCCTTCCAGCTGACCACATCGGAAATCCGCAATCCCGATGGCAAGATCGTCTTCCGCAACGAAGCGGTCGAGGTTCCCGAGGGTTGGAGCCAGGTTGCGGCCGACGTGCTCGCCCAGAAGTATTTCCGCAAGGCCGGCATTCCCGCCATCACCAAGCGCGTGCCCGAAAAGGGCGTGCCGCGTTTCCTTGAACGCCATGTCCCGGATCAGGAGGCGCTGGAGCAGCTGCCCGCCGAAAAACGTTTTGTTGGCGAGACCTCGGCCAAGCAGGTCTTCGACCGTCTGGTCGGCGCCTGGACCTATTGGGGCTGGAAGGGCGGCTATTTCTCGACCGAGGCCGACGCCAAGGCCTATTACGACGAGATGCGCTTCATGCTGGCACGGCAGATGGGCGCGCCGAACTCGCCCCAGTGGTTCAACACCGGCCTGCATTGGGCCTACGGAATTGATGGCCCGTCGCAGGGTCATTACTACGTCGACTACAAATCCAAGGTGCTGACGAAATCGGAAAGCGCCTATGAACATCCCCAGCCGCATGCCTGCTTCATCCAGTCGGTGCGCGACGATCTGGTGGGCGACGGCGGCATCATGGACCTGTGGGTGCGTGAGGCGCGCCTCTTCAAATACGGTTCGGGCACCGGGACCAACTTCTCCTCGCTGCGGGGGGAGGGGGAGAAGCTTTCGGGCGGCGGCAAGTCTTCCGGCCTGATGGGGTTCCTCAAGATCGGCGACCGCGCTGCCGGGGCGATCAAGTCGGGCGGCACCACGCGGCGGGCGGCCAAGATGGTGATCTGCGACATGGATCACCCCGATGTCGAGGCTTTCATCAACTGGAAAGTGATCGAGGAGCAGAAGGTTGCTTCCCTCGTCGCCGGTTCCAAGGCGCATGAAGCGCGGTTGAACGAGATCTTCGCGGCGATCCGTCAGTGGGATGGTTCCTCGGAAGACAGCGTTGATCCGGTCAAGAACCCAGCCCTGAAGGCGGCGATCAAGGCGGCCAAGAAGGCGATGATCCCGGACACCTATACCTTCCGCATCCTGCAGTATGCGAAGCAGGGTTTCACCAGCATCGAATTCCCGACCTATGACACCGACTGGGATTCCGAAGCCTATATGACGGTCTCGGGCCAGAACTCGAACAACTCGGTCCGCGTCACCGACGCCTTCCTGAAAGCGGTCAAAGAGGACAAGCCCTGGGAGCTGATCCGCCGCACCGACGGCAAGGTCGCCAAGACCATCTCGGCGCGCGAGCTTTGGGACCAGATCGGCCATGCCGCCTGGGCCTGCGCCGACCCCGGCATCCAGTTCCACGACACGGTCAACGCCTGGCACACCTGCCCGGAGGACGGCCCGATCCGGGGTTCCAACCCCTGCTCGGAATACATGTTCCTTGACGATACGGCCTGCAACCTGGCCTCGATGAACCTGCTGACCTTCCAGAAGAACGCCAAGTTCGACGCGGAAGCCTATGTCCATGCCTGCCGTCTGTGGACGATCACGCTGGAAATCTCGGTGATGATGGCGCAGTTCCCGTCCAAGGAAATCGCCCAACTCTCCTATGATTTCCGCACGCTGGGCCTCGGCTATGCCAATATCGGCGGGCTGTTGATGAACATGGGGCTGGGCTATGACAGCAAGGAAGGCCGGGCGCTCTGCGGGGCCTTGACCGCGCTGATGACCGGGATCGCCTATGCCACCTCGGCCGAGATGGCCAAGGAACTGGGCGCCTTCCCGAGCTACAAGCGCAACGCCGCCCATATGCTCCGCGTGATCCGCAACCACCGCGCCGCAGCGCATGGGACCGGGGCTTATGAGGGACTGAACGTCGATCCGGTGACGCTGGACCACCGCAACTGCCCGGATCAGACGCTGGTCGCCCTGGCGAAATCCGCCTGGGACGAGGCTTTGGCCCTGGGTGAAGTCAACGGCTTCCGCAACGCGCAGACCACGGTCATCGCGCCGACCGGCACCATCGGTCTGGTGATGGACTGCGACACGACCGGGATCGAGCCCGACTTCGCGCTGGTGAAGTTCAAGAAGCTGGCCGGCGGCGGCTACTTCAAGATCATCAACCAGTCGGTCCCCGGCGCTTTGGAAACCCTCGGCTATCCGAGCCACCAGATTGCCGAAATGGTGGCCTATGCCGTGGGCCATGGCTCCATCGCCCAGGCTCCGGCGATCAACACCACCTCGCTGATCGGCCATGGTTTCGGCGCGCGCGAGCTGGAGAAGATCGAAGCCGCCCTGCCGACCGCCTTCGACATCCGCTTTGTCTTCAACCAGTGGACGCTGGGCGAGGATTTCTGCAAGGGCAACCTGGGCATCCCGGCCGACAAGCTTCTGGACCCCGGCTTTGACCTTCTGCGCCACCTTGGCTTCACCAAGGCCCAGATCGACGCCTGCAACGACCATGTTTGCGGCACGATGACGCTGGAAGGCGCGCCGTTCCTCAAGCCGCACCATTATTCGGTGTTCGACTGCGCCAATCCCTGCGGCAAGAAGGGCAAGCGGTATCTGTCGGTTGACAGCCATATCTACATGATGGCCGCAGCGCAGAGCTTCATCTCGGGGGCGATTTCCAAGACGATCAACATGCCCAATTCGGCCTCGATCGCCGAAACGCTGGCGGCTTACGAGCTGTCGCATTCGCTGGGGATCAAGGCCAACGCGCTCTACCGCGACGGGTCGAAGCTGTCGCAGCCTTTGGCTTCGGCGCTGATCGAGGATGATGAAGAGGCGGAGGAAATCCTGGCCTCGGGTTCGGCGCAGGAAAAGGCCGCGGTTCTGGCCGAGAAGATCGTCGAGAAGATCATCATCAAGGAAGTCATCCGCACCAACCGCGAGAAGCTTCCCGAACGTCGCAAGGGCTATACCCAGAAGGCCATCGTCGGCGGCCACAAGGTCTATCTGCGGACCGGCGAATATGGCGACGGGCGGCTGGGCGAGATCTTCATCGACATGCACAAGGAAGGTGCGGGCTTCCGCGCCATGATGAACAACTTCGCCATCGCGATCTCGGTCGGGCTGCAATACGGCGTGCCCTTGGAAGAATATGTCGAGGCCTTCACCTTCACCCGGTTCGAACCGGCGGGCATGGTGCAGGGCAATGACAGCGTCAAGAACGCCACCTCGATCCTGGACTATATCTTCCGGGAACTGGCGATTTCCTACCTCGACCGCACCGATCTGGCACATGTCAAACCGACCGGCCACAGCTTCGACGATCTCGGCCGTGGCGATGACGAGGGCAAGCGCAACATCGCCGAAGTCAGCGATGCGGCGGCCAATCGCGGGCTGGAGGTGATCAAGCAGATCTCCTCGACCGGGTATCTGAGGAAGCGCGTGCCGCAGGAACTGGTGGTGCTGCAGGGCGGCATGGGGATGACCGGCTTCTCCGGCATGGGGCTTGATGTGGGCCTGGCCGACAGTGCCGCCGCGCTGAACCTGCTGGTCCCCGAAACCGCCCGGATGGCGGCGGGCGGCGGGTCCAGCACGGCGCTGGCCTCGGGCACGGTGGGCATCGACCAGCGGGTCAAGGCCAAGATGCAGGGCTACGAGGGCGATCCTTGCGGCGAGTGCGGCAACTACACGCTGGTGCGCAACGGCACCTGCATGAAGTGCAACACCTGCGGCGGGACGAGCGGGTGTAGCTGAGGCATCGCCTCAGGAGGCCGAGGACGGATAGGAATGGCCGGCGCAGATGATCCTGCGCCGGCCTTTTGCTGTCTGACGCCGGGGGCGGTGCGGTCCGGGCTCAGGCGCTAATCAGTTGGGTCAGGGCGGTTTGCAGGGCTTCGGCGGAATAGGGTTTGCGCACCACGGGGACTTTGCGCAGCGGTTCGGGGATCATCACGCTGTCGCCGTAGCCGGTGGCGAAGACGAAAGGCACCTCGCGGCGCATCAGCTCTTGTGCCACCTCCAGCGAGGTCGTGCCCGAGCCGAGGTTGAAGTCGAGCACCGCCAGATCCGGGGTCTTGACCGAGATCCGTTTCAGGGCCTCGGCCGCCGTCGCAACCGTGGTCAGATCCTGCGCGCCGAGGCTGCGCAGCATGTCCTCGGCATCGAGCGCGATCACCAGCTGATCTTCGACCAGCAGGATCGACTTGGTTTCGAAGTCGACGGGCGGAATGGGAGAGGCGGTCATGGCGGGGCTCACCTTGCGTTTGGCAACATGGGGGCTGATGAACTTGGCGGGAATGGTGATATGGGCCTGCACGCCTTCGGGCGCGTAGATGACCTCGCTGGTGCCCTGAAGATCATAGGGCACGCTGCGGGTCAGCAGGATCGAGCCGAAGCCGGAGCGTTCGGGGATCTTGACCTTCGGGCCCTTGCTCTCGCGCCAGATCAGGGCGCAATCGCCGTTGGCCGCGCGCTGGAAGGACAGGTTCAGCTGGCCTGTGTGGGTCGAAAGGCTGCCATATTTCGCCGCATTGGTCGCCAGTTCGTGGATCACCAGCGCCATGACGGAATAGGCCTGCGCATCCAGCCCGATATCCTCGCCCTCCAGCACGATCTGCGCGCCGGGGTAGGGCGACAGTTCCGCCGACAGAAGCTGCAGCAGGCTGCCGCCGCCATCGGCGCGCACGATCTGGTCATGGGCATGCGACAGGGCCTGAATCCGCCCCTTGAGCACCTGGACATAGGCCTCCAGCGTCTCGCCCTCGGCGGTGGGGTGGCCGATCAGCGACTTGATCAGGGCCAGGATATTCTTGACCCGATGGTTGAGCTCGTCATGCAGGACGCGCTGGCGCACCTCGGCCTTCTTGCGCTCGCTGGCCAGCACTTCGTTGTGGCGCAGGATCACTTCGCGCAGGCCCAGAAGGATCGCCTCGGCCACGATGCGCTGATCCTCGGTCCATTCCTCGGACCGGCCTTCGACGGTCTCTTTCCAGATCGCGAAGCTTTTGCGCGGGGTCAGCCGGTCGCCCATCGGGCCGGCTTCATAGGTCTTGGTCGGATCGCCGCCCCATTCGAGCGTCTGGACCTTTTCCTTGCGGAAGAAGAACAGGAAGTCCTTCGGCACCACCGACAAGGGGATCGAGAGCATCCCCGCAGCCGCGGCGGCATAGGCCGCGGCCTCGGGGATCTGCTCTGCGAGGGAATGGGCCGCAAGGACCTTGGGCGTGCTGCCGGCGGAGGCGAGGGTGGTCAGCGCGGGAATGGCGCCGGGTGGCGGAGCGGACCCGACCGCCGACCAGCCGCCGTTCATCCAGAGGCCGACCCCGTCGCATTCGATCAGGCCGGCCAGATCGGCGAGATGGTCGCGCAGGAAGCCTTCGGCATCGGACTGCGACGACATGTTGGCCAGAAGCGAATCCAGCGCGCTGCGCGTCCGCAGCGTCGCCTCGGCGCGGCGGCGGTGGTGCAGGGCGGTCAAGTGCAGCGAGAGGAAATCGGTGTAGATCTCTGCCGCGACGCGCTGCACCTGCGACAGGGCCTTCGGGCCGTAATGGTGGCAGGCCACCATGCCCCAAAGCTCGCCGCCGACAATCACCGACAGCGACATCGAGGCGCCGACGCCCATGTTGCGCAGGTATTCCAGATGGATGGGCGAGACGCTGCGCAGATGGGCATAGGAGAGGTCGAGCCTGGCGCCGGAGGCATCAATCTCGGGCACGATGGCGCTGTAGGGCCCGTTCGCATCGGCGATCACCCGGATCGTGTTTCGCAGGTAAAGGGCGCGGGCCTGTTTGGGGATGTCGGCCGCCGGGAAATGCTGCCCCAGAAAGGATTCGAGTTCCGGGCGCTTGGCCTCGCCGATCACCTTGCCCGAACCGTCGGGGGCGAATTGATACAGCATCACCCGGTCGTAGCCGAACAGGCTTTGCATGTAGAGCGGCATGCGTTTGGCCAGGGTAGCGACATCGGACAGGGCCACGGTGCGCGCGATCAGGGCGCGCACGATGTCGAGCGCGGAGCTCGTCTCGGCCGGATCGACCGGCTCGAACTCCATGATGCGGTTGTCCTGATGCAGGTGCACGGCCACGTCGAAGGGGCCCCTGCCATTGATCTGGGCAATGCGAAGCAGGCCCGGGCGGCGCGCATCGGTGGATTTGGCCAGGGCGTTCATCAGGTCATGCGCCACATTGCCGCCCAGCACCTCCTGCAAGGGGCGGTCCTGTGGCGCGTCGGTCAGGCCCAGCATGGCTTGCGCATTGGCCGAAGCGCGCAGGACAAGGCGGCCGTCGCGGCCTGATACCAGCATGCAGCCATGGTCCTGAATCCGACCCGGCGTGTGGATCGGTTCGCGGTCGCAGTTGGTCAGGTCAACACTCGTATTCGGCACAGGCGGCCTCCGCGGCAAGGATGGCGAGGTCAAAGATATGGTTGGCACCGCTGATGGCCGCGCCCGGATCGAAGGCTTCTATCTCGTCCAGGACCGCCAGAAAAGCCGCCCATCGCCCGGGCGCGCCGATCTGGAGCGAAAAGTGCCGTCCGCCGAAGCCGGCATCATAGCCGAGCGCCTGGGCATCGCGGCGCAAGACCGCCGCACCCAGCGCCGAACCCTCCAGAACGTAAAGCGCGCCGATGGTGGCTGACAGGTCGTGTAGGGCGACAGGGGGCAGCGGCGCGGGGTCCGGCACCACGCCCAGATCGCCGCAATCAAGGATCAAGGGCGCCACCAGATCAACCGGTGCTATGCCAAGGGTCCGCGCCCCGGCCCCGGAAAGGGCCGGTTCCGCCGCAGCCCGAAAGCTCAAGCTGCTGCGCAGATAGGTCTGGTAGCCGCGGCGATCCGCGAAACGCCCGATCAGGGCGTCAAGATGGCGGTGTTTTTCGCTCGTGGCGGCCCGAAGGCCGCGCCGTCTGTCGTTCAAGTTTCACCACCCAATACCGTTGCCCAATCCCGTTGCCGGGGATCTGCCCCCGCGCAGGTGGTGGCAAAGCAGGCGTCTGTTGCTGTTCCGTCCCGGTCGCGGCACCGGAGGCTGAAGTCGCACGAAGATCATAACCTGGATCGGGGGTGACGGTTCCCACGGCCCGAAAAGATAGATCGGACTGTGGGGCGGGATACACAAGTCGATAATCTCCGCTCGGCCGGGAAATGCAGGACGGCGGGGCCGGCGGCAGGGGCGGGGCGCCCCCGGAACGGAATGCGGGCGCGGCTGTTGACAGCCGCGCCCGCTTTTTTCGGGGTCACGAGGGCCCGTCAGGCCCTGTCACGCCTGATCACAGGCGCTCAGACCAGATCGGTCCGGCCCGCGTTCATCACTTTGGTCCAGGCGGCGACGAAGTCACCGACAAAGCGGCCTTGCGCGTCGTCGCAGGCATAGACCTCGGCAATCGCGCGCAGTTGCGAGTTCGACCCGAAGACGAGGTCGGCACGGGTGCCAGTCCATTTCACTGCACCGGTGGCGCGGTCGCGGCCCTCGAACAGCTGGGTGGAACCATCGACCGGGGCCCATTCGGTGCCCATGTCGACCAGGTTGACGAAGAAGTCGTTCGTCAAAGTGCCCGGGCGGTTGGTCAAGACGCCATGCTTGGTCTGGCCATGGTTGGTGTCCAGCACGCGCAGGCCGCCGATCAGCGCGGTCATCTCGGGTGCGCTCAGCGTCAGCAGCTGGGCGCGGTCGATCAGAAGCTCCTCGGCGGAGACCGAGTATTCCTTCTTCAGATAGTTGCGGAAGCCATCGGCCACCGGTTCCATCGCGGCGAAGGAATGCGCGTCGGTCTGGTCCTGCGTCGCATCGGTGCGGCCCGGCACGAAGGGCACCACCACGTCATGGCCGGCGGCCTTGGCAGCCGCCTCGATCGCGGCGGAGCCACCCAGCACGATCAGATCGGCCAGCGAGACCTTCTTGACCCCGGCGGCATTGAAGCCGCCCTGGATCGCCTCCAGCACGGCCAGAACCTTGGCCAGCTGGGCGGGCTGGTTGGCCTCCCAATCCTTTTGCGGTGCCAGACGGATGCGGGCGCCATTGGCCCCGCCGCGCTTGTCCGAACCGCGGAAGGTCGAGGCCGAAGCCCAGGCGGTCGAGACCAGTTCCGCCGTGGTCAGACCCGAGGCGAGGATCGAGGCCTTGAGAGCCGCGATATCGGCGGCCTCCACCAGCGGGGCATCGACCGGCGGCACCGGATCTTGCCAGATCAGATCTTCCGCCGGGACCAGCGGGCCGAGATACAGGGCTTTCGGCCCCATGTCGCGGTGGGTCAGCTTGAACCATGCGCGGGCGAAAGCGTCGGCGAAGGCCGCCGGGTCATTCAGGAAGCGGCGGGCGATCGGGCCGTAGTTCGGGTCGAACTTCATCGCCATATCCGCCGTCGTCATCATCGGCGGATGCTTCAGCGAGGGGTCATGCGCGTCGACGACCATGTCTTCCGGCTCGCAGTTGACGGGGTGCCATTGCTTGGCGCCCGCCGGGCTGCGGCCCAGAGCCCAGTCGTATTTGAAGAGAACCTTGAGATAGCCCATGTCCCAGGTGGTGGGATTGGGTTTCCAGGCGCCTTCGATGCCCGAGCCGGTGGTGTGGATGCCCATGCCGGTGCCAAAGGCATTCTTCCAGCCAAGGCCCATCTGTTCGATGCCCGCCGCTTCCGGCTCGCGCCCGACCAGCGCCGGATCACCCGCGCCATGCGCCTTGCCGAAGGTATGGCCACCGGCAGTCAGCGCCACAGTCTCTTCATCGTTCATCGCCATCCGGGCAAAGGTTTCACGGATGTCGCGGCCCGACGCGACCGGGTCGGGGTTGCCGTCCGGACCTTCGGGGTTGACGTAGATCAGGCCCATCTGGACGGCGGCCAAGGGGTCTTCCAGCACGCGGTCGCCGGTGTAGCGGCTTTCCGGCTTGTCCGAGGTCGCAAGCCATTCAGTCTCGCCGCCCCAGTAGATATCCTCTTCCGGCTCCCAGACGTCGGTGCGTCCGCCGCCAAAGCCGAAGGTCTTGAAGCCCATCGATTCCATCGCGGCATTGCCGGCGAGGATGATCAGGTCGGCCCAGGACAAAGCCGCGCCATACTTGCGCTTGATCGGCCACAGCAGGCGGCGCGCCTTGTCGAGGTTGACGTTATCCGGCCAGGAGTTCAGCGGCGCGAAACGCTGGGTGCCATGGCCCGCGCCGCCACGGCCGTCGCCGGTGCGGTAGGTGCCGGCCGAGTGCCAGGCCATGCGGACGAAGAAGGGGCCGTAATGGCCCCAGTCCGCCGGCCACCAGGGCTGCGACTGGGTCATCAGGGCGTAGAGATCCTGACGGACCGCCTCCAGATCCAGTGTCTTGAAGGCTTCGGCATAGTCGAACTCTTCGCCCATCGGATTGCCGCGGACGTTATTCTGATGCAAAACCTTGAGGTTAAGCTGGTTCGGCCACCAATCGCGGTTGGAGCGCGCCGCAAAGGTCGCCTGTTTGGCTGTGCCATGCAGAACCGGGCATTTCGTGCCGCCTGAAGTGTCGTTTCCGTCCATTCTAGTCTCCCATCATGCTGGATCATGCCAGTAACCCGGCTTGCACCGGGGCTGGCTTTTCGTTGCCGGGCCCAAAGCGGGCCCCTGCGGTCGGGGAATCTGGCGTTCAAACCCTGCCTCTCCGACCGCGTTGCCAAGACCCTATCAAACCCCGGCGATTGGTATAAGTTGTATTTTCTGATTGTAACGATAAGGTACAGTTATGAACAACCTGACGCTGAAACACCTGCGTTACTTCGAGGCTTTGGCGGCGCAGGGTCATTTCGGGCGGGCGGCGGAGACCTGCGCCATCTCGCAACCCGCCCTGTCGATGCAGATCAAGGAGCTGGAGGAGACGCTGGGCACCGAGCTTTTCGAGCGTGGCGCGCGGCAGGTCCGACTCACCGGCTTTGGCGAGGCCTTTGCCAGCCGCGCCCGCGGCATCCTGCGCGCGGTGGACGAGCTGGAGGATCTGGCCCGCGCCTCGCAGGATCAATTGGTCGGGCGGCTCAGGATCGGGGTCATCCCGACGATCGCGCCCTATTTGCTGCCGACGATCATCGCCAACCTGACCCGCAGCCATGCCGAACTCGACATCCATATCCGCGAATCGCTGACCTCGCGCCTGCTGCAGGAACTGGCGGCGGGGCGGCTGGATACTGCCATCGTGGCGCTGCCGGTCTCGGAACCCTCGCTGACCGAGGTGCCGCTGTTTTCGGAGGATTTCGTGCTGGTCCGCCCGGCGGAGGATGCGTTGAAGCCGGTGCCCAACCGCGAGATGCTGCGCGAGATGCGGCTTTTGCTGTTGGAGGAAGGGCACTGCTTCCGCGATCAGGCCCTGTCCTTTTGCAGCATGAGCAATGCCCACCCGCGCGAGATGATGGACGGCTCGTCGTTGACCACGCTGGTGCAGATGGTGGGGGCGGGGATCGGCGTGACCCTGATCCCCGAGATGGCGGTGGCGGTGGAAACCCGCTCGGCCACGGTTTCGGTCGCGCGGTTCAAGGGCACCCAGCCCTCGCGCAGCATCGGGATGATCTGGCGCAAGACCAGCCCCCTGGTCAAACAGCTGACCCAGATCGCCGAGGTGGTGCGCAGCTCTGCCGAGGGCTTGCGCCTCGTGCAGGGGCTTTAGCCCGCGCTGGACGGCTTGCGGCTTTTTTTCCATACTCCGCTCGAAAAGCGCGACGGAAGCCTCAGGTCCGGGCGTAGAATGCTGCAAGTGCAGAGGCTTGCCCGCTGAAATCTGCGCCCGACTGCCGTGGCCGGACCCCGATGTGGGGTGCGTTGCCGGCAGGGCCGGTAAGTGATCGTGGCGGGGCGGGTTCAAATCGGGAAGGTATTGAATGTGATGACGGATCTTTGGCGCGCGGCGCGGGTGACCGGTCTGGTGGCGGTTCTGATGGCGGGGACCCCGGTCGTGGCGCAGCAGATGCCGGGAGGGGCAGGCGGTCCGGCCAAGGTCGGCGTGCTGGCCATGCATCCGCAGAAAGTGCCGCAGGTCTTCACCCTGCCGGGCCGGGCCATTGCTTACGAGCAAGTGGGCATCCGGCCGCGCGTTAGCGGCGTGATCACCAAGATCCTTTACGAGCCGGGCAAGAAGCTTGCGGTGGGCACGCCCCTGTTCCAGCTGGATGACGCAAGCTACCGCGCCGCCGTCCTGTCGGCGCAGGCGGCGCTGGCCAAGGCGCAGGCGGCATTGCCGGTGGCGCAGGCCGCCAATGACCGCGCGATCAAGCTTCTGGGCTCGGGCTACAGCCAGGCCGAGGTCGAGGGCTATGCCGCGGCCCTCGCCGAGGCGCAGGCCGATGTGCAGGCGGCGCAATCGACGCTGGACTATGCCCGTACCGAATTGTCCTGGACCACCGTCGCCAGCCCGATCGAGGGCGTGGCCGAGGTGGCCAGCGTTTCGGTCGGCGATCTGGTTTCGGCGGGGCAGGCCGATGCCCTGACCACCATCACAAGGCTCGACCCGATTGACGTCGTGATGCTGGAGACAAGCGCCCGTATGCTGACCATCCGGGGCGAGATCCGCGACGGCACGATCAGCCGCAACCAGGAGCTGACCGCCAACCTGACGCTGGAAAACGGCGAGACCTACAAGGGCAAGGGCACGCTCGTGGCCCCCAGCGCCTCGGTCTCCACCACCACCGGCAGCGTCGACATCCGCTTCCGCTTCGAGAATCCGTTGAACGAAATCCTGCCCGGCATGTTCGTGCGCGGCTCGGTCGAGCTCGGCACCATCGAGGCCTATCTCGTCCCGCAGCGCGCCGCGACCCGGGCGCCGAATGGCAGCCTGACCGCCTTTGTGGTGGGGCCTGACAACAAGGCGACGCAGGTCACCCTGACCGGAACCGGCAGCTATCAGAACGCCTGGATCGTGACCGCCGGCCTGAAGGACGGCGATCAGCTGGTGCTGGACGGGCTGAAGACCATGCGCGCCGGCGCCGCACTGCAGCCCGTGCCCGCGACGCTGGATGAGAACGGGCTGGTGAAGGACGATGCCGCCCCGGCGAGTACCGCCCCAGCTGCGCCCGCCGGGGCTGCGACACCTCCCGCCGATCCGGCCGCCAAGAAAGCGGCGGATTGATCGGATGGCACATTTTTTCATTCACCGCCCGGTCTTTGCCTGGGTTCTGGCCATCGTCGTCATGCTGGGCGGGGCCTTCGGGCTGACCAGCCTGCCCATCTCGCAATATCCCAACATCGCGCCGACCACGGTGCGGGTTTCGGCCACCTATACCGGGGCCTCGGCCGAGACGGTCGAAAACTCGGTCACGACGATTCTTGAAAACGGGCTGACCGGGCTCGACGGGCTGACCTATATGACCTCGACCTCGTCCGAGGGCAGTTCGAGCATTTCGCTGACCTTTGACGATACGGTGCAGGCCGATCTGGCGCAGGTGCAGGTGCAGAACAAGCTGCAGCTGGTGCAGTCGGCGCTGCCGCAGACGGTGCAGACGGCGGGGATCCGGGTGACGCGCTCGACCTCATCGATCCTGATGGTCGGCGCGGTGATTGCTGATGATCCGTCCTATACCTCGGTACAGCTGGGTGACATCCTGTCCAACACCATCCAGGACCCGGTGACCCGGACCGAGGGCGTCGGCTCGATCAACAGTTTCGGCACGGTTTACGCGATGCGGGTCTGGCTCGATCCGGTCAAGCTGATGAAATACCAGCTGACCGCGAGCGATGTGACCACGGCGGTGGCCGCGCAGAACACCAATGTGACGGTGGGTTCGCTCGGCGCCTTGCCCGCCACCCAGGGCCAGCAGCTGAACGTGACGCTGAGCGCGCAGTCGCAGCTGTCGAGCGTGGCCGAGTTCGAGAAGATCCTCCTGAAGACCAACGTCGATGGCTCGGCGGTGTTTCTGGGCGATGTGGCCCGGGTCGAGATTGCCGAGAAGGATTTCGGCACCGTGTCGCGCTACAACGGCCAGCCTGCGGCGGGCTTTGGCGTCAACCTCGCCACCGGGGCCAATGCGGTCGACACCGCCGCCGCCGTGCGTGCGACGGTGGCCAAACTGAGCGCCTCGCTGCCCGAGGGCGTCAGCGTGGTCTTCCCCTATGACACCTCGCCCTTCGTCGAGGAATCGATCACCCAAGTCTACCACACCCTGGCCGAGGCCATCGCCCTGGTGTTCCTTGTCCTTCTGGTCTTTCTGCAAAGCTGGCGCGCGACGCTGATCCCGACCATCGCGGTGCCGATCGTGCTTTTGGGCACCTTCGGCATCCTGTCGCTGTTCGGCATGTCGATCAACACGCTGACCATGTTCGCCCTGGTGCTGGCGATTGGCCTTCTGGTCGATGACGCCATCGTCGTGGTCGAAAACGTCGAGCGGGTGATGAAGGAAGAGGGGCTCGGCCCGGTCGAGGCGACCGAGAAGAGCATGCGCGAGATTTCCAGTGCGCTGGTCGGCATCGTGCTGGTCCTGTCGGCGGTGTTCCTGCCGATGGCGGTGATGAGCGGGTCGACCGGGGTGATCTACCGGCAATTCTCGGTCACGATCATTTCGGCCATGGGCCTGTCCTTGCTGGTCGCCCTGATCCTGACCCCGGCCATGTGCGCCTCCTTGCTGAAACCCGGCGGGCACGAGACGCGCTTTGCCCCGGCGCGCTGGTTCAACAGCGGGTTGAGCCGGCTGACCTCGGGCTATGTCGGCACGGTGGGGCGGTTCGTGAAGCGGCCCTTGCGGATGCTGGTGGTTCTGGGCGCTGTGATCGTCGGCCTCGCATGGGTCTATGACCGGCTGCCGACCTCCTTCCTGCCGCAGGAGGATCAGGGCGTCCTGATGGTCATGGTCCAGCTGCCCGAGGGTGCCACCCAGCCGCAGACCAAGGAGGCGGTGTCCGCCATCGAGCAGTATTTCCTGAAGGACGAGGCCAAGACCGTCAAGTCGGTCTTCGGGGTCCTGGGCTTCAGCTTTGGCGGCAGCGGGCAGAACAGCGCCATGCTGTTCATCCGGCTGAAGGAATACAGTCAGCGCCCGGGTCTGGATGCCGCCAGCCTTGCCCTGCGCGCCAACATGCATTTTGCCGGCAACCGGATGGGGCAGGTCTTCATCCTGCAACCGCCGGCTATTCAGGGCATGGGCACCTCCTCGGGCTTCACGATGGAGCTGATCGACCAGTCGGGCGGCGGCACGCAGGCCTTGATCGACGCGGCAAATACGCTGGTCGCCAATGCCAAGACCGACGGACGGGTCACGGGCCTGCGCGGCAATGACGATGCGAAGAAACCGGCGCTGAAGCTGAACATCGACGCGCAGAAGGCCGAGGCTTTCGGGCTTACGCTGTCGGATGTGAACTCTATGCTTTCGACCATCTTTTCAGGGCGTTACGTCAATGACTTCACCTTGAACAGCAAGTTGCGCAACGTGATCGTGCAAGGCGACGCGCCCTACCGGATGCAGCCGCAGGACGTGGGCGACTGGTATGCCCGCAATGCCAGCGGCGAGATGGTGCCCTTCGATGCCTTCATGTCGCAAAGCTGGGAACAGGTCTCGCCGCAGCTTCTGCGCTATGGCGGCACGCGGGCGCTGGAGATTTCCGGCTCGCCGGCCCCCGGGGTCAGTTCGGGCACGGCGATGGATGCGATGGAGGAGATGGTGGCGGCCCTGCCGGGCGGCTATGGCGCGGCCTGGACCGGGCTGTCCTATCAGGAAAGGCTTGCGGGCAATCAGGAGCCCTTGCTCTACAGCCTTTCGGCGATCATCGTGTTCCTGTGCCTCGCCGCACTTTACGAAAGCTGGGCTGTGCCCTTTGCCGTCATGTTGGCGGTGCCGGTGGGGGTTCTGGGCGCGCTGGTGGCGGCCAAGGTGTTTGGCCAGTCGAATGACGTCTATTTCAAGGTGGGACTGCTGACGACCATCGGCCTTGCGGCGCGCAACGCCATCCTGATCGTCGAATTCGCGCAGGAGCAGCACAAGAAGGGCATGGACCTGGCCGAGGCGATCAAGATCGCCGCCCGCCAGCGCTTGCGGCCGATCCTGATGACCACGCTCGCCTTCATGCTGGGCATCCTGCCCTTGGCGATTGCCACCGGGGCCGGGGCTGCGGCGCAACGTTCGATCGGGATCGGGATGCTCGGGGGGATCATCTTCTCGGCCCTCTTCGGGCTTCTGATGATCCCGTCTTTCTACGTCGCCGTCCTACGGCTGACCCAATTCAAGAAACAGCCGAAGGCCAATACATGAAGCCGATCCTCCTGACAGCTCTTTGCGCGCTGGGCGCCTGTGCCGAAGTCGGGCCGCAGTATCAAAGCCCGCAGATTGCCCTGCCGGGGCAGTTCGTCGGCGCTAGTGCGGCGGCCAATCCGCTGCAGGGCCAGAGCCAGTGGTGGCAGGCCTATCACGACGCGACCCTCTCCGCGCTGATCGAGCGCGGCCTGCGGCAAAGCCTGGATGTGCAGCTGGCGATGGAGCGGGTCCGCGCGGCCCGGGCCACCCTGCGCACCACCGGGGTCAATGCGGCGCTGGACGGCAGCTATGCGGTGACGGCGGAGCGCACCCTGTCGGAGGGTGGCGCGACGCAGAACAGCAGCCCGCAGGCCCTGAACGCCTCGCTTGTGCTGGACCTGTTCGGCGGTTTGCGCCGCGAGAGCGAGGGGGCCAAGGCCGGGATCTCGGCGGCCGAGGCCGATCTGGGCACCGCGCGGCTGGCCTGGCTGGCCGATCTGATCTCCACCTATGGCACGGCGCGCTTTGACCAGACGGCGCTGGCCCTGACGCGGCAGACCATCGCGACGCGGCAAAAGACGGTCGAGATCACCCGCCACCAGTTCGAGGCCGGTTCGGCCACCGATTACCAGATGGCGCAGGCGCAGGCGCTTCTGGACACCGCGCGTGCCGACCTGCCGAATTACGAGGCCCGCTTCAACGCCAATGTCTTTGCGCTGGCGACCCTGCTGGATGAACCCGCGGCCCCCCTGATGGCGCAGATGCAGAAGGGCGCGCGCCAGTTGCGCACCCCCGGCACCAGCACCACCGGCGTTCCCGCCGATCTGTTGCGCAACCGCCCCGACATTCGCAGCGCCGAGGCGTCCCTGCGCCAGGCGGTGGCGGCGGTGGGTGTGGCCGAGGCTGACCTTTACCCCTCGATCACGCTGAGCGGCACTTTCAACCGCACCGGCGGCAATGCCAGCTGGTCCTTCGGGCCGAAGCTCACGCTGCCGATCCTGAACCGCGGGGTCCTGACGGCGGCGCGCGATGCCAAGGTGTCCGCCGCGAAACAGTCCGAACTGTCGTGGCGCAGTGCGGTGATGAACGCGGTCGAACAGGTGCAGGTCGCCAAATCCAACCTCGGCAATTATGGCCGCCGGCAGGCCGCCCTGGCGCAGGCCGCGAGCAACTATGAAAGGGCGCTGGCGCTGGCCCAGCAGAACTACGAGGCGGGGGCGATCTCGCTGCTGGATCTGCTGGACACCGACCGTTCCGCCGCGGCGGCCCGGCTGTCGGCCGCCTCGGCCGCCAATGACACGGCGCTGGAATGGGCGGTGCTGCAGATTGCGCTTGGGTCAGGCATCCAGCCCTGAGCCGGGCGGCTTAACCTGCGGCCCGGAAGGGCGGCAGCGCGTGGGTCAGGTCTTTTTGGCGTCGTTGACGATGTTCATCTGCGCCAGACCGCTTTCCCCAAGGTCGACCGCCGCATAGGCGCCACCGTGCCGCATTTGCGCCAGATCGGTGGTGTCGGGGCGGGGTGCCTCGGCCAGGATCTTTTCGGCAAAGACCTCGGCATTGTCGCGCGGGCGGTAGCCGAGGAAGCTGGCCTTGGCATTGTCCACCGGCACACGGTCGTTGTTCGATACACCGTAAACCACGCTGAAGCCGGTGGTGGGCGTGTCGATGGCCCGCGTGACCAGCTGAATGAGGTCGTCATAGCTGAGCCAGGTCCCCAAAGCCCGCGCCGAGGTGACCTGCGCGCAGGAGAGTATCCGCAGATGCACCGATTCCAACCCGCGCTTTTCCCAGTACATCCGGCCCAGATCCTCGGCAAAGCACTTGGCGAGGCCATAGAACGTGTCGGGCCGGTGCGGCACATCGGTGCCGATGAATTCGGCCCTTGGATACATGCCGACCGCGTGGATCGAGGAGGCATAGACCACCCGGCGCAATTTATGCTGATGGGCCGCCTCCCAGACGTTGTAGGCGCCGATGAAATTGGGGCCGAGCAGGGTCTCGAACGGGGCCTCGTCGGCGATGGCGCCGAAATGCACCACCATGTCGGCGCCCTCCAGCAGGGCGTGGATTGCAGCCTTGTCGGCGAGGTCGGCGCTGACATAGCGCTCGCCGGGGTAAAGCTTGCCGATGTCCTCGGCGAGGTCGGAGGAGACCAGTTCGTCGGCCATCGCCGCCAGCGGCTCGCGCAGGTAGGATCCCAGACGGCCCGCCGCCCCGGTCAGCACCAGTCGTTTCAGTTTCATGCCTTGTCCTTTGGAAGGGCCGCCACCGTCGCGGAAAGCCGGCCCATGGCGCGGGCCAGGGTGGCGTCTGCGGTGGCGGTGGAGATGCGGAAGAAGCCCGGCGTGTCGTAGACCGAGCCGGGCACGGTGGCGAGACCGGCCTGTTGCAAAAGATGGCCGGTGAAAGCCACGTCATCGGGGATCGCCGCGCCGAGCAGGGCTGTGCAATCGATCAGCGCGTAAAAGGCGCCGCCGGGCCGGCGCAGGCGCAGCCCGGGGATCTGTGCCACCGCTGCCATGACCAGATCGCGCCGCCGCTGATAGGCGGCGCGAAAGGTGGCGATGCAGTCCTGCGGCCCGGTCAGCGCCGCAAGCGCCGCGGCCTGGGCGATGGAGCAGGCCCCGGAGGAGATCTGCGATTGCACCGTAGTCATCGCCGCGATCAGCGCCTTGGGACCTGCGCCATAGCCGATGCGCCAACCCGTCATCGCATAGGCCTTGGAGACGCCGTTCACCGTCAGCACGCGATCCGCCAGTTCGGGGCAGACGGCGGCGAAAGAGACGAAGGGCACGTCATCGAAGATGATCTTCTCGTAGATCTCGTCCGACAGGATCAGCACCTGGGGGTGCCGCGCCAGCACCTCGGCCAGGGCGCGGAAATCTTCCGGCCCATAGACCGCCCCCGCCGGGTTCGAGGGCGAGTTCAGAAACACCCAGCGCGTTTGCGGGGTGATCGCCGCCTCCAGCGCGGCTGGCGTCAGGCAGAAGTTGTCCGCGGCCTGGCAGACCACGCTGCGGACCTTGCCGCCGATCAGGCCGATGATGTTGCGGTAGCTGTCGAAATAGGGCGCGGGCAGGATGACCTCTGCCCCCGGCTCCAGCGTCGCCATCATGGCGTCGAAGATCACCTGCTTGGCCCCGTTGGAGACGATCACCTGATCGGGCGAATGGGTCAGGCCATTGTCGGCGCGGAACTTTTCCGCCACGGCGGCGCGCAGGGCGGCGGTGCCTTGCGTGTTCGGGTATCGCGTCTCGCCGCGCAGGGCGGCCTGATGCGCCGCCTCCACGATATGGGCCGGCGTGTCGAAATCCGGCTCGCCGAGGCCGAGGTCGATCACATCCTGCCCCGCCTCGGCCATCGCCTTGGCCCGGGTCGAAATGGCCGCCGAGGCCGAGGGTTTGACCCTCTGCAGCCGGGAGGTCGCGAAATCCACCTCAGGCCTTCATCGTCTGCAAAAGCGCATCGACACCGCGCGACAGGATCGAGGCGTCGATGCCGCAGGCGACGAAGGTGAAGCCCTCGTCGAGCAGGCGGCGGGCGAGCGTGGTATCGGCGACCAGGGTGCCGACCGGGATGCCCGCGGCCATCAGCTTCTTGGCCACCGGCATGATGAACTCCCAGATGTCGGGATGGGTCGGCTGGCCGAGGATGCCCATGTCGGCGCCGATGTCTGCGGGGCCGAAGAAGACGCCATCGCAGCCCTCGACCGCGCCGATCTGCGAGGCGAGCGCCACGGCGGCGCGGGTTTCGACCTGCAAGAGGATGGCCAGCTCGTCCTCGGATTTGGTGAAGTAATCCTTCACGCGGCCGAACTTGTTGGCCCTTGTCGAATAGGACACGCCCCGGATGCCCTTGGGTGGGTAAAGGCAGGCCGCGACGGCCTTTTGCGCCTCGGCCACCGATTGGACCATGGGGAACAGCAGACCCTGCGCGCCGATGTCCAACAGGCGCTTGACCAGCACCGGATCGTTCCATTCCGGCCGCACCATGGCCGTGGTCGGATAGGCCGCGAAGGCCTGCAACTGGCCGAGGACGGTGTTCAGATCGTTGGGCGAATGCTCCATGTCGATCATCGCCCAGTCAAAGCCGGCGCCGGCCACGATCTCGGCCGCGAAGGGCGAGCAGAGGCCGACCCAGACGCCAAGCTGGGGCCTGCCGGCGCGGATCGCGGCGAGGAAGGGGTTGGGGGCGACGTTCATATGATGGCACCTTCGATGAGGGGACGGTTTTCCGCGATGCGTTCAAAGCGGAAGGGCGAGAGGTCGAGGCTGCGGAATTCGCCGTAGGTCAGCCATTCCGCCGTGCCGCGCCCCATGGCGGGGGATTGCTGCAGGCCGTGGCCGGAAAAGCCGTTGAGGAACAGGAAGTTGGTGACCTCCGGATGCGGTCCCACGATGGCATTCTGGTCAAGCGTGTTGTAATCGTAATGCCCCGCCCATTCGCGCAGGACCTTGATCGCCTCGAACTGCGGGATGCGGGTGGCGAGGATCGGCCAGACATGGTCCTGCCACAGGCTGTGGTCCATGGTGAAGTCATCGAAGGCCACCGCCGGGTCATGCTCGGCATGGGCGCCGACCAGATAGGTCGTGTCGCTGTCGGTGCGGAAGTGGACGCCCGAGGGGTCGATGGTCAAAGGCAGGTCGCGGTCGAGCGGCTTTTCCGCCGAGAAGATCCAGGAATAACGCTTGCGCGGCTCGATCGGGATGGCGATCCCCGCCATGGCGGCCATCTTGGCCCCCCGCGTGCCGGAGGAATTGACCACCTGCCCGCAAGAGACGACCTCGCCGGTCGCCAGCGTCACGCTTTCGACGCGGTTGCCCTTGCGGGTGATATCCACCACTTCGTTGGTGATATATTCGATGCCGCGCGCCCGGGCCTGACGGCGGAACCAGTCGAACATGGTGTAGCCGTCGAAATAGCCCTCGTCCTTGGTGTTGATCGAGCCCAGAACCAGATCGCCGACCTCGTAGAAGGGATAGGCTTCCTTGATCTGATCCGGGGTCAGGATCCGGGTTTCCGCCCCTTCGGCGACCTGCACCTTCTGTTGGGCGCGCAAGACGGCGGCAAAGCCCTCGTCGGCGGCCATGTACATGTAGCCGAAGTTGCGGATCTTCAGCTTCGGGGCCTCGCCGCCCATGTATTTCGGCAGGTTCTGCGAGAACTCCGCCCCGAACTGCGAGATGCGGACGTTGAGGGCTGTGGAATATTGCTGCCGGATCGAGGAGTTCGACAGCGAGGTGGCGGCGAACTCATAGCTCTGGTCGCGTTCGACCACCAGAACCCGGCCGGCGAAGTCCTTGTTTTCGGTCAGAAACCACGCGGTGGCGGAGCCGGTGATGGCCCCCCCGATGATCACCACGTCATAGGTGGCGTGTTTGGGCGCATCCTTGGCCGCCATTCAGAAAGTCTCCCCTTTGCGCGCGGCTGTAATGACCTCGGCAATCGCCGCTTCGGTCATGGCGTAGGTCTCGCGCGCTGTCTTCTCGGTGATGTAACCCAAGGCCAGATCGCGGCGGACCGAAGCCGTGTCGCGCTCTGCCACCGCACCGTAGCCAGCGCCGCCGGGGAATTCCATCAGGACCTTGACGCCATGGGGGACGAATTGCCGACCCTTGCCCTGCATCGCCGTGCCATCGTCCTGCGCGATGGTGGTGGGCGCCCCGGCCAGCCCGCCGCGCCGCCCCCGTGCCGGGTGATGCACGCGGTCGAACATGGCGGAGATGTCGAATTCATGCCCCTCCCGCGCGCCGACCTCCATGAACTGGCCCAGACCGCCACGGTATTTGCCAGCACCTCCCGAGTCGGGGCGGAGTTCCTTCCGCCAGATGATCACCGGGCCGGTCTGTTCGGTGGCCTCGACCGGCATGGTCATCACACCCGAAGGGAAGGCCGTGGCGCTCATTCCGTCCAGCGTGGGCCTTGCGCCTGAACCACCGGAGTTGAAGGTCAGCACCTCGGCCCGGACCGCATCAGGGGGCGCGGGTCGGTCGGTGCGGGGGCGGAGGGAGACCTGGAAGTTGCACAGACACCCCGCACCCTCGGCCGGGACGGTGTTGGGCAGGATCTTGTCGAGCGCGTCATAGATCGTGTCGGGGACCATGTGGCCGATGACATGGCGCAGCGCCACCGGGGCGGGGTGTTGGGCGTTGACGATGGAGTTGACGGGCGCGGTGATGCGGAAGGGTTCGAGCGAGGCCGCGTTGTTTGGAATCTCCGGCGCAATCGCGCATTTCAGGGCGTAGCAGGCATAGGCCTTGGTATAAACGAGGGGGACGTTGATGCCCTTTTTATCCAGGCCCGAGGTCCCCTCCCAATCGCACATCACATGGTCGCCGTTGAAGGAGACCTTGACCTTCAGGTCAATCGGGCGGTCGTAGCCATCGATCGTCATTGCCCCCTCGGCGGAGGTCCGGGGCAGGGCGGCGATGCGGGCGAGGGTCGCCTCGCGCGAATTGGTCAGGATGAAATCGGAAATGCCGTCGAGGTCGTCCAGCGCAAATTCCGCCATCATGTCGGTGAGGCGGCGGTGGCCGATGCCGTTGCAGGTGGCAAGCGCGTAGATGTCGCCGACCAGCTGATCCGGCTCGCGCACGTTGGCGCGGATCAGGCGGATCAGGGTGGCATCCACCGTGCCTTGGTCCATCAGCTTCATCGCCGGAATATGGATGCCCTCTTCATAAACCGAATTGGCATCGGCGCCAAAGCCGCGCCCGCCGACATCGACGACATGGGCGGTGCAGGCGAAGAAACCGGCCAGCTGGCCCTTGTGGAACGACGGCGTGCAGACGGTGAAGTCGTGGAGGTGGCCCGTCCCCTCCCACGGGTTGTTGGTGATATAGACATCGCCGTCATGGATATTCTCTGGCGCGATGCGGCGGATGAAATGCGGGACGGCGTCGGCCATCGCGTTCACATGGCCCGGGGTGCCGGTGACGGCCTGGGCCAGCATCTCGCCGCGCGCATTGTAGACTCCGGCGGAGAGGTCGCCCGCCTCGCGGACCGAGGTGGAAAAGGCCGTGCGGACCAGGGCTTGCGCCTGTTCCTCCACGACCGAGATCAGGCGGTTCCACATGACCTGATAGACGACTTTGGAACGCTGCATCTCAGGCCTCCTTCACGGTGATGTCGATGGTGCGATCCGACAGCATCCGCGCCTGACGCGAGGCAGGCAGGATCACGGTGGTTTCCGCTTCGGTGATGATGGCGGGGCCTGCGACGTGATCCCCAAGGCCGAAGGCAGCGCGGTCATGAATGCCCGCGCTGTGGCTGCGCCCCAGGGCGGCGTCGAACAGCGGGCGCTGGCCGGTCTGGGGCGGGGTGGTGCCTGCGGGCGGCGGCAGAGCCTTGGTCACAGGGGCGCTTTCGGTGGAGGCGTTGACCGACCAGACGGTGATTTCCACCTCCATCCCCTCGACCGTGCGGCCGAAAAGGGCGGCGTAGTCGGCTTCGAACCTTGCAAGGAAGGTGGCGGGATCGGCCTCGCGCGCCTCCTCAGGGGTCAGGGGGACGGGGATTTCCCAGCCCTGGCCCTTGTAGCGCATATAGACCTTGTGGTCGGCCCTGATGGGGGCCGTCGCATCGCAGGAGCGCACGAAGCGGGTGGCTTCCTGCTCCATGTCCGCAAAGAGGGCGCGGACCTCTGCGGGGTCGAAGCTGCCGGCCTTCATGAAGACCGAGCGGTTGGCCTCGAAGCTGAAAGGCGCGCGCAGGAAGCCGATGGCGGAGCCGACCCCGGCGCCTTCGGGGACGAGGCAGCGGGTGACGCCCAGTTTCTCGCACAGGCGCGCGGCGTGAAGGGGGGCGGCACCGCCGAAGGCGATCATCGTGTAATCGGCCAGATCCTCGCCATTTTCCACGGCATGGACGCGCGCGGCATTGGCCATGTTTTCATCGACGACTTCGGCGAGGCCCCAGGCGGCCTCCAGCGTGGGCATCTGCAGGCGCTGGGCCAGAACGGAATCCAGCGCGGCTTTGGAGGCTTCGGGGTCGAGCGGGATCGTGCCGCCAGCGAAGTTCTTGGGGTCGAGCTTGCCGAGGATCAAGTCGGCATCGGTAACGGCGGGCTGAGTGCCGCCGCGGCCATAACAGGCGGGGCCGGGTTCGGAGCCGGCACTTTCCGGCCCGACGCGGATCTGGTTCATCGCATCGACCCTTGCCAGCGAACCGCCGCCCGCGCCGATCTCCACCATGTCGATCACCGGGATCGAGATCGGCATGCCGGAGCCTTTCTTGAAGCGGTAGGTGCGGGCGACCTCGAAGACCCTTGCGGTCTTGGGGGTCTGGTTGCGGATCAGGCAGATCTTGGCGGTGGTGCCGCCCATGTCGAAGGACAGGACCTTGTCGAGCCCATGCCGTGCCGCGATGTCGGCGGCAAAGACGGCGCCGCCCGCCGGGCCGCTTTCCACCAGACGCACCGGGAACTCGGCAGCACTTTCCAGCGAGATGATGCCGCCGCCGGAATGCATGAGAAACACCGGGCAATCGGCCCCCTCGGCCTTCAGGCGCTGGGCGAGGCGGTCGAGATAGCTTTTCATCAAGGGCTTGATATAGGCGTTGGCAATCGTGGTGTTGAAACGCTCGTATTCCCGCATCTGCGGCGAGACCTCGGACGAGAGCGAGACCATGACGCCGGGCAGGCGTTCGGCCAGAACCTCGGCCACTAGCCGCTCGTGCGCGTCGTTGACGTAGGAATGCAGCAGGCCCACCGCGATGCTGTCATAGGCGGCCGCGCGCAACGTGTCGGCCAGCGCCTCCACCTCGGCGCGGTCCAGCGGGGTCAGCACATCGCCGCGGGCGCCCATGCGTTCGGAGACGACATAGCGGCGGTTCCTCGGCAGAAGCGGCTCGGGCAGGGTCAGGTTCAGGTCGTATTGTTCAAAGCGGCTTTCGGTCCGCATCTCGATCACGTCGCGGAAGCCTTGGGTTGTGATGAGCGCGGTTTTCGCCCCGCGCCGCTCGATCAGGGCGTTGGTGGCAAGCGTGGTGCCGTGGATGATTTGCGTGATCACCCCGGGTGAGACCCCGGCCTTGGCGCAGACGCGGTGCATGCCTTCGACGATGGCATCCTCGGGTGCTGCATAGGTGGTCAGGACCTTGGTCGAATGCCTTTCGGGGCCAAGCTCCAGCACCACGTCGGTGAAAGTGCCGCCGATATCCACGCCAAGCCGGGCCAGATGCGCCATGAGTGATCTCCTGTTTCGGGGTCAGGCTAGACCAGCGCGGGCATCAGGAAAAATCGTTTTATTGTATCGGAAGGATCAGGATTTCGCATCCTCTGGCGGGAAAAGCTGGCGGGCGATCTGGGCGGCCTCGCGGACATGGGTCGCGGTGCTGTCGTGGCGGGCGTAAAAGCGCAGGGCGTCGGGCTGCCACGCGTAGTCGAGCACCCGGAGTGTGCCGGCGCTCAGCGCGCTGTCCACCATGGCGCGCGGCAGGCAGGCGACGCCGAGCCCGTCGAGCGCCATCTGCAGGCAGACCGACATGTTCGACCCGGGCACCAGACGCGCGCGGCCGGGCAGCGCGGGGTTCAGCGCGCGGAAGTGGTCCTCGAGCTGGCGGAAGGGCACGGTGCCGCGGGCATGGGTCAGGATCGGGTGGCGGATCAGCTCCTGCGCGGTCAGGGGGCCGGGAAGCGGTGTCTCGGGTGGGGCGACCCAGACATAGGGCGATTGGCCAAGGGTGACGCTCTGCGCCGTGCGGCGGTCGAAGGGGCCGTTCTGGAAGGCGAGGTCGAGGTCATGGTCAAAGAGCGCCCGCGACAGGTTGGCCGACAGGTCCACCGTCAGTTCGACCGAAATGTTCGGGAAACGCGCCTTCATCGCGACCAGAAAGCCGCGCAGCCAAGTATGGGCGACCATCTCGGTCACGCCAAGGCGCAGCGTGTCGCGAAACAGGGTCGCGTCATCCGCCGCCGCCACGAAGCCATCAAGGGCGGTCAGAACCGCACGCCCCGGGCCTAGCAGCGCCTTGCCCTTGGGCGTCAGCCGGACCGAGCCCGCATCGCGCTCCATCAACACGACGCCAAGCTGCGCCTCCAACTGGGCGATCCGGTTCGAGATATTGGGCTGGGTGGTGTTCAGCCGCTCTGCCGCGCGGCGAAAGCTGCCGAGGTCGGCCACCGTCACGAAGGCTTCGACATGTTTGAGGTTGAGCATCGGCCGCCTCCCTTTGCCTCTTCCATAGGGCGAAAGGGCTGGCTGCGGAAGCTGGCAGAAACGGGTGGCAGGTTGGGCTTGCGCTGCGCGCAAGGCGGCTTGCCGGTCTTGGAGGTTTCACCTGCCTGACATTCGGACGATATGACAGGCAGGGATCGCAGAGCCGCATCCTGTCAAGGAAGCGACATGCCCCAAGTCACCTATTCCGCCGCCCAAAGCCGCCCCACCCAAGGCGCGCTCCTGATGGCCGTTGCCGTGCTGGTCTTTGCCTGCATGGATGCGACGAACAAGCATCTGGGCATGGCCTACAGCGCGGTTCTGGTGGTGGCGGTGCGCTATATCGGCAATCTTCTGTGGATGCTGGCGGTCTTCGGGCCGAGGCAGGGCCGGGCCCTGTGGCGGGTGCAGCGGCGCGGGCTGGTCCTGTTGCGCGGGGCTTGTCTTGCGGCGGCCTCGATCTTCGGTGTGCTGGCCTTTCAGCGCCTGCCGGTGGCCGAGGCGATTGCGGTGATCTTCCTTGCCCCGTTCTGCGTGATGCTGCTGGCCGGGCCCTTGCTGCATGAAAAGATCGGCCCGGTGCATTGGCTGGCGGCCTTGGCGGGCTTTGTCGGTGTCCTGCTGATCGTGCGGCCGGGCAGCGGGCTGGACCCGGTGGGCGTGCTGTTTGCCATGCTGACGGCGGGGGTGAGTGTCGGCTACAACATGCTGTCGCGCTCGCTCGCCCGCAGCGAGACGACGCTGGCCCTGATGTTCTGGACCGCCTTTGTCGGCGCCTTTGCCTTTGGCGCGGCCTTGCCCTTCTTCTGGCCGAAGTCCTTGCCGGGTGGGCTGGATCTGGGGCTGTTTCTGATTCTGGGCGGGCTGTCGACGGTGGGGCATCTGTTGTTCACCCAGGCCTGCCGGATCGCCCCGGCTTCGGTGATTGCGCCGGTGAACTATCTGCAGCTGTTCTGGGCCGGCATCCTCGGCTGGCTGGTCTTTGACCATGTGCCCGATCCGATCGGTCTGGTCGGCATGGCGCTGATCGCGCTTGGCGGGGTCTCGGCCACGATCTGGCCGATGATCGCCCCCCGCCCCCTGGTGCGGCCCGAGGTGCAGGCTTGAGCCGTTCAGGCCTGATTGTCGCCTGTTTCCCGGGCGATATCCCCGCATTTGCTCAATATAGGGGCGAAACTGGATTTGCTACCCCGCAAGCTTAACGCTTCCCCATGCTGCCGTCCGGTGCCATGGTAGGAGGATGCCGATTGGTTCCGGCGGAGGTTACATGTCGATCAAGGCGTCCATCTATCACCTGACCCACTACAAGTATGACCGACCGGTCATTCTCGGGCCGCAAGTCATCCGTCTGCGGCCGGCGCCGCACAGCCGGACCAAGGTGATTTCGCACAGCCTCAAGGTCTCGCCCAGCCAGCATTTCGTGAACCACCAGCAGGACCCGTTCGGCAACTGGATGGCGCGCTTCGTGTTTCCCGAGCCGGTGACCGAGTTCAAAATCGAGGTCGATCTTGTCGCCGACATGACGGTCTACAACCCCTTCGACTTTTTCGTCGAGGATTACGCCGAATACTGGCCCTTCGAATATGCCAGCGACCTGACCGAGGATCTGGCGATCTACCGCAAGGGCGAGCCGGTCGGTCCGGCGCTGGAAGGGTTCCTCAAGACCGTGCCGCGCGGCAAGATGCGGACCACGGATTTCGTCGTGATGCTGAATGCCGCCGTGTCGGGCAAGGTCGCCTATACGATCCGGATGGAGCCGGGCGTCCAGACCCCGGAAGAGACGCTTACCATCGGCAGCGGGTCGTGCCGCGACAGCTCCTGGCTTCTGGTCCAGGCCTTGCGCCACTTCGGTTTTGCCGCGCGCTTCGTCTCGGGCTACCTGATCCAGCTGAAACCGGATCTGAAGGCGCTGGATGGCCCCTCGGGGACCGAGGTCGATTTCACCGACCTGCATGCCTGGGTCGAGGTCTATATCCCCGGCGCGGGCTGGATCGGGCTTGACCCGACCTCGGGCCTGCTGGCCGGCGAAAGCCATATCCCGCTGGCTGCGACGCCGCATTACCGCTCTGCCGCCCCGATCTCGGGCCTTGCGAGCTTTGCCGAGGTCGATTTCGCCTTTGACATGAAAGTGTCCCGGGTCGCCGAACACCCGCGCATCACCAAGCCCTTCTCGGACGAAAGCTGGACCGCGCTGGACGCGCTCGGCAAGAAGGTCGATGCGGCGCTGGCGGCGGCGGACGTGCGGCTGACCATGGGCGGCGAGCCGACCTTCGTGTCGATCGACGATTACCAGGGGGCCGAGTGGAACACCGCCGCCGTGGGCCCGACCAAGCGCAGCCTGGCGGATCAGCTGATCCGCCGCCTGCGCACCCGCTTCGCGCCGGGCGGTTTCCTGCACTACGGGCAGGGCAAGTGGTATCCGGGCGAGACTTTGCCGCGCTGGACCTTCTCGCTCTACTGGCGCAACGACGGCCAGCCGATCTGGCAGAACCCCGATCTGATCGCCGAAGAGGGCGCCAAGACCGGGGTCACGCCCTTGGATGCGCAGGAACTGCTGCGCGAGATTGCGACCGAACTTGAGGTCGGCGAAGAACATATCATTGCCGCCTATGAGGACACCGCCGAATGGCTGGTCAAGGAGGCGAACCTGCCCGCCAACGTGACCCCGGCCAATTCCGAACTGAAAGACCCCGAGGCGCGCCACCGCCTGTCCACCGTCTTTGCCCGTGGCCTGACCGAGCCTTCCGGCTTCATCCTGCCGATCCAAAGCTGGCAGGGCAGGGCTTACGGACGGCGCTGGCGGTCCGAAAAGTGGCGTCTGCGGCGCGGTTACATGTTCCTGGTGCCCGGTGACAGCCCGGTCGGCTACCGATTGCCGCTCGACAGCCTGCCGTGGATTCCGGCCTCCTCCTATCCTTACATCAACCCGATGGACCCCACGATCGAGCGTGCGCCTTTGCCGCCGGTCGCGCCCCTCGACCCCAACCGCAAAAGCGCGCCCGCCGACAATCTGGTGGCCAGTTTTGTCGCCAATTCCCCGCAGGCCGGCCAGGTCCAGCAGGGCAGCCCGGTGATGGAGGTTGACGGCTATATCCGCACCGCCCTGTCCGTCGAACCGCGCGATGGCCGGCTCTGCGTCTTCATGCCGCCGGTGGTCAGCCTTGAAGACTACCTCGACCTTCTCCACGCCGCCGAGGCTGCGGCCAAGCGGCTCGGTCTACCGGTCCATATCGAAGGTTATGCCCCGCCGCAGGACCCGCGCCTGAACGTGATCCGCGTCGCCCCCGATCCGGGTGTGATCGAGGTCAACATCCACCCGGCCAAGACCTGGGAGGAATGCGTTTCCATCACCACCGGGGTTTATGAGGATGCCCGCCAGACCCGTCTGGGCGCCGACAAGTTCATGATCGACGGCAAACATGCCGGGACCGGTGGCGGCAACCATGTTGTGGTCGGCGGCTCGACCACCAATGACAGCCCCTTCCTGCGCCGGCCCGATGTGCTGGCCAGCCTGATCCTGCACTGGAACCGCCACCCCTCGCTGTCCTACCTCTTCTCCGGCCTCTTCATCGGGCCGACCTCGCAAGCGCCACGCATGGACGAGGCGCGCCATGATGCGCTGTATGAGATGGAGATTGCCCTCAGCCAGATCCCGGCGCCGGGCATGGGGATTCAGCCCTTGCCCTGGCTTGTGGACCGTCTTCTGCGCAACATGCTGACGGACTCGACCGGCAACACCCACCGGTCAGAGATCTGCATCGACAAGCTCTACTCCCCCGATGGTCCGACCGGCCGGTTGGGTCTGGTCGAGTTCCGCGGATTCGAGATGCCGCCGGATGCGCGGATGAGCCTGGCGCAGCAGCTTCTCCTCCGCGCCCTGATCGCCCGGTTCTGGAACGCGCCGATCACCGGCGAGATGACCCGCTGGGGCACGGCGCTGCACGACCGCTTCATGCTGCCGCATTACGTCTGGCAGGATTTCCGCGACGTGCTGGCCGATCTGCGCACCCATGGTTACCCGATGCAGGAAGACTGGTTCGAAGCCCAGGCCGAGTTCCGCTTCCCCTTCTGCGGCGAGGTCACCTACGAAGGCGTCAAGCTGGAGCTGAAACAGGCGCTGGAGCCCTGGCATGTGCTGGGCGAAACCGGGGCGGTGGGCGGCACGGTGCGCTATACCGACAGCTCGACCGAGCGGTTGCAGGTCAAACTGACCGGCGGCAATCCGGGGCGCTATACCGTCACCTGCAATGGTCGCGCCTTGCCCATGGCACATGTCGGCGGTGGCGAGGCGGTGGCGGGGCTGCGCTACAAGGCCTGGCAACCGGCGACGGCGATGCATCCGGTCTTGCGCGTCGATGCGCCGCTGACCTTTGACATCTACGACACCTGGACGCAAAGGGCGCTCGGCGGTTGCACCTATCACGTCGCCCACCCGGGCGGGCGCAACTACGACACTTTCCCGATCAACGGCAACGAGGCCGAGGCGCGGCGCCTGTCGCGCTTCCAGCCCTTCGGGCATACGGCGGGTTTCTATACACCACCCACCGAACGCATCTCGCCCGAGTTCCCGATGACGCTTGACCTCCGCCGCCCCATCGGGCTCTAACCGATGAGCCCCGAGGAACGCGATCTGCCTTCCAGCTCTGCCGAGCCCGCTTTGTGCCCGGCAGAGGCAGAGATCGCCTTGGGGCCGGAAGATCAGGCCGAAGAACAGGCTGAGCAGGAGGCTGGGGGCAGGGCGGTGGACAAGGCAAGCGAAGCGGAAGCCCGCGCCGATGAGGCCGAGGCCGAACTGGCCCAGGCAGAGCTGGTGCGGGCCGAACAGGTGCAGGCCGAACAGGCGGGCGGCGATCGCAGCGCCGATCCGGCCACAGCTGATCCTGCCCACTCCGATCCTGCTACAGCCGAGGCTTTGACCGCAGCGCAAGCCCCCGCCGCAACGCCCGAATCCGGCGCCGAGGTCAAGGCGGCCAAGGCACCATCCAAGGCCGCAGCGCCCGCGCGCCCCGAACCCGATGCGCCGCCCTATGCCCCCTTGCCCGCCGTGCCCGACGAGATGGTCGGCCCGGGCGGCGAACTGCGCCCGCTCTGGCGCGATTTCGCCACCGCCTTTGCCGCCCTCACGCCCGAGGATATCGTGCGCCGCACCACGCGGGCCGAGCAATATCTGCGCGACAGCGGCGTGTTCTACCGCCAGTACGGCGGCGGCGAATCGGTGGAACGGCCCTGGCCGCTGTCGCCGATCCCGGTGCTGATCGCGGAATCCGACTGGGCGGAGCTTGGCCCCGGCCTGATCCAGCGCGCCGAACTGCTCGAAGCGCTGATGGAGGACCTTTACGGCGAAAACCGCATGGTCGAGGGGGGGCACCTGCCGCCCTCGCTGGTGGCGGCCAACCCGGAATGGCTGCGGCCGATGGTGGGCATCCGCCCGCAATCGGGGCATTACCTGCATTTCCTGGCCTTCGAGATCGGGCGCGGCCCGGATGGCAAATGGTGGGTGCTGGCCGACCGCACGCAGGCGCCCTCCGGCGCGGGCTATGCGTTGGAAAACCGGGTGGCCACCTCGCGCGCCTTCAACGAGCTTTACGCCCAGGGCCATGTCCACCGCGTCGCGGGCTTCTTCCGCGACTTCCGCGACGCTTTGCTGGGCCTGCGCCAGGACCGCGACGCCCGTGCCGCGATCCTGACCCCGGGTCCCCTGAACGAGACCTATTACGAACACGCCTATATCGCGCGCTATCTGGGCATCACGCTGGTGCAGGGCGAGGATCTGGTGGTCTCGGAGGGCCGGCTGATGGTGCGCACCGTCTCGGGGCTGCGCCCGATCGACGTGCTGTGGCGCAGGCTCGACGGCGATTATGCCGACCCGGTGGAGCTGAACGCCGCCTCGCGGCTCGGGACGCCGGGCATGGTCTCGGCCCTGCGCGCGGGGGGGTTGACCATGGTCAACGCGCTTGGCTCGGGCATTCTGGAGACGCGGGCCATGATGGCCTTCCTGCCGAAGCTCGCGCCGCGCCTGATCGGCGAGGGGCTGCTTCTGCCCAATATCGCGACCTGGTGGTGCGGCGGGGCCGCCGAACGCGCCGCGGTGCGCGCCGCGCCGCGCCGGATGGTGCTGAGCCCGGCGCTGGCCACCGGCCTGCCCTTCGATCTGCATGAAGACATCACCCGCGCCGCCGATCTGAGCGCCAAGGAGCTGGCCGCGCTGCTTGACGCGCAGGGCCGCGACCTCGTGGCGCAGGAGGCGGTGACCCTGTCGACCACGCCGACGCTGGTCGCAGGCAAGCTCGCGCCGCGCCCGATGACCCTGCGGGTCTTTCTGGCCCGCACGCCCGAGGGTTGGCAGGTCATGCCCGGCGGTTTCGCCCGCATCGGGGCCACGCCCGACCCCACCGCCATCGCGATGCAGCGCGGCGGTTCGGCAGCCGACGTCTGGATCGTCTCGCCCAGCGAGGTGCCCTCGGTCTCGATGGTGCCGGCGAGTTCCGCGCCCTTCAAGCGGATGGGGCCGGGCGCCTTGCCCTCGCGGGCGGCGGACAACCTGTTCTGGCTCGGCCGGTATATCGAGCGGACCGAGGTTCTGGTGCGCCTGCTTCGCGCGCGCAACGTCCGTCTGGCCGAGGTCGGGGCCGGGGCTGGCCCGGTGCTGGCGGCCATGGCGCCCCTGTTCAAATCGCGCGGTGTCGATCCGACGCCGGGCATTCCGCCCGGCCTTCTGGATGCGCTGTCGGCGGCCATTGGCAGCGCGGGGCAAGTGCGCGACCGCTTCTCGCCCGATGCCTGGCAGGCGCTGGTCGACATCAACAAGACGGCCCGGCGGATGACCCTGCAGGTGACGGCGGGGGATGATGCGGCGCGGGCGCTGTCGGCGCTGCTGCGCAAGCTGGCCGGGATCACCGGGCTTGTGCATGAAAACATGTACCGCTTCATGGGCTGGCGCTTCCTGACCATCGGGCGCCTGCATGAACGCGCGATGAGTATGACCGAGATCCTCGCCATCCTCGCCGATGAAAAGGCGGTGCCGGGGGCATTGGACGTCGCGATCGAGCTGGGCGATTCGGTTCTGACCCACCGCCGCCGTTTCACCATGGCCTCAAGCCGGGTGACGGTGATCGACCTGCTGGCGCTCGACCCGCAGAACCCGCGTTCGGTGCGCCACCAGATCGAGGCTTTGGACGAACAGATCCGCATGCTGCCCGATGCGGTGGAAAACGGCGTCCTGTCGCCCCTGGCCCGCGCCATCCTGCGCTGCCAGACCGATCTGGCCACCCAGGCGCCCGAGACGATGACGACCTCGGCGCTGTGGTCCTTCCGGGGCCAGGTCGCGGCGCTGTCCAACCTGATCACAGAGGCCTATCTGCGCTGATGCAATATGACCTGCGCCTGGTGATCCGCTACGAATTCGACCGCCCGACCGGGGCGGGCCGCCAGCTGTTGCGCATCCAGCCCGCCGAGATGCCGGGCCTGCAAAGCCTTCTGGCCTGCGACACGGTGATCAAGCCCGAACCCTCGGAACGCCGCGAATTCACCGACTTTTTCGGCACCAAGGTGCTGGAGGTCGTCATGGCGCCCGGGCTCAAATCCTGCGAGATCGCGATGAAGGCGCGGGTGGTTCGCCTCCCTCTGGGCGAAGAGCTGGACATGTCGCCCCCCCTCGACCGCCTGCCCGAGGAGCTTGAGGAGGTCACCGATCTTGGCCCCGCCTCGCCGCACCACTTCCTGCGCGACTCGCCGCGCATCACGCTGGACCCCGCCATCGCCGCCTTCGCGCGCGCGGCGGTGGCGGAGGCCGAAACCGCCCGCGCCGCCATCGCGGCCTTCGGCAAGGCGATCCACGACCATATGACCTTCGATTCGCGCGCGACCGAGGTCGACACCCCGCCGGCCGAGGCTTTTGCCCTGAAACGCGGGGTCTGTCAGGATTTCGCGCAGATCATGATCTCGGGCTTGCGCAGTCTGGGGATTCCGGCGGCCTATGTCGGCGGCTTCCTGCGCACCCTGCCGCCGCCGGGCAAGCCAAGGCTGGAAGGGGCGGATGCGATGCATGCCTGGGTCCGCGCCTGGGCCGGGGCCGAGGCGGGCTGGCTTGACCATGATCCGACCAACGACTGCTTTGCCGACACTGATCACATTGCCGTGGGCCATGGCCGCGATTACGGCGATGTGGCGCCGGTCACCGGGGCTTTGCGGATGGATGGCGGCCAAAAGGGCAGCCATGCCGTCGATCTGATCGAACGTCCGGTCACAAGGGCCCGGAAGTGACGGGTTTTGCCCCATAGGCCCGGGATAGGCGGGCTTTGACGCATCTGCGCCGCGGCCCGGCACAGAAGACGCGGCCTCCCCTTGGCCTTGGCCCCCGAATCTCTCTATTATGACAGCAATTGCCCGCAAGGCGGGTCTGGTTTCGAGGATTTCATGCAAAGTTACGAATACCGGGTCGTGCCCGCGCCGCGTAAGGGCGAAAAGGCGCGTGGCCTCAAGACGGTTGAAGAGCGGTTTGCCTTCGTGCTGACCGGGCTGATGAACAAGATGGGGCTTGAGGGCTGGGAGTATCAACGCTCTGACGCGCTGCCTTGTGAGGAACGGGTCGGGCTGACCGGCTCGAAAACCACCTTCCAGAACATGCTGGTCTTCCGCCGCCCGCTGCCCGAGACGCTGTGCGAGGAGGTGGCGACCACCGCGCTGAACCAGCAACAGCGCCTGCTGACGGCAGATCCCGCGCCGATGCCGGCAACCGCGCCGGTTCTGGGGGCGGCGAGCCATCCGGTCGGCGCGGCCCCGGCGCTCGGGCCGGCCAATCCGGATTTGGTGGCAGACTAGCAGCCCCTCAGCGCTGGCCCAGATCGGCCAGCGCCAGCGGCAGGGCGCTTTCCAGCGCCGCAAAGCCCGCCGCATCGCCGAGGCTGATCCGGATGCAGCGGTCAAGCGGGGCAATCCCCGGCATCCGCACGAAGATGTCCCGCGCCAGCAGGGCCGCCATCACCGCGCGGGCATGGGCGCCGTCGCGCCCGCAATCCAGTGTGACGAAATTGGTGGCCGAGGGCAGGGGGCGAAGCCCGTTCGCCCTTGCGATCCGCCCCAAAGTCTCGCGCCCGGCCACGGCCCAGGCCCGCACCGCCTCCAGATGCGTCGGATCGGAGAGCGCCGCGATGCCGCCCGCCTGTGCTAACCGTCCCACGCCGAAATGGTTGCGCACCTTGTCGAAGGCCTGCGCCAGCCCGGGTGCGGCCAGCGCATAGCCCAGACGCAGCCCGGCCATGCCATGCGCCTTGGAAAAGGTGCGAAAGCGGATCACGCGTGGGTCGTCGGGTGCCACCTCCAGCGCCGTGCCGGGGGGCGCGAGTTCGACATAGGCCTCGTCCAGCGCCAGAAGACAGCCCTCGGGCAGAGCCTCGATCATCGCGGCGATGGCGGCGGCGGGGTGGTGGCTGCCCATCGGGTTGTCGGGGTTCGCAAGATAGATCAGCCGCGCCCCGGTCTGCCGGGCGAGGGCCAGAAGCGCCTCCGGGTCCTCGAAATCGCCCTTGTACGGCGCGCGGTGCAGTGTGCCGCCAAAGCCCGCGACATGGAAATTGAAGGTCGGGTAGGCCCCGGCAGAGGTGACCACCGCATCGCCCGGCCCGATCATCAGCCGGACCAGAAGGCCGAGCAGCCCGTCGATGCCTTCGCCCACCACGACATGGGCCGGTGTCACGCCATGGTGCTGTGCAATGGCGGCCTTGAGGTCGTGGCATTCGGGGTCGCCATACATCCAGACCTCGGCAGCCGCCTCGCGCATCGCCTGCACGGCGCGGGGCGAGGGGCCGAAGAGGCTTTCATTGGCGCCGAGCCGCGCCACGAAGGGGCGACCGCGCTGACGCTCCTGCGTCTCGGGTCCGACGAAGGGGACGGTGGCGGGCAGGCTTTCTGCCAGAGGGGTCAGGATCGGGCTTTTCATGCGCCCGAATTGACCCGCTTTGCCGGGCCAGATCAAGGGCTCAGCCGGGGTKGGCCTGACTTTTGAGAAGTTTCAGCACGCCCCATTCGCGGTAGACCAGCACGATCATGATCGTGTCGAGACAGGACAGCGCCAGGAAGGCCAGCGAGCCATGGCTCAGGAACTCGGTCATCTGATAGACCACGAAGCCTGCCAGCAGCACCATGGCGCCGGGATAGGCCCAGAGGATGCGCCGCGCCAGCATGATCACCATGGCAAACTTGATCGCGCCATGCGCCAGAAGGTAGAAGGCGTAGAAATGCTGGACCTGGATCGGAAAGGCCTGGGTCAGGTGCTGCACCCATTGCGCCATGTCGGCATCGGGTTGCTGGGTCAGGTTGTGGCGGGTCAGCCAGCCGACGAAATTGATGATCGTCATGTTCGGCGTCAGCAGCAGCCCAAGGCCGCCAAGGCTTTCACCAGCGGCAAAAAGGCCTTTCAGCACCAGACTGGCCTCGAACAGCCAATGCAGCCACTTGCCCAGCCGACTGGCCGGATTGATCAGCATGTCATCCTCAGTCCTGACCGCGGTAGGGCTGGACATATTGCAAGGCCATGTCCCAAGGGAAGAATATCCAGGTATCCTGTGACACTTCCGTGATATAGCTGTCCACCATCGGCTTGCCCTTGGGCTTGGCATAGACCGTGGCGAAATGCGCCTTGGGGTAAAGCGTGCGCACCAGTTCCAGCGTCTTGCCGCTGTCCACCAGGTCATCGACGATCAGGATGCCGGTGCCGTCGCCCATGAGGTCAGCCTGCGGGGCCTTGGTCACCACCGCCTCGCTGCGCTGATCGGCGGCTCCGCCACCGGAGTGATAGGACTTGACCGAGATCGTATCGACCACGCGGATATCCAGCTCGCGGCTGACGATCATCGCGGGCACAAGCCCGCCGCGGGTGATGCCAACCACGGCGCGCCAGGCGCCGCCATCCGGCCCCTTGCCATCCAGACGCCAGGCCAGCGCCCGCGCATCGCGGTGGATCTGGTCCCAGCTGACGTGGAAGCCCTTTTCATGCGGCAGACGGTCGGTCATGGCGAAATCTCTCGAATTTGGCTCTCAGGTCGCGGCCACCTTGAGCCCGAAGAGGAAGAGCATCCCTCCGAACAGGCGGTCCAGAACAGTCTTCAGGCTGATATACCGCGCCCGCGTCCGGTCAAGCGAGAAGATACGGGCAACTGACATGTTCCAGACAGTTTCGTTCACGAAGATGACAGCGATCAGCGCGAGATACTGCCAGAAGGGTGTCGTCGGCGGCACGGTGCCCAGAAATATGGCGGACATCACCACCACCGGCTTGGGGTTGGTCAGCTGCGTCACGATGCCAAGCCACAGGGCGGAACCCGCGCCGCGCGGGGTGGCGCGAGCGTCGCCGTCCGACAGCGGTTCGCGCGCGTGGAGCCAGAGCTTGATGCCGGTCCAGATCAGAAAGGCGCCGCCGCCCAGCTTCAGCGCGGTCAGCGCCCAGGGTGCCCAGGCAAAGACCAGCCCCAGCCCCGACATGGCGCAGACCGCCCAGAAACAGGCGCCGAGCCCGATGCCCATGGCGAGGAAGGTGCCGACCCGGAACCCCTCGGTCAGCCCGGTGCGGGCCGACATCAGCACCGCCGGCCCCGGAGAGATCGCCCCCAGCAGCGTCAGAAAACAAAAGCCCAGGAAAGCTGCCAGCGACATCCGATCCTCCTCACCCCCGACCGACCCGAAACCGAGCCCGGCTCAGTCCTTGCGCCCGTTCGCGGCGTCAATATCGGGCGCATCGACCGCCTTCATGCCGACGACATGATAACCCGCATCGACATGCAGGTTCTCGCCCGTGGTGCCGCTGCCCAGGTCGGACAAGAGGAACAGCGCCGCCTTGCCGACCTCTTCCTGATCGACGTTGCGGCGCAAGGGGGAGTTCAGCTCGTTCCACTTCATGATGTAGCGGAAATCGCCGATGCCCGAGGCGGCGAGGGTCTTGATCGGCCCGGCCGAGATTGCATTGACCCGGATGCCGTCCTTGCCGAGATCCTCGGCCAGATACTTCACCGAAGCCTCCAGCGCCGCCTTGGCCACGCCCATCACGTTGTAATGCGGCATGACCTTTTCGGCGCCGTAATAGGTCAGGGTCAGAAGGCTGCCGCCATCCGCCATCATCGCCGCCGCACGCCGCGACACCGAGGTGAAGGAATAGACCGAGATGTCCATCGTCATGGCGAAATTCGCCTTCGACGTATCGACATAGCGCCCGCGCAGCTCGTTCTTGTCGGAGAAGCCGATGGCATGGACCAGAAAGTCCAGCTTGCCCCACTTTTCGCCCAGCCGCGCGAACAGCGCGTCGATCGATGCCTCGTCCGAGACATCGCATTCCACCATCTCGGACATGCCGATCGAGGCGATCAGCGGATCGACCCGTTTTTTCAAAGCCTCGCCCTGATACGAGAACGCCATTTCCGCGCCGTGATCGGCCAGAGTCTTGGCGATGCCCCAGGCAATGGATTTGTCGTTGGCAAGGCCCATGATAAGGCCCCGCTTACCTGCCATAAGTCCAGTTGACATTCGGTCTTCCCCAGCCACCTATCCGCTGGGGCCCGGTGTAGGCGAAAGGTGCGGCTGCATCAAGGGCGGGGCTGGCGTTACAGGAGGGTGGAAGATGGACAGAACGGGCATTTTCGCGGGGGACGACCCCTTTGTTCTCGCAAAAGCCTGGTTGGCCGAGGCGGAAGCCACCGAAACCAACGATCCCAACGCGATTGCGCTGGCCACGGTCGATGCGGCGGGCCTGCCCAATGTGCGGATGGTCCTCTTGAAGGACATCGAGGACGCGGCCTTTGTCTTTTACACCAACTACGGCTCGAAGAAGGCGCAGGAGATCGCGGGCTCGGGCACGGCGGCTTTCGTGATGCACTGGAAGTCGCTGCGCCGGCAGATCCGGGTGCGCGGCACCGTCACCCGCGAGGAGGGGCCGCAGGCCGATGCCTATTACGCCTCGCGCAGCCTGAAATCCCGGCTCGGCGCCTGGGCCAGCGACCAGTCCCAGCCGCTGTCGTCGCGCGGCGCCCTGATGGCCGAGGTGGCCAAGGTCACCCTGGCCCAGGGTCCGAACCCGAAACGCCCGCCGTTCTGGGGCGGCTTCCGCATCACCCCGGTCGAGATCGAGTTCTGGGCCGATGGCGCCTTCCGCCTGCACGACCGGTTTCGCTGGACCCGGCAGAGTGCAACCGCGGATTGGGTGATCGAAAGGCTGAACCCCTGACCGGCGTTTTGATGAGCGCGGGGGTGACGTTAACGTAAGAGATGCCTGTTTTCTCATCTTTGCCTCTTGCATGTTCGTTTTTGTTCGTTGCATGCATTTGCGTGCGAGACTTACACCGGAAAATACCGTGGCCCATGGAAGACGATGACAAGACGCCCCTGATCCTTCAAGGGCACGTAAAGTGGTTCGATCCCGGCAAGGGTTTTGGCTTCATCGTCGCCGGTGAGGGCGGCAGTGATATTCTGCTGCACGCCAATGTGCTGCGGAATTTCGGGCAAAGCTCGGTCTCGGACGGCTCCTCGATCACGGTCCGGGTGCAGAAGACCGCGCGCGGCCAGCAGGCGGTCGAGGTGCTGGAAATCGCCCCGCCGCCCGGGCTGCAGCTCAACCTGAGCGAGCAGGAAGGCACCGTCGCCGAGGATTACGCCGACTTGCCGCTTGAACCGGCCCGCGTGAAGTGGTTCGACAAGGACAAGGGATTCGGCTTCGCCAATGTCTTTGGCCGGCCCGAGGATGTTTTCGTCCATGTCGAGGTGCTGCGCGTCTCGGGCTTTGCCGATCTTCAGGCGGGCGAGGCGGTCTGCCTCAGGATCGTCGAGGGCAAGAGGGGCCGGATGGCCGTACAGGTGGTGTCATGGGAAGGCTCTGCGCGACGCGAGTGAGGATGGCCCTGCTGGCCCTGGCCGCGGCTGCCCTGACGGGTCAGGCCCTTGCCGGCCAAGCCTTGGCTGCCTGTGCCCCCGATGCGGTGGAACTGCGCTGGAAGGGCGGTCAGGCCCGCTTCACCGTCGATGTGGCCGATACCGAGGCCGAGCGCGCCAAGGGCCTGATGTTTCGCGATCACATGTCCGCCTCGGCCGGGATGCTCTTCGTCTATGACCTGCCGGAGCATGCCTTCTACTGGATGAAGAACACGCTGATCCCGCTGGACATGGTGTTTGCCGATGCCACGGGCCGGGTGACACGGGTGCATGCCAACGCGGTGCCGGGCGACCTCACGCCGATTGATGGCGGCGAGGGCGTGACCTATGTCCTTGAAATCAACGCGGGGCTGGCCGCCCGGATGGGCATCGTCCCGGGGGCGGAGATGCGGGCCGCGCAGATCGACCCCTCGATGGCCAGCTGGTCTTGTGCAAACTAGGGCGTGATCTGCACCGGGTGCTTTTCAATCCCGCAAAACCGGGCTAGGAAGCCTGAAGGTACGGAGTGTAGCGCAGTCAGGTAGCGCGCCTGCTTTGGGAGCAGGATGTCGGGGGTTCGAATCCCTTCACTCCGACCAATTTCCCTCTCCTGCGGGTTGCCCGGTGCCATGGCCGCGATAAATCGCGGCCATGGCACCGGGCGGAGGCAGCCGCGATAAATCGCGGCTGTGGGGGGCGCGCCTTTGGCCGGCACCTGCGCCAGGCCGGGCCACGGCGCCGGTTGGCCGGACTTGCAGCCCGCCCCGCTTGCGCCCATATCTGGCGCCAAGGAGACCCACATGGCCCTGACCTTCGACCATTCCTATGCCCGCGACTTGCCCGGCACCTATCTGCGCGAGGTGCCCTCCGTGGCGCCGGCACCCGAGATTCTGGTGCTGAACGAAGGCCTGGCCCGCAGCCTCGGCCTTGATCCGCAGGAGCTTGCGGCGCATCCGTCCTGGCTGGCCGGCGGGGCCCTGCCGCCGGGGGCTGATCCTATCACCCAAGCCTATGCCGGCCACCAGTTCGGCGGTTTCTCGCCGCAGCTGGGCGACGGGCGCGCGCATCTCCTCGGCGAGTTGACCGCTGCGGGCGGCCGGTTCGACCTGCAGCTGAAGGGCTCCGGCCGCACCTCCTTTTCGCGCGGCGGCGATGGCAAGGCGGCGCTCGGGCCGATGCTGCGCGAATATCTGATCTCCGAGGCGATGGCGGCGCTAGGCGTGCCCACCACCCGGTCGCTGGCGGTCACCGCCACGGGCGAGCGGATCCGCCGCGACACCGGCCTCGTGCCCGGCGCGGTGCTGGCCCGGATTGCTGCCAGCCACATCCGCGTCGGCACCTTCCAGTTCTTCGCCGCGCGCGAGGATATGCCGAAGCTGAAGGCGCTGACCGCCTATACCATCGCCCGCCACTATCCCCACCTCGCCCCCGACGACGCGCTCGGCCTTTTCGATGCGGTCACCGCCCGGCAGGTCGCGCTCATCGCGCAATGGATGGGGCTCGGCTTCATCCATGGGGTGATGAACACCGACAATATGGCGCTCTCGGGCGAGACGATCGACTACGGCCCTTGTGCCTTCATGGAGGCCTATGCGCCGGGCACCGTCTTCTCCTCGATCGACCGGCAGGGGCGATATGCCTATGCCAACCAGCCGCAGATCATGGCCTGGAACATCTCACGCCTGGCCGAGGCCCTGCTGCCCCTGATCGACGCGGATGAGGCGCGGGCTGTCGAGATCGCCAACCAGCGGCTTGACGCCATCGCCCCGGCCTATCGCCAAGCCTGGGAAGCCGTCATGCGCGTGAAGCTCGGCCTTGACGGCATAGACCCCGGCGACGGCGCCCTGGCCGACGCCTTCCTGCAGGCGATCACCGCGGCCGACTGGACGCTCAGCTTCCGTCGCCTCGCCGATGCCGCCGAAGGACGCGAGGCGCCGCTTCTGTCGCTTCTCCCTGATCCGGCGCCAATGATCGCCTGGCTGCCGCAATGGCGCGCCCGCCTCGCCCCCGGCGCGCCCGCGGCCCTGCGCGCCGCCAACCCCGCCGTCATCCCGCGCAACCACAAGGTGGAAGAGGCCCTGGCCGCCGCCACCGACGGTGACATGGCCCCCTTCCGCGCCCTGCTGCAGGCCATCCAATCCCCCTTCGCCCCCGACACCGGCCGCGAAGCCTACAGCTTGCCCGCCCCCTCGGGCTTCGGCCCCTATGTCACCTTCTGCGGCACCTGAGGTTTTCATCCAGACGAAAATATCCCCGCCGGAGGCTTCACCGCCCCCTGCAGGGCGTTGACGGCGGGGCAGGGCCTGGCGTCATATGCCGCCATGAACCCGCGCTCCGACATCCACGACCGTTTGGCCGCCTCCCTGCGTGAGGCGCGCAAGGCGCGTGGCCTCAGCCTTGATGCGGTGGCCAAGCTTTCGGGCGTCAGCCGCTCGATGGTCAGCCAGATCGAGCGGGGCGAATCCTCGCCCACTGTGGCGACCCTCTGGAACCTGACCCAGGCGCTGCAAGTCGATTTCGCGGGTCTCCTCGAAGGCCGCCCCTCGCCCGGCATCGAGGTGATCCGCGCCGAGGCCGCCCCGGTGATCGGCGGCCGTGGCCGTGATCTCGTCATCCGCATCCTGTCGCCCGCCGAGGCGGTCGGCGAGCATGAGGTCTATGACCTGACCTTCGGCCCCGGCGGCGACCTCGTCAGCGACCCGCATTCCCCCGGCTGCCGTGAACATTTGACCGTGATCGAGGGCCATCTGCGGGTGCTCAGCGGCGACGACGAAAGCCGCCTCGGCCCCGGCGACACCGCCCGCTACCCCGCTGACCGCCCCCATGCCATCCATGCGCTGGACGGGGCGGCGCGCGCCATTCTGATCGTGCAGGACAGCTGACCCCGCCGGGGGATTTTGCATCCCCCGGACCCCCTGCAGGATATTTGTATCTGGATGAAGCAGGGAGTCCGCTGTGGCGGATATGATTCCGTTATATTGACACACTCTGCTTTATCCGCGATTATTCCGCTAAACCGGAGGAGATTCCGCAATGCCAGACGCCTTCCTGACCCACCTGAAAGCGACCCTCGCGGGGATCGAGGCCGAGGGCCTGATGAAACGCGAGCGGCTGATCGAAGGGCCGCAAGGCGCCCGCGTTCGGATCGCCGGGCGCGAGATGCTGAACCTTTGTGCCAACAATTACCTGGGGTTGGCCGACGATCCTCGCCTGATTTCGGCAGCCAAGGCGGCGATGGACAGCCATGGCTACGGCATGGCCTCGGTCCGTTTCATCTGCGGCACGCAGGATCTGCACCGGCAGCTGGAAACCCGGTTGGCAGGCTTCCTCGGCGCTGAGGATTCGATCCTCTTCGCCGCCTGTTTCGACGCCAATGGCGCGGTCTTCGAGCCGCTCTTGGGCGAGGCCGATGCGATCATCTCGGACAGCCTCAACCATGCCTCGATCATCGACGGGATCCGCCTCTCCAAGGCGAAGCGGTTCCGCTTCCAGAACAACGACATGGAGGATCTGGAGCGCCAGCTGCAGGCCGCCCGCGACGGCGGTGCGCGCTTCATTCTGGTGGCAACGGACGGGGTCTTTTCGATGGACGGTACCTTTGCCGATCTGGGGGAGGTGACCCGGCTTGCGGCGAAATATGACGCGCTGACCATGGTGGACGATTGCCACGCGACCGGCTTTGTCGGCCCGCAGGGCAGGGGCACCCCGGCGCGGGCCGGGGTCAAGGTGGATATCCTGACCGGCACCTTCGGCAAGGCCTTGGGGGGCGCGCTCGGCGGCTATATCGCCGGACCGCAGCCGGTGATCGACCTGTTGCGCCAGCGGGCGCGACCCTATCTCTTCTCCAACGCCCTGCCGCCCGCGGTGGTGGCGGCGGCGCTGGCGGCGCTGGATATCGTCGAGGGCGCTGATGATCTTCGCGCCCGCCTGACCGAGAACGCGCAGTACTGGCGCGCGGGGCTGGAGGCTGCCGGCTTCCGCCTGCTGCCGGGCAGCCATCCGATCGTGCCGGTGATGATCGGCGAGGCGCCCTTGGCGCAGGACTTCGCCAAGGCGCTGGATGCACGCGGGGTCATGGTCTCGGCCTTCTTCTTCCCGGTGGTGCCGCGTGGCCTCGCGCGGATCAGGACGCAGATGAACGCCGCGCTGACGCGGGCGGATCTGGATTTCGGCTTGGATGCTTTTGCGGCAGCGGGCCGCGCTGTGGGGGTGCTGTGATGAAGGCTCTGGTCAAATCCAAGGCAGAGGTGGGGCTTTGGGCGGAAGATCGCCCGGTTCCGGATATCGGGCCGGAGGATGTGCTGATCAAGGTGAAGAAAACCGGGATCTGCGGCACTGATATCCATATCTGGAACTGGGACGAATGGGCGGCCAAGACGGTGCCGGTGGGTCTGGTCACCGGGCACGAATTCGCCGGCGAGATCGTGGCCAAGGGCGCCTTGGTCGAGGGGCTGGAGATCGGCCAGCGCTGCTCGGGCGAGGGGCACCTGATCGGCAAGCTCTCGCGCCAATCGCGGGCCGGGCGCTTCCACCTTGACCCCGCGACGCGCGGCATCGGGGTGAACGAACCCGGCGCCTTCGCGGAATATCTGCGCCTGCCCGCCTTCAACGTCGTGCCCTTGCCCGATGCGATTGACGACGACATCGGCGCGATCCTCGACCCGTTGGGCAATGCGGTCCACACCGCGCTGTCCTTCGATCTGGTGGGCGAGGATGTCCTGATCACCGGGGCAGGCCCCATCGGCATCATGGCGGCGGCGGTAGCGCGGCATGTCGGCGCCCGGCATGTGGTGATCACCGACGTGAACCCGGCCCGGCTGGAACTGGCGGCGCAAGTGGCCGACGTGACCCCGGTGAACGTCGCGAAGGAAGACCTGCGCGAGGTGCAAGGCCGCCTCAAGATGGCGCAGGGCTTTGACATCGGGATGGAGATGTCGGGCAACCAGCAGGCGCTGGACCAGATGATCGAAAGCCTGGTGATGGGCGGCAAGATCGCGATGCTGGGGATTCCGCCCGGCAAATCGCCGGTGGACTGGAGCCGGATCGTCTTCAAGGCGATCACGATCAAGGGCGTCTATGGCCGCGAGATTTTCGAGACCTGGTACAAGATGATCGCGATGCTGGAAAACGGCCTCGACGTGCGTAAGGTGATCACCCACCGCTTCAAGGCGGCCGATTTTGTCACCGGGTTCGAGACGATGCGTTCGGGTCTTTCCGGCAAGGTCGTGCTGGACTGGACCTGATCCAAAGGCGCGCCTGCGGCGCAAGACTTATCCTCGCCTCTGGCCTGCGGCCAACCGGCTTCAGGTCAAGGGCCTCCGGCAGGAGTATTGGGGCAAAGCGCAAGGGGGGCGGGACTCTTGGGCCCAGACCTTTTGCCCTTGCCCTCTGTACAAATACTCTCGGGGGGTGAGCGCGTCAGCGCGAGGGGGGCAGACAGCCCCCCTTTTGGGCTCAGGACAGGGCGCCTTCGGCGGTGATCCGGGTCTTGCCGCCGAGGTAGGGGTGGAGCGCTGCGGGCAGGTCGACCGAGCCATCGGCCTGCTGGCCGTTCTCCAGCACCGCGATCAGGCAGCGGCCGACGGCAAGGCCGGAGCCGTTGAGCGTGGCCAGATATTCCGGCTTGCCGCCGGCGGTCGGGCGGAAGCGGGCGTTCATCCGGCGCGCCTGGAAGGCGCCGCAGGTCGAGACCGAGGAAATCTCGCGGTATTTCTGTTGGCCGGGCAGCCAGACCTCAAGGTCATGGGTCTTTTGCGCGCCGAAGCCCATGTCGCCGGTGCAAAGCACGATGGTGCGGTAGGGCAGGCCGAGCTTTTCGAGGATGGCTTGCGCGCAATTGGTCATCCGGTCGTGTTCGGCCAGCGCGGTTTCCGGGGTGCAGATCGTCACCATTTCGACCTTTTCGAACTGGTGTTGGCGCAGCATGCCCGTGGTGTCCTTGCCCGAGGAGCCGGCTTCGGAGCGGAAGCACTGGGTATGGGCGGTCATCCGGATCGGCAGTTGCGCCTCTTCGACGATCTCGCCCGAGACGGTGTTGGTGAGGGTGACTTCCGCGGTCGGGATCAGCCACCAGCCATTGGTGGTCTGGTAGCTGTCCTCGGCGAATTTCGGCAGCTGGTTGGTGCCGTACATTGCCTCTTCCTTGACCAGAACCGGGGTCCAGGTTTCCTGCAGCCCGTGTTCTTCGACATGGGTGTCGAGCATCATCTGGGCCAGCGCCCGGTGGACGCGGGTCACGGCGCCCTTCAGGACCACGAAGCGGCTGCCGGAGAGTTTGGCGGCGGTCTCAAAATCCATGCCGGGCTTCACGCCGGGGATGTCGAAATGTTCCTTCGGGGTGAAGTCGAAGTTGCGGGGGTTGCCCCAGCGGTGGATTTCGACATTGTCGGCCTCGTCGCGGCCCTCGGGCACTTCGTCCAGGGGCAGGTTGGGGATGCCCATCAGCATGTCGCGCAGGCGGGTGTCCTCGGCGGCGGCCTCTTCGGTCAGGCGCTGGATCTCGGCCTTCTTCTCGGCGACGAGGGCGCGCAGGCGTTCGAATTCGGCGTTGTCGCCGCGGGCCTTGGCGGCGCCGACCTCTTTGGAGGCGCGGTTCTGCTCGGCGGTGGCGGTTTCGGCGGCGAGGATCTTGGCGCGGCGGGCCTCGTCAAGGGCCAGGATCTCGGACGAGAGGCCGGACAGTCCGCGACGCGACAGGGCCGCGTCGAAAGCGGCGGGGTTTTCACGGATGGCGCGGATGTCGTGCATTTTGGGGCCTCTGGGTTCAAGTCGTGGGCGCGGTTATGCCTGATTTGCGCTTTCAGGGAAAGGGTGTGAAATCGCGGGATTGCACGCGTGCAATCTGAGATAAACATATGATAAATAACGACAATATTAAATATGTTAATCTTTGATTAGGTTTTGCGTCCCGGTTGCCGCTCAAGGAGACTTGGCGAATTTGCTTGGTGGCCGGTTGTTGCAGGCGCATGATGCGGCCTTGCCATCGGGGAGGGCGTCATGGTGGAAGCTGGGGTGGGTCGGGCGACGGATACGGTCTTTGCCGGGGCGATCCCCGAGCTTTACAACACGCTGATGGTGCCGATGCTCTTCACCCCCTATGCCGAGGAGGTGGCGCGGCGGGTGGCGGCGCTGCACCCCTCGGCGGTCTTGGAGACGGCGGCGGGCAGCGGGGTGGTGCCGCGGGCGCTTGCCCCCCTTCTGGGGCCGGAGGCGCGCTATCTGGTCACCGACCTCAACCCCGCGATGCTGGAGGTGGCGCGCAGTCTGCAGCCGGCCGACCGCCGGCTGGTCTGGCAGGCGGCCGATGCGCTGGCGCTTGCCGAACCCGATGCGGCCTTTGACGTGGTGATCTGCCAGTTTGGCGCCATGTTCTTTCCCGACAAGGTCAGGGGCTTTGCCGAGGCCCTGCGGGTCCTGCACCCGGGCGGCAGCTTCGTGATGACGGTCTGGGGGCCGCTCTCGCACAATATCATCACCGAGGCGGTGCTGACCGCCCTGGCCGAGATCTTTCCGGCAAGCCCGCCGGATTTCATCGCACGCATCCCGCATGGCTACCACGACGCGGCCCGGATCGGCGACGATCTGCGGGCGGCGGGCTTCGATGCGATCGAGGTCGAGACGGTGGACCGCATCTCGACCGCGCCAGACGCGATGGCGGCGGCCACGGCGATCTGTCAGGGCACGCCGATGCGCCCCGAGATCGAGGCCCGTGCGCCGGGCCGGTTGGGAGAGGTGACGGCAGAGGTCGCGGAGGCTTTGGTGCGCCGCTTTGGCCCCGGACCGCTGGCCCGGCCGATGCAGGCGCTGATCGTGACGGCGCGGCGGCCTGCGGCGGGGTGAAGGACCCTTCAGGCGCCGGTAATGGCGGCGCGGGGTTGAAACCCGCCAGTCGGGTGCCGAATTAGCATTGGATGCAGTGATCACGGGTCTGCGCGCTGACCTGTGGCTTGCCTTGCGCATCCGCCCCCCCGTCTGTAGGGTGCGGCGAAATTCCGGGGTGGGCCTCTGCCTCGGACCAATTCCCTTGGCCAGCTGACTGGCCCTGATGGCCTGACCGAAAGGACGACCGATGTTCGTGACTGCCGCTTATGCTCAGACTGCGGGTGCCGCTGGCGCCGGCTCTGCGATTACCTCTTTCCTGCCCCTCGTCCTGATCTTCGGGATCATGTATTTTCTGCTGATCCGTCCGCAGCAAAAGAAGATGAAGGACCTCAAGGCGATGATCGAGGGCGTGCGGCGCGGCGATCAGGTGCTGACCGGTGGCGGCATCATCGGCAAGGTCACCAAGGTGGGTGACGATGGCGTGCTGGAGGTCGAGATCGCCGATGGCGTCAAGGTCAAGGTGGCCAAGCACACGATCACGCAAGTGATGTCCAAGACCGAACCCGCGACCTCCTGAGAGCGACATGCAACTGACCACTCCCCTCTGGAAGCGCCTGCTGATCTGGGCGGTCGTTCTGATCGGCCTGATCATGGCGGCGCCGAACCTGTTTTACAGCCGGGTTGAAACCCATAACGACGCGCTGACCGCGATTGCGAAAGCGGGCGGGACTGCCACGGCAGAGCAGCAGGCGGCGGTGGATCAGTGGCCCTCCTGGGCGCCCTCGGCCTTGGTCAACCTTGGCCTCGATCTGCGCGGCGGCGCGCATCTTCTGGCCGAGGTCAAGCTGGCCGATGTCTATAAACAGCGCCTGGATGCCTTCTGGCCCGACGCCCGCGATGCCCTGAAGGACATCCGCGACGCGACCGGCCCGGTCAAGCGCCAGCCGTCGCCGGATGGCACCCTGCGCATTGCGATCACCAATGCCGATGGCGTGCAGGCGGCGGTGGCCAAGATTCAGGGCCTGACCTCCAACGTGGTCAGCCTGACCGGGGCCGGGCAGAAGGACATGAATGTCACGGCCGATGGCCAGGACATCGTCATCACCCTGTCGGATGCCGAAAAGGCCGCGACCGACAACCGGACCATGCAGCAAAGCCTTGAGATCATCCGGCGCCGGGTTGATGCGGCGGGGACGCGGGAACCCTCGATCCAGCGGCAGGGCGCGGACCGCATCCTGATCGAAGTGCCGGGCGTCGGCTCGGCCGAGGAGCTGAAGGCGATCATCGGCACCACGGCCAAGCTGACCTTCAACACGGTGATCGGCCAGACGGCGGACAAGACCGCCAATCCGGGCCCGGGTAACCTGCTTTTGCCGGCGTCCGACCGGCCGGGGCTTTATTACACGGTCGAGGAATTGCCGGTCGTGACCGGGGATAACCTTGTCGATGCGCAGCCCTCCTTCGACCAGAACGGCCGGCCCGCCGTCAGCTTCCGCTTTGACACTTCAGGCGCGCGCAAGTTCGGCGAATATACCGGGGCGCATGTCGGCCAACCCTTCGCTATCGTGCTGGACAAGCAGGTGATTTCGGCGCCGACCATCCAGACCGCGATCACCGGCGGTTCCGGCATCATCACCGGCAATTTCACGGTCGAGAATGCGACGAGCCTTGCGGTCCTGTTGCGCGCCGGCGCCCTGCCGGCCGAGATGTCCTTCCTGGAAGAGCGCACCGTTGGCCCGGAACTCGGTCAGGATTCGATCGACGCCGGCAAGATCGCCGCGATTGTCGGGATGTGCGCTGTCGGCCTCTTCATGCTGGCGAGCTATGGCATCTTCGGGCTTTTCGCCAATATCGCGCTGGTGCTGAACATGGGCGTGATCTTCGGCATCCTGTCGATGATCGGCGGTACGCTGACCCTGCCGGGGATCGCCGGTCTGGTGCTGACCATCGGCACGGCGGTTGACGCCAACGTGCTGGTCTACGAGCGGATCCGCGAGGAACTGCGCCACGCCAAGACCGCCGCCCGCGCCATCGAGATCGGTTATGAGCGGGCAATGTCGGCCATCGTGGACGCCAACGTCACCACGTTGATCACCGCGATCGTGCTCTATTTCTTCGGCGCAGGTCCGGTGCGCGGCTTTGCCGTGGCGTTGGGCATCGGCATCGTGACCTCGGTCTTCACCGCGCTTTTCGTGACGCGGCTGATCATCCAGGCCTGGTATAACTGGCGCAAGCCCAAGACCCTGATCGTGTGAGGATATAACCATGGCATGGCGTCTGAGACTGGCTGCCGAACATACGACGTTCGACTTCTTCAAACACCAATGGCTGACTTTTGGCGGCTCGATGCTGCTGATGGTGCTGTCCTTTGTCGCCTGGGGCGTCATGGGGCTGAACTTCGGCATCGACTTCAAGGGCGGCACCACGCTGCGCACGGATTCGACCACGGTGATCGACACGGCGCTCTACCGCTCGACCCTCGACAAGCTGGGGCTGGGGGATGTGGCGATCAACGAGGTCTTCGACCCCTCGTTCCGCGCCGATCAGCATGTGGCCGCGATCCGGCTTTCGGCCCCCAAGGGTCAGGAGCAGATCAGCGACGAGGGGCTGAAATCGGTGCAGACCGCGCTGACCGCGATGGACCCGAATCTGAAGATCGTCTCGATGGAGACGGTGGGGCCGAAAGTGTCGTCCGAACTGGTCTGGTCCTCGATCAAGGCGCTGGCGGCCACCTCCTTCGGGATCCTGGCCTATATCTGGCTGCGCTTCGAATGGCAGTTCGCCCTGGGCGGAGTCTTGGCGCTGTTGCATGACGTCTTCATCACGGTGGGGATTTTCGCGGTGTTCCAGATCAAGTTCGATCTGACCATCGTGGCGGCCTTGCTGACCATCCTCGGCTATTCGATCAACGACACCGTGGTGGTGTTTGACCGGTTGCGCGAAAACCTGATCAAGTACAAGACGATGCCCCTGAAAGAGGTGATGAACCTGTCGGTCAACGAGACGCTGACCCGGACGCTTGCCACCTCGCTGACCACGCTTCTGGCGGTGGGGTCGATGCTGGCACTGGGTGGCGACGTGATCCGCGGCTTCTCCTTCGCGATTTTCATCGGTATTCTGTTGGGGACCTATTCCTCGGTCTTCGTGGCCAAGAACCTGGTGCTGTTCCTCGGTCTGGACCGCTCGGACAAGCCCAAGAACACCGGCAAGGGTGCGGACCACGAATTCGCCAATATCGACGCCTGAGGCAGCCATGGTTGACATCCGCTTCACCGAGATCAGCTATGGCACGGCCCTGGCCATCGAGGGTTATGGGCCGGGTTTCTTCCGGGTCGGCACCCATCTGATCCGCGGCGCTTGCCTCGTGACGCCCTGGGACACGCGGCCCTGGGACGGGCTGACGGATTGGGCGACGCCCTTGACGCTGAAGGACAAGATCGACGTGCTGATCCTCGGCACCGGGGCCGAGATTGCCCATGCGCCGGCGGATTTTCGCAACGCGCTGGAAGAGGCGGGGATCGGGGTCGAGGTGATGAACTCCCCCGCCGCGGCGCGGACTTATAATGTGTTGCTGGGCGAGGGGCGGCGGGTGGCTGTCTGTCTGATCCCGGTCTGAGGGGTTTGGGCGGGGGTCAGGGTGGCCCGCTTCTCAGGCTCCCTTTGGGAGCCATCGGCTCGGGCCGGGAGGGGCCAGCCCCTCCTCGCCACCCCGCCGGACGGGCGTTCCGCCCTTCCGGACCTTCCCGAGGATATTTCTGTCTGGATGAAGACGCAAAGCGCGGCTGGCCGGTAGCAACTGTCTTTCAGGCTTTGGTTTGGTTGTAGTCTTTGCCTGTTTTGACCATTGCGTTGAGAATTGTCAGGAGTTTTCTTGCGCAGGCGATGATGGCGACTTTTGTCGGTTTTCCGGCGGCGGCGAGTCGTGCTCTGAAGGCTTTGATGTTCGGATCGTGGCGTGAGGCGATGAGGCCGGCCAGGTAGAGGCTGCGTCTGATGGCGGGTCGCCCGCCCCAGATGG
>NZ_JBFUFS010000008.1:0-231900 GCF_056403335.1 Rhodobacter sp. P2_H5 | reverse complement strand
CGGGTCTGCCGGCGCCGGTGGCGGAGCCCGGTGCGAGCGATGCCGCCCCGGCGGCCCAAGCGCCGCTGGCGCCGCGCGTCTTCACGCCGGAGGTGTCGCAGATGCCGGGCAAGCCGGCGGGGCCGGTTGCCGGGGCGCAGGATCCGGAGACCAGTCTGCTGAAGCCGGTGGCGCCGATCGGCTCGGTTCCCGGGGTTGCGACCAATACGCTGCCGCATGTGGGCGATGCGCCGAAGGATCAGGCCGGGGCGCAGGCCGCGGACGACAGCCCGCTGCGCAAATACGCGCGCCGTTTCGAGGGGGCCGGGGGCAAGCCGCTGTTCGTCATCCTTCTGCAGGATGTCGGTGCGGCGGGGATGGATCGCGGCGAACTGGCCCGGCTGCCTTTCCCGGTGACATTCGTGGTGGACCCCCTGGCCCAGGATGCGCGGGAGGCCGAGGCGGCCTATCGCGCCGAAGGGCAGGAGGTGCTGATGCTGGCCAATGGCATCCCGGCGGGGGCCACGGCGGGGGATGTGGAACAGACCTTCCAGACCCTGCAGGACATCCTGCCCGAAACGGTGGGCGTGATCGACGAGGCGACGCTGGGCTTTCAGGACAACCGCGCGCTGTCGGGTCTGGTGCTGCCGGTGATCGCCGATCAGGGCCGGGGCCTCGTGACCTATGACCGGGGGCTGAATGCGGCGGACCAGATCGCGCGGCGCGATGGCTTGCCGGCGGCGGTGATCTTCCGCAAGCTGGACGGGGCGGGCGAAAGCCAGCCCATCATGCGCCGCTATCTCGACCGCGCGGCCTTCAAGGCGGCCCAGGAGGGGGCGGTGGTGGTGATCGGCGACACCCGCCCCGACACGGTGGCGGCGATCCTGCAATGGACGATTGAGGGCAAGGCCGCGACGGTGGCGCTGGCCCCGGTCACGGCCGTGATGGCCCGCAAGTAGCGCAAAACCTGTGCTGCGCCGCCCTGGCTGAGCTGTTGGTCAAAGGCGCGCGCTTTGCGCGCATTCCTTTTGTCTCGCCTCTGGCGCTGCGCGCCAACCGGCTCGGGCAATCCCTCCGGGGGGAGTATTTGAGCAAAGGGCAAATTGGGGGTGAGGTACAGGGCCCGCAGGTCGCGTGGCGCTGTCTTTGCGATTTGCTCAAATACTCCCGCCGGAGGCTCTTATGGCAGAGGGCAAGAGCCTTACCTCTGCAGAACCTATTCGGGGAGTAGGATGGGCAATTTGCCCATCTTCCCTTATGCGTTGCCGCGTCTTGCGAAAGTGCCGGCGTCTTCGGCCGCGCGGCGCAGGGCTTTGGATTTGTTGACGGTTTCCTGATATTCCGCTTCGGGGTCGCTGTCATAGACCACGCCGCCGCCGGACTGGATGTAAAGCTTCTCGTCCTTCAGCACCGCGGTGCGCAGGGCGATGCAGAAGTCCATCTCGCCATTGGCTGCGAAATAGCCGATGCCGCCGCCATAGACGCCGCGCTTTTCGGGTTCCAGCTCGTCGATGATCTCCATCGCCCGCACCTTGGGTGCACCCGAGACGGTGCCGGCGGGCATGCCGGCGAGGAGGGCCGACAACGCGTCCTGGCCTTCGGCGATCTCGCCCACCACGTTGGAGACGATGTGCATGACATGGGAATAGCGTTCGACGATGAATTTCTCGGTCGGGCGCACGGTGCCGATCTTGGCCACCCGGCCCACGTCATTGCGGCCGAGGTCCAACAGCATCAGGTGTTCGGCCAGTTCCTTCTGGTCGGCGAGAAGATCGGCCTCCAGCGCGCGGTCCTCTTCCGGCGTGGCCCCGCGCTTGCGGGTGCCGGCGATGGGCCTGATCGTCACTTCGCCTTCGCGCAGGCGGACGAGGATTTCGGGGCTGGCGCCCACGACCTGGAAGCCGCCGAAGTTGAAGAAGAACATGAAGGGCGAGGGGTTGGTGCGCCGCAGGCTGCGGTAGAAGGCGAAGGGCGGCAGGGTGAAGCTTTGGGTCCAGCGCTGGCTTGGCACCACCTGGAAGATGTCGCCGGCGCGGATGTAGTCCTTGGCCTTCTCGACCGCGGCCTTGTAGCCTTCGTGGGTGAAGTTGGACTGTGCCTCGCCGACAGGGGCGGCCTCGCCCAGATCGCGCTGCGCGGGAGGGGCGCGGTCCAGATCGCGCAGCGCGTCCATCACGCGTTCGGCGGCCTGGGCATAGGCCGCGCGGGCCGAGAGGCCGGAGGCCACGAAAGCCGGGGCGACCACGGTCACCTCGCCCTTCACCCCGTCGAGCACGGCCACGATCGAGGGGCGCAGCAGGACGGCATCGGGCAGGCCGAGCGGGTCGGGGTTCACATCGGGCAGGTTCTCGACCAGGCGGATCATGTCATAGCCGAGATAGCCGAAGAGGCCGGCGGCGATCGGCGGCAGGCCCTCGGGCAGCTCGATCCGGCTTTCGGCGATCAGCGCGCGCAGGCTGGCGAGCGGGGCGAGGTCTTCCTCGACAAAGCTTGTCGCATCAAAGCGGGCGGTGCGGTTGATGCGGGCCTTGTCGCCGTGACATTGCCAGATCAGGTCGGGCTTCATCCCCACCACCGAATAGCGGCCGCGAATTTCACCCCCGGTCACACTTTCCAGCATGAAGGTGTCGGTGCGCGCCTCGGCCAGCTTCATCATCAGGGAGACGGGCGTGTCGAGATCGGCCGCGAGCCGGGCCGAGACGACCTGATTGCGCCCCTGGGCCCAGCCCGCTTCAAATTCCGCATAACCGGGGTCGAGCTTCATGGTCAGTTCATCCGCGCCTGCACGGCGGCAATCGCCGCCTGGTCAATGGTCAAGCCGCCCTGCGTCGTCATGGCTGCGGCGAAGATGTCATAGGCATCCTGGGCGATCGACTGGGCGGCCTGGGTCGCAAGCTTGGCCTCGGCGGCCTTGGCCGCGTCGCCCGCCGTGTCGGCCGGGGTCACGCTGTCCAGACGGATCACCGCGACCAGGCCCTTGCCGTCGATCTTGGCGACCTCGCCGGGCTTGAGGGTGAAAGCCATCGCAATCGCCTCGGCCGGGATGCCGTCGGGCGTGCCGGACCGGGTGGTGGAGGCGACGCGGTCGGTGATCCCCAGAGTGCCGAGGTCGGCGCCACCCTTGACGGCGGTCAGATCGGCATCGGCCAGCGCGCCAAGCGCCTTGGCCAAAGCCTCGGCGTGGAAGGCAGTGGCGACCTTGTCATGCGCCTTCTCGAAGGGCACGGGCGTCGGGGGGACGGCTTCGGTCACTTGCACCACGGCCAGCCCGCCATCGGCCAGACCGATCGCCTGCGGGAAATCGCCCGGCTGCATCCCGGTCACGGCCTTGACGAAGGCCGGATCGGCGGTCAGCGGGGCATTGTCATCGGCGCCCTTGGCAAAATCGGTGGTCCCGGCGGTCATGCCCTGATCCTTGGCCACCTCGGCGACCGAGGAGCCGCCGGCCAGAAGGTCACTGACCGCTTCATACTTGTCAGAAATCGCCTTGCCCGCTGCCTTCAGCTGCAGATCGCCCATCAGCTTGTCATGCGCCTGTTCCAGCGTGGTGGCCTGCGCCGGCAGGATCGCGTTCATCCGGTAAAGCGCCGGCCCGAGGTCGGAGGGCAGCGGCCCGACGACACCCGGCGCGGTCAGGGCGAAGACATCCTTGCCCGCAGCGCCGAGTTCAGCCGCCGTCACATCGCCCAGGTCGATATCGGTCAGCGCGAGGCCGCGCTCTTTCACCAGATCCTCAAAGGAGGTGCCGGCGTCAAGCTTGGCCTTGGCGGCCTTGGCCGCGTCTTCCGAAGGATAGACCAGCCGTTCGACCAGCCGCTTTTCCGGCACATTGTAGGTGTCGGCTGCGGCATCATAGGCAGCCTTGATATCGGCCTCGGCCACTTTCTGGTCCTTGGCGATATCGGCGGGTTCCAGGATCGCATAGGAGACGCGCTTGGCTTCGGGCCGGGTGAAGTCGGCGATATGGGCGGTGTAATAGGCCTTCAGCTCATCCTCGGTCGGCGCCGGCAGCTTTTGCGGCAGGCTTGCTTCGGTCAGCTGCAGCAGGGTGAAACCGCGGGTCTCGCCCTGATAGGCATAGATCGTGTCGGTCAGCGCCTGCGGGGTCACCACGCCGCCGACGATGGCGGCCTGCAGGACCTGACGCGCCAGATCGCGGCGCATCCCGGTCTCGAAATCCTTCACGGTGACGCCGTTCTGCTGCAGAAGCTGGGTATAGACGGTGCGGTCGAACTTGCCGGTCACGTCGAAGAAAGCCTTGGTGGCGGCGACTTTCTGCGCCACCTCGCGGTCGCCCGCCGAAAGCCCGAGGCGCATCGCCTCGTTGTCCAGTGCAGCGTTCGAGATCAGACCCTGCAGGACCTGCTGGTCGATGCCGAAGATCTGCGCCTCCTTGAAGGTCAGCTGCTGGCCGAACTGCTGGCTGAACTGGCGGATCTGGTTTTGCAGCGCGCGGCCATAGTCGGTCGTCGTGATCTCGGCCTTGCCGACCGAGGCCACCGCATCGACCGAATGGCCAAAGTTGGTCACCCCATAGCCGCCCAGACCGATGACGATCATGCCCAGCATGACGAAAGCCAGCACGCTGGTGCCGACGCGCGACTTCTTGCGCGGGGTGATCTCGTGGTCGTCTTTGGGCGTTGGGCTTTTGGCCATGTCCGGCGTCCTTTGCAAAGTAGCACGGGTTTAAGCTGAAAGCGCCGGAGGGGGCAAGGGCAGAGCACCCCCCCGGGCTGGCGACGGAAGGTGTGCGGTGCTCAGGGCTGGAAGGCGGCAAGCCTGCGGAACAGTTCGGCAATGCCGTCGCGGTCGACATTGGCGAAGGCGATGCGGATCTGGCGCTGGCCTTCGGGCGCGCCCTCGGGCTGGAACATCGAACCGGGCAGCATCAGGACCGAGGCCTTGGTGACCGCCGCCTTGCAGACCTCGGTCGAGGTCAGGGCAAAGGGATGTTCGACATAGGCGAAATAGGCGCCGCAGCCCAGCAGCTTCCAGCCGGGCAGGGCGTGGAAGCCTTCCACCATGGCGGCGCGGCGGGCCAGGATCTCGTCCCGCTCGCCCGCCACCCATTGGGCCAGGTTGCGCATCCCCCAAAGCGCCGCGATCTGGCCGAGCTGGCTTGGGCAGATCGCCACGGTGTCGAGGAATTTCTCGACCTCGGCCAGCCGGGCGGCAGAGGCCACGATGGAGCCGACCCGGTGCCCGGTCAGCCGGTAGGCCTTGGAGAAGGAGTAGAGCTGGATCAGCGTATCGGCCCAATCAGGATCGGCGAAAAGGTCATGCGGCCGACCGCTGCGGCTGTCGAAATCGCGGTAGGTCTCGTCCACGATCAGCGCGATGCCCCGGGCGCGGGCGAGGTCGCGGAAGGCGGCCAGCGTCTCGGCCGGATATTCCACCCCGCCCGGATTGTTGGGCGAGACGAGGACGATGGCGCGGGTCCTGTCGGTGATGAGGGTGGCGGCCTTGTCGGCCTCGGGGATCAGGCCCGGCCCGGTGGCGAGCGGCACCGCCCCGATGCCCGCCATGTCGAGCCACATCTTGTGGTTGAAATACCAGGGCGTCGGCAGGATCACCTCATCCCCCGCCCCGGCGAGGGTGGAGAGCACCGCGCAGAAGGCCTGGTTGCAGCCCTGGGTGATGGCCACCTGTTCCGGCGCCACCTGACCGCCGTAGCCGAGGCTCCACTGGCTGGCGATCTCGGCCCGCAGCGCCGGCAGGCCGAGGACTGGGCCGTAAAGATGGGCGTTCGGATCGTTCAGCGCCGCCTCGGCAATCGCCTGACGCAGGGCCAGCGGCGGCAGGTCCACCGGAGCGGCCTGGCTCACATTGATCAAGGGGCGGTCGGCCGGAAAGGTCAGCCCCGCGATCCAGCGCCGGGCTTCCATGACGGGCGGCGGATCGGTGGCGGCCATGGCGGGATTGAGCGGCGTGAGTTGGGTCATCTGGGCGTCCTTGCGTTTGGCCCAGTTGAACCGCGTGCCGCGCCCAAGCGCAAGGGGGCGAAGCGTGGCAAAGGGACCGTCCTTCGAGGCCGGCACCGCGGGGGACCTGATCCAGGAAGATGGGCAGATTGCCCATCCTACCAGCCAATGCCGGCGCCTGTCGCAAACGGTCAGAGGATTTCGCGCCCTCAGCGACCGGTGCTGACGCTGGCCGGTAGGATGGGCAATCTGCCCATCTTCGGGACCTTTCCTGTGGCTGCGGGCAGCCGCCTAACCCTTCAGGAACCGGCGGCGCGATTCCTCGGCGATGGCCTGGCGCATTTCGGTCTGGGCGAGGGCGGCCATCGCGGCCTTGCGTTCGGCTGCGTCGGTCAGGGTCGCCAGATGGGCGCGCAGGGCCGCGGCCTGTTTCTTCAGCGTGATCTCCTCGGGCAGCACGCCGGCTTCCGCCATGATGCGAAAGCCCACCGCGTCGCCGGGGCTGACGAAGGCGTCGCCGGGGCGCTCGGGCAGGGGTTTGCCCTCGCCTTGCAGCCCGGAAAGACCGCCCGTCATCCGCGCCTTGAGGATCTGGCGCTCGGCCAGTCGTGAAAGCCAGGACATCTGCCGCCTCGCATCCTTTCGCCTTGCCGCATCGCGGCATTTCCTGCGCCAGCATGCCAGAAATTGCCCGGGTCCGGAAGGGCGTGGGAAAGGTCCTCTTGTCTGCGTCAAGCGCCCCGCTTCCCCCGCGCCACGGATATTTGCGCCTATTTTAATAAACCACTCCGAGAATATTAATTCCTAAAACACGCAGCAAATGGAGATCGTCTCAAATCTAGATTTAAGCCGGATCCCCGCCACAATTGCGCCACGCCCTCCGCGGGCCGCTGATCGAGATTGGCCCCTGTCGAACCAGACCGACGGGTGCAGCCATGACCATCACCGACTCGATCATCGTCGCCCCGCTTGCGGGCAAAGGCAGCGAAATCACCGCGGCGCATTTCGGGATGAACATCGTCCTGGGTTATGAACGCTTCGGCTCCCAGCCCTGGGAGAAGTTCGACGAGATCCAGAGTGCGGTGGGCTCGCATTCCGTCCGCTTTCCGGGTGGCACCATGTCCGAACAACTGTTCGACTATGCCGCTCCCAACGCGACCTCGGCCGTCGCGGCCAATGGCAACATCCTGCAACTGATCACGCCGGATGCCTTTCTGGACTACTGCGCCGCCACCCAGACCAAGGCCACGATCAACCTGCCGGTAGCCCAGCTTCTGACCGAAGGCCGCATCGGCGTGCGGGATTTCGATGTGTCCAAGGCCGGACTCGTGCGCGATTACGTTCACCACCTGCTGGAAAAGGCCGGGCCGGAAGGCATTGAAACCTTTGAACTTGGCAATGAATACGCGACCTTCATGCTCGCTTCGGAATATGGCAAGGTCGCCAGCGCCGTCGGCCTGATCGTCCATCAGGAGATCGAGAAATACTTTAATGCCCATCCCGGCCACGACGCCACCAAGCCGGAGGTCGCCGTCCAGGTCTGGGGCCAAAGCGCGGGCGGGACCTTCTCGCTGACCGATCTCGCCTCGCGCAACCACACCGTCATGGCCCAGTTCGACGCCGAGGAACTGTCGGCCATCACCGCCGTGACCGACCATTTCTACTACTGGGAGGGCAAGAACCCCGGTGAGGAGAATTACCACACCTATACCAATATCGCCAATTCGATTGGTTACTCGCTCAGCATGATGCAGGAATGGTCCAGCCTGACCGGGCACAATCTGGATACGATCTATTCCGAATGGAATGTCAATTACCGCGATAGCGCGAACTACGGGCTGCAGCAAATTCCCGTCATGCTGGAAATGTTCACCAGTTTCGTCAAGGGCGGGGTGGATCAGCTGGATTTCTGGTCCACCATGTACAATGCAACCAGCCTGGGCGATTACCATGGCGAGCTGCAGGCGGCGGGCGTGCTGTTCCAGATCATGTCGCAGGATCTGGTGGGCACCAAGGCCACCGAGGTTCCGGTCCATTCCGACAATTTCGACATCCACGCCTTTTCCGGCCATGGCCATGCGGTGGTCTTCGTCTCGTCGCTGATCGACCAGGGCATGCGGGTGAAGATGGATCTTTCGGCCTATATGGACCGTTACGAGATCACCTCGGCGCGGCTGATCCAGGTCGATGGCACCACGGCGGATGGCGCCTACAAGGGCGTCACAGGGCTGCAGCCCTGGGAAGAGGCGGATGCGGCGATCAAGCTGACCCCGGCGGATATCGCGGCGCTGGTCGCGTCAGGGCAGATGGCGCAATACCTCAACGCGCATGAGACGCTGGTGCTGGAATTCGACCTGGCGAAATTCACCATGGGCAGCATCCGGGCCGACCGGATGCAGGGCCTGTCGGGCGATGACCGGATCGATTCCCTCGCCTCCAGCGATGCGATTGACGGGATGGCGGGGAATGACACGCTGTTTGGCGGCTCGGGCAATGACAGCATCTCGGGCGGCGACGGGCAGGACCGCATCCTGGGCGGCGTCGGGCGCGATGTGCTTTACGGCGGGGCCGACAATGATGTGATCGACGGCAAGGCCAATGGCGATTTCATCTATGGCGGCGATGGCGACGACCTGATCGCCGGCGGCGACAGCGCCGACCGGCTGTGGGGCGGCGCCGGAGCCGATGGCTTTGTCTTCCGCACCGCCGACCGCGGCTCGGATGTGATCAACGACTTTTCGGCGGCCGAGGGGGACTATCTGGTGTTTGACGGCGCCACTCCGGTGACGCGCGACGCCTTCCAGGTCGAGATCCGGGCGGTTCATGGCCTCGGCGACGAGGCCACGCCGGATCTGGTGATCCGGCTTGGCGCCGAGGGGCCGATAATCTGGCAGCTGAAGGACGCAGGCGCGCTGGAGGCCTTGCAGCTGCTGGATGCCAACACGGGTCAGATGATCACGCTGCTCTGACCCGCCGTTGGGTCAGGCCCGTGCCCGGCTCCGCGCCGCCTCTTGCAGCTGCTTGCGGAACACATCGCGCTTTTCGTGGATCGAGGCGATGACCAGCCCGGTCGCCCGCCCCAGCCCCAGCAGGGCCGCCTCGGACAGCTGCAGGCTCGCCTCGATGGTTTCGGGCACTGCATTGGTCACGCCCACGGTGTAAAGATGCTCGGCATGCGAGGCATCCTTGGCGCGCGAGACGATCAGCACATCAGGCCGCAGCGTGCGGACATGGGAGACGATCGCGTCGATCTCCTTGGCGACCGAGACGGTGACGATGACCGCCTTGGCCTCGGCCAGACCGCAATGCTCCAGAAACACCGGGTCGGTGGCGTCGCCGTAGTAGAGCGAGCTGCCATTGCGCCGATGCGTGGGCACGGCGCGCATGTCGTTGTCGACCGCGATATAGGGAAGGTTGTGCTCCTCCAGCATGGCGCAGACCACCTGACCGACGCGGCCATAGCCGATGACGATGCTGTGGCCATGCCCGTCCTCGCCGGAGGTGACTTCGGGGCGGACCAGAAGTTCGGGGTCGAGGGGCCTGGCTTCGGGCAGTTTCACCGCCAGCCTGCGCCCGAGATAGGCCAGAGCCGGGATCAGCGCCATGGTGATCGAGGTGACTGTCAGGATGAAACTGGACGCCTCCGCCCCGATCAGCCCGAGAGCCGAGGCCATGCCGATGCCGACGAAGGCGAACTCGCCGCCGGGGCCAAGGGGCAGGGCGGCTTCCAGGGCTGCGGGCCAGGACAGGCGGAAGTAGCGGCCAAGCCCGGTCAGGATCGCGGTCTTGACGCCGATCAGCGCCACGACCGCCCCGAGCAGCCAAAGCGGCTGCGCCATGACCTCGCGCAGGTCCATCTTCATGCCGATCGAGAAGAAGAACAGGCCCAGAAGCAGGCCCTTGAACGGGCCGATGGTGGATTCGATCGCCTTGCGGAACTCGGTCTCGGCGAGCAGCAGGCCCGCCACAAAGGCGCCGAGCGCCATCGACATGCCGGCCAGCGCCGCCGCAACCCCGGTGCCGATGATGACGAAAAGCGTGGTGGCGACGAAAAGTTCACCGGTGCCGGTGCTGGCGACGAGGCGGAAGATCGGGCGGAAGGCAAGGCGACCGACCAGCACGATGCCGCCCACCGCGATGGCGGCGTTCATCAGCGCATAGACGAGGCTCATGGTCACCGAACCATGCGCCCCGCCCGCCAGGATGGTCACGAACAGCAGAAGCGGGATGACGGCAAGGTCCTGCGCCAGAAGCACGGCGAAACTCGCCCGGCCGGAACCGGCGGACAGGCGGCCCTGTGCCGAAAGAACCTCGATCACGATGGCGGTGGAGGACAGCGCCAGACAGCCGCCGACGATGACCGCGACTCCGGGAGCCAGCCCCGCCAGGGCCGCCACCGCCGAAATCGCCAGCGTTGATAGAAGGACCTGCAAGCCGCCCAGACCAAAGACCAGGCGCCGCATGGTTTTCAAGCGTTCGTACGACAGCTCCATCCCGATCAGGAACAGAAGGAACACCACCCCCAGTTCGCCGATGCTCGAGACGTTATGGTCATCGACCACGGTGATCCAGTACAAGACCGGAAACTGCGCGATCAGCGAGCCGAGGCCCAGAGGCCCCAGAATGGCCCCTGCTGCCAGATAGCCCAGAACCGGGCTGAGCCCCCAGCGCCTTGCCAGGGGAACGACGACTCCCGCCGTGCCCAGTACCACCAAAACGTCACTATAGGTCTGAATGTCGATCGCTGCTGCCACGCCCGCTCCAATTGTTGAGGATTTTGCTATGGCAACAGGGTCTTGCATCAACGCAACGAGGTCAACCCTGCGCGGGCAAATCCCCGGCGCAAGGTCGATTTTTCGKCGAAAAATCGTCGTGAGGCCAGAGTCGATTTTTCGGCGAAAAATCGTTGTGAGTGCAGAGGCGATTTTTCGACGAAAAATCGGGGCGAGGGTGCAGAGTCGATTTTTCGCCGAAAAATCGAGAGGCGGAAAGCGCGCGGCTTATGCGCCCGCAGCTTCGATCCGGTCGCGCAGGGGCTCGAGATTATAGCCGTACCGCGCCGGCAGGCCGATCAGTTCGTCTGCGGGCCGCGTGCCGGCATAGGCCAGCGCCCAGACGCAGGAACAGCGGTTGCCCGAGGCGCAATAGGCGAAGACCGGGCCGGTGGAGGCCTCGATGGCGGCGCGTTGCGTGCTCAGCACCTTGTCGGAGAAATCGCCGGGCAGGACCGGGTTGACCACGAAGGTCAGGCCAAGCGCCTCGGCGGCGGCCTTCATCGCGGCGGTCTGGACGGCGGGCGGGATCTCGCCATCGGGGCGGTTGTCGATCACGGTGGTGAAGCCTGCCGCCTTGATCGCGGGCAGATCGGCCAGGGTGATCTGCGGCGAGACGGCATAGGTCGGGGTGATGGCGCGAATGTCCATGGTGCTCCTGAGCGTGGGGGCGTCCGTGAACCGGGCGCGCAGAAAGGGTGTGGCGAGCATACCTGCGGCCATGGCGAGAAGAAAGACCAGACCACCGCCGCCGCCAAAGCCGAGCGAGGCGAGGGCGGGGCCGGGGCAAAGCCCGGCCAGGGCCCAGCCCGCGCCGAAGAGAAGCGAGCCCAGGATCAGGTCAGGCCCGATCTCGGTTCCGGGCGGGCCGGGCAGGGCAAAGCCCAAGGCCGAGACCCTGCGCCGCGCCGCCACCCGCCAGGCCAGCGCCATCGGCAGGATCGCCCCGCCCAGCACGAAGGCCAGCGTCGGATCCCAATCGCCGAAGACATCGAGCCAGCCCTGCACCTTCAAGGTGTCGGTCATGCCGGAGATCAGCAGCCCCAACCCGAAGACGCCACCGCAAATCAGGCAGATCAGAAGCCGCGCCATGTCAGAGCACCTCCAGCACATGGCGCAGCAGCGCCATGGTGAGGCCGCCCGCCAGCAGGTAGACCCCGGTGGCCACGATCGACCGCCACGACAGCCGGGCCATGCCGCAGACCCCATGCCCCGAGGTGCAGCCATTGGCGAGCCGGGTGCCCACCCCGACCAAGAGCCCGCCCGCCACGATGACCCAAAGATTGCCGGTCAGATGGGTGGCCGCAGGCATCAGGCGCGACACGGCCCAGGGCAGCGCCACCAGCCCCGCCACAAAGGCCAGCGCGCCGCGCCAGTCGCCCCAGCCGCTGCCATCGACCAGCCCGCCGAAGATCCCCGAGATCCCCATGATCCGGCCATTGAGCAGCAAATAGGCCGCGGCGGCCGTGCCGATCAAAAGCCCTCCGGCAAAGCCCCAGAGCCAATCCCCATACATCATCCTGTGGTCATCCTTCCTGCGGCAGCGCCGCACCGTCACGCCCGCACCGTCACAGCCCGTGCCGTCAAAGTCCGTTGAGGGGCACTTTCAGATAGGACAGGCCGTTGTCCTCGGGTTCGGGCATCTGACCCGCCCGCATGTTGACTTGCAAGGAGGGGATGATCAGGCGCGGCATGGCCAAGGTCGCATCGCGCGCCTCGCGCATCGCGACGAACTCGGCCTTGGGGCGGCCGGCGCCGACATGCTTGTTCAGTGCCTTCTGGGCGCCCACCGTGGTCTCCCAGGCAAAATCCTCGCGGCCCGGCGCCTTGTAGTCGTGGCAGACGAAGATCCGGGTCTCCTCCGGCAGGGTCAGGATGCGCTGGATGCTGTCATACATCACCGCAGCCGAGCCGCCGGGAAAGTCGCAGCGTGCCGTGCCATAGTCGGGCATGAAGAGCGTATCGCCGACGAATGCCGCATCCCCGATGACAAAGGTCATGCAGGCCGGGGTATGGCCCGGCGTGTGCAGCGCATCGCAGCGCATCTGGCCGATCATCACGCTGTCGCCATCCTTGAACAGATGGTCGAACTGCGAGCCGTCGCGGGCAAAGCGGGTGCCCTCGTTGAAGACCTTGCCGAAGGTCTCCTGCACCACGGTGATCCGGTCGCCGATGCCCAGCTTGCCGCCCAAGGCCTCTTGCAGATAGGGCGCGGCCGACAGGTGGTCAGCATGGACATGGGTTTCCAGGATCCATTCCAGCCGCAGGCCCTGCGCGCGGATATAGGCGATGACCTGATCGGCGGCGCGGGTGTCGGTGCGCCCCGAGGCATAGTCGAAGTCGAGGACGGAATCGATGATCGCGCAGGCCTTGCCCTCTGGTTCCGTCACCACATAGGTCGCGGTATTGGTGGCCTCGTCGAAAAAGGCTTGAACGCTGGGATGCATGGCAGACCTCACTGTAGGGAAACTGCGGGGTGAACGCCGATCAGCATATATCGCTCGCGTTGCATGTGTAAGATCACCCGACGCGGATGGCGGTTGATTTGATGTGAATCAAGGCGCGCCGCGTCGGTTCTGGTGCAGAACCGTTGATCAGGGAGAAGACCATGAAATCCATCGCCGCACGCAAAGACCAGCTGGAGACCCGGGCCCGCGAACTTCAGGCCCGGCTCGGTGACATCGTTGAAAGCCTCGATTCCCATCAGGAGACCGATTGGGAGGAGCTTGCCACCGAACGTGAAGATGACGAAGTGGCGGAGGGCATGGGTCTGGAAGCCCAGGCCGAATTGCGCGCCATCCATGCGGCGCTCGGGCGGATCGAGACCGGCGACTACGGCCTGTGCCAGATCTGCGGCGAACGCATCGCCGAGGCGCGGCTTGATCTTCTGCCCTACACCCCGTTTTGCAAGGAGCACGCGACATGAAACATCCTGATGCCTCTCCGCTTGTCGCCGCCGCCGCCCTGATGGGCGAATGGACCGAAGCGGCGGTTGCCGCCGAGGCCGCCGGGCTGGCCGCCCTCAAGGCCGAGATGGAGGGTCTGGCCGTGCTGTTCGGCGGCACCTCCGAGCCCCAGACCGACGCCGCAGAGCGCGAGCGCGAGGCGCGCGTCGAAGCGGGCTTTGACAACATGCCGATTTAAGGCCCGCTTCCTCCCCTTGACCCATGGACAAGTCGCGGGCTTTGGCTCTTGAATAAGGCCGGGAGGCAAGGGGCCGCCATGCATTACGCGTGGGGGCCGCTTGCAGAGCCGGAGCGGCGCAGGGGGACAAGGTGCAGGAAACGGGTTTGGCCTCGGATGGTGCGACGGCGGGGGAAGCGGGCGTGATGCGGCTGGATCGGATCGGCGCGGTCGCCGTGCTGGTCATGACGCATCCGCCGGTCAACACCCTGACCGGCGCCTTGCAGCAGGCGCTGTTGCAGGCGCTCGACAAGGTGGCCGCCGATCCCGAGATTCATGCCGTCATCCTGCGCGGCGAGGGGCGCGGCTTTTCCGCCGGTGCCGAGATCCGCGACGCCGGGCAGGCGGCGCGGCGCGCCGAACTCGCCCGCCTTTGCCTGCGGATCGAGGATTTTCCCAAACCGGTCATCGCGGCGCTGCATGGCTCGGCGCTTGGCGACGGCTGTGAACTCGCGTTGGCCGCGCATTACCGCATTGCCCATGCCGCGACCCTGCTGGGCCTGCCCGAGGTGGGGCTTGGCCTTCTGCCCGGCGCCGGCACCACCCAGCGCCTGCCACGGCTGATCGGGGCGGAACAGGCGCTGCGGCTGCTGCTCGTCGGCCTGCCGATCCGCGCGCCGGAGGCGCTGGCGCTTGGTCTCATCGACCGCGTGGTCCCCGAAAACCTCGGCGAGGCGGCGCTGGCCATGGCGCAGGAAGGGCTGCCTTTGCGCCCGACCTCGGGCCTTCAGCTGCGCGACATGCCGGGCCATCAGACCGCCGTCGCCGCCGCCCGCGCCGCGCTGAAGCCCGACGCGGTGCTGCCCGGTGCCGCAAATCCGCTGCCGGCCCCGGCCCGCATCATCGACTGTGTCGAGGCTTCGGCGCTTCTGCCCTTTGCGATGGGCCTTGCGATGGAGGCCGCCGCTTTTGAGGATCTGGCCGCCAGCCCGCAGGCCAAGGGCCTGCAGCATGCCTTCCTCGCCGAACGCCGCGCCTTGCAGGTGCCGCCGCTGGTGGCCGGGCGCAGCCTGCCCGTGGTCGAGACTCTGGGCATTCTGGGCGCCGAAGATCCCGCCGCCGATCTGGCGCTGCAGGCTTTGGGCGCCGGGATGAAGGTCACGCTGTGCGATGCGGACCGGCCGCGACTGGCTGACACGCTGGGCCGGATCGCCGCCAAGCAGGATCAGGCCGTGGCCGCAGGCCAGATCACCGAGGATCTGCGCGATGCCGCCTGGGCCCGGCTGTCCTCGGCCCGGACGCCCGAGGCGCTGGCGGGTCTGGATCTGGTCTTCCTCGCCCCCGAGGAGATTGCCCGCGCCCTGGATGAGACTGAAACGCCGGCGGAGACGCCAATCTCCGCCCTGCCGGAGAATCTGCCCTGCGCGGTGATGGGGGCGGTGGCGGCGTCGGGCGACCTCTGCGGTGCCGGGCTGACGGTGCCCGAGGCGCCGGGGGGCTTGGCCGAACTGTCGTTTGACTCCACCGCCACGCCGGATCTGGTCCTGCGGCTGGTGGCTCTGGGACGGCGGCTCAGCTGGCGGGTGGTGACGGCGGGGCCGGGCGGGCCGATCGAACTCGGCCTGCGGCTCGCCCTGGAGGATGCCGAACAGGCGCTGCAGGCGCAGGGCCAGACGCCCGAGGCAATCGCGGCGGCGCTGCGGGCCTTTGGTCTTGGCGCGGGGGCGCTGCGCCATTTGCCGGCCATGCCGCGCGGCGGCCAGCCGATCGTGCAGACCTGCCTTGCGGCGCTGGCGGCGGAAGGCGCGCGGATGCTGCAGGACGGCCGCGCCCGCAGGCCCTGCGACATCGACGCGGTGGCGCTGCTGTCCGGCCTTTTCCCGCGCTGGCAGGGCGGGCCGATGTTCCTCGCCGATCAGCGCGGCCTTCTGGTCCTGCGCGCCGATCTGCGCAAGCTCGCCGCCCCGGTCTTTGCCGTGGCGCAGGTGCTGGACGATCTGATCAGCGAGGGGCAGAAGTTCGCCGACCTCGATCAGGGGTAACGCAGGTCAGCGCAGCACCAGCCCGGTCGCCAGGGCTGCCAGCCCCAGCACGCTGACCCCCATCGCGGCGAGGTTCCAGACCACGACCTTCTGCATCACCGCGCGGGCCGCGTCCGGCGCCATGCCGCGCGCCCGCATCGAGGCCACACCGCAGGCCACCAGACCCGCCACGCCCAGCAAGGCCACGGCGGCGCCGCCCCAGATCAAGCCTGCCAAGATCGCTGCATTCATCCAAGGGCCTCTTTCGGTTGCACATCAGGTGTCCCGCCGCCTAGCTTCTTCCCGCGCGCCTGTCCAGTCTTGCACCCCGCCCGCGCCGTGGGATAGGGAGGGCGCCAAACATCCTGCACGAGGCAAGCCCATGTCCGCTCCCATCGACGCCTATTCCGTCACCGCCGACGAACTCCGCCAGTTCATCGAACGTCTCGAACAGCTCGAATCCGAAAAGAAGGATCTGGCCGAGCAGCTGAAGGAAGTGATGGCCGAGGCCAAGGGCCGCGGTTATGACACCAAGGTCCTGCGCAAGATCCTCGCCCTGCGCAAGCGCAAGCCCGACGAGCTGGCCGAAGAAGACGCGGTGCTCGAGGTCTACAAGGCCGCCCTCGGCATGAGCTGAGGGCCCGCAGCCCGAACCAAAGCATCCCGGTCGGCCCCCTCGGGCCGGCCTTTTCTTTTGCAGCGGGCCGCGTTGCGCCGGGCGCCAGTGCCGGAGGGCCCGTCAGGGCGCGATCAGCCGCACGCCGGGAATTACTGCGATCCGGGCCACGTCGGAGAGATAGGCCTGGGTCAGCTGCTCCACCGTTTCGGCGGTCCAGCCGGGGATCTCGACCTCGACATTGATCTTCTCGGGCAGGGCGAACTTGTCGAGGAAGGCCGAAACGATCCGCCGCCGCAGCGCGACCGAGGTGACGGGGTGGGTGTCGATATAGGCCTGCATCCGCTTCATCCCCTCGGGTGGCATCAGGGTGGCCAGAAGGTCGTTCTCGTCCTCCAGCACGGTGCCGGGCGCGTGGCCCGCGACGGCTTGCAGCACCTCGGGCCAGATCAGCGGCGTATCCTCGTCGCACCAGACGGTCAGGCTCGCCGCGGGGTTCTGGGCGCGGATCTTCTCGATCACCTCGGACCAGCGCAGGGTGAAGAGGTCGATGCCCTTCAGGAAATCCTCGAAGCGCGGCTTGCCGCCCTTCATGGTCTTCTGCTTGTCATAGATCGCGGGCAGGAAGCTTGCCGGATTGCGGATCGCAAGGTGAAATTCCGCCGCCGTCTGCGGGAAGATCTGCGCGAAGGCCCGGGTCCGATCGCCCGCCGCCGGGTACAGCCCGCCGTCGATGACCCAGGGCAGAAAGGACAGGAAATTGTCCCAGGACAGGATCAGCCGCTCGGCCTGGTCCTCCTCCATGATCTGGTCCAGCACCATGCTTTGCGTATCGGGCGAGGCCGCCTGACCGTTCAGCGCAATGGCCGTGTCGCGCATCAGGTGGCGGTAGCGCGTCGGCCCCGGCACCACGATGCCCTGCGCGGCCAGCGCGCCCCGGTTCTTCAACAGGCAGCGCAGCAGGCGCTCGTCATCAGTGCAATGCGCACCAAGGTGGTAGACAATCCGCATGCTGATATCCTGCCCGGCCTTTTGTTCTTTGGCGGTGAATATACGGGGTTTTCTGGACAGGGAAACACGTTTCCGTTAACAGCCGGTTATGACCCAGCAAAACGCTCAGGCAAAGCCTTCTTTCATGCAGCGGATCGTCCTGCCCGACCTGTGGTCGCTGGGCGCGCTGGCGATCGGGGTGGTGGTGGTGGCGCCGGTGCTGGCCGTGGTCTGGCTGGCGTTTCACCCGACCGAGAACATCTGGCCGCATCTGATGGCCACCGTCCTGCCGCGCTACCTGGCCAATACGCTGATCCTCGCCGGGGGCGTGGGCGTGCTTGCGGCGGCGATGGGGACGGGGGCGGCCTGGCTGGTCGTGATGTACCGCTTTCCGGGCCGCGGGTTGCTTGATCAGGCGCTTTTGTTTCCGCTGGCGATTCCGGCCTATATCGGGGCCTATGCCTTGGTCGATTTCCTCGATTACTCCGGGCCTTTGCAGGTGGGTCTACGGCTGGCCATGGGGTGGAAATCGGCCAAGGACTATGCCTTCCCCGAGGTCCATTCGCTGGGTTTCGCCATCGTCGTGCTGTCGGCGGCCTATTATCCTTACGTCTACCTTCTGGCCCGCGCCGCCTTTCGCGAGCAATCGGGCGGCACCTACGAGGTGGCCCGCGCCCTCGGCGCCGGGCCCTTCGGCCTGTTCTGGCGCGTCGGCCTGCCCTTGGCGCGACCCGCCATCGCAGTCGGCATGGCGCTGGTCCTGATGGAGACGGTGGCCGATTTCGGCGCGGTCCAGCATTTCGCGGTGCAGACCCTGACGACCGGGGTCTTCTCGACCTGGCTCAACGGCGACAATGCCGGCGGGGCGGCGCAGCTGGCCGGGGTGATCCTGGTCCTGATCCTCGGCCTGATCCTGATCGAGCGCGCCAGCCGGCGCAACGCGCGCTTTCACAAGCCGTCCCGCGCGGTGCGGCCCGTGGCGCCCCTGGCCTTGGGCGGCTGGCGCGGGACGCTGGCGCTTGGCCTCTGCCTCGTGCCCTTTGCGATGGGGTTCCTGCTGCCGGTGGCGGTGATGGCGGGCCATGCGGTGCAAAAGCCGCAGGTCTGGCTTGCGCCGGGGCTCGGGCGGGCGGTGGTCAATACGCTGGTGGTGGGCAGCCTCGCCGCCGTGCTGACAGTGGCGGCGGCGACCTTTCTGGTCCATGGCTTGCGGCTCTCCGGGCGCAGGCTGGCGCGATTTGTCCTGCCGCTGACCGCGCTTGGCTATGCCGCCCCGGGTGCTGTGCTGGCCGTGGGCATTCTGATCCCCTTGGCCGCGCTTGACCACCGGCTGGCCGATGGCATCCTGGCGCTGACCGGCCATGACCCCGGCCTTCTGCTGACCGGTACCTCGGCGGCGCTGGTCCTGGCTTACGGCGTGCGCTTCTTCGGCATCGCGCAAGGTGCTGTGGATGCGGCTTTCGGCCGGGTCTCGCCCTCGCTGCCGATGGCGGCGCGGTCCCTGGGCCAAACCTCGGGCGGGGTTCTGAGCCGGGTCTATCTGCCCCTGATGCGCGGCTCGGTCAGCACCGCGCTCCTGATGGTCTTTGTCGATTGCGTCAAGGAACTGCCCGCCACGCTGATGCTGCGGCCCTTCAACTTCAACACCCTCTCGACCCGCGCCTATGACCTCGCGAGCCTGGAAAAGATCGGCGAGGCCGCCCCCGCCGCCCTTCTGGTCATCGCCGTGAGCCTCGTCGCCGTGGCCGTGATGGCGCGCTCCTCCCGCTCCTGAGCGCGTTTCGGGGACTTGCACCAAAGCCGTTTCGCCGCTATGTCAGCCCGCAAGCCTCTATAGCTCAGATGGTAGAGCACCTGATTTGTAATCAGGGGGTCGCGGGTTCGATCCCTGCTGGGGGCACCATTTCTTCACATGTCGCGCAACGGTGACCGGGCTCAGGCCGGGACCTCCGCCGCTTGCATCCAGGCTTCCAGCCGTTCCACCTCCGCCGCCGACATTCGCAGGCCGAGTTTGCTGCGGCGCCAGATCACGTCGCTGGCGTGGCGGGCGCATTCGTGGGTCATCAGCCAGCGCACCTCGGCCTCGGTCAGGGTGGCGCCGAAATCCTGGCCCAGAGCCTCGGGCGTGGTCGAGTTGCCGAGGATCAGGAAAGCGTCGGTGCCATAGGCGCGGATCAGGCGGGCGGCGTGGTGCTGCGTCAGGTAGGGGTGGGCGGCGCGCAGATCCTCGGCCAGTTTGGCCTTGTCACTCAGGGGGAAATCGCCGCCGGGCAGGGGGACGCGGGCGGTCCAGGCCGGTTTCATCGCGGCAAAGAAGGGGGCGAGCTTGTCCAGCGCGTGTTCGGCCAGGCGGCGATGCGTGGTGATCTTGCCGCCGAAGATGTTCAGGATCGGCGCCTGACCGCCGGGGTTGTCGAGGCTGAGGACATAATCCCGCGTCGCCGCCGTCGCCGACTTGGCCCCGTCGGCATAAAGGGGCCGGACGCCGGAATAGGTCCAGACCACATCCTCTGCCGTCAGGCTTTCGCGGAAATACTGGTTGGCGAAGGCGATCAGGTAAGCCTCTTCCTCGGGCGTGATGCGGACCTCGCCCGGTTTGCCCTTGTGGTCGGCGTCGGTGGTGCCGATCAGGGTGAAATCCTGCTCGTAAGGGATGGCGAAGATGATCCGGCCATCTGAACCTTGAAAGAAATAGCAGCGGTCGTGGTCGTAAAGCTTGCGCACCACGATATGCGAGCCGCGCACCAGACGGACGCCTTCCTTCGAGGTGGTGGGCAGGACCTCCTGCATCACGGCGCCGACGAAGGGGCCTGCGGCATTGACCACGGCGCGGGCGCGGTGGATCTCGCGTCCGGTGGCGCCTTCGGTGGTGACCTCCCAGAAAGCGCCGGCGCGGGCGGCATGGGTGACGCGGGTCTGGGTCAGGATATGGGCGCCACGCTGCACCGCATCACGGGCGGTCAGGGCGACAAGGCGGGAATCCTCGACCCAGCAGTCGGAATATTCATAGGCCTTCTTGTACTGCGGCTTCAGCGGCTTGCCGGCAGGGTCCGTGGTCAGGTCCAGCACCGTGGTGCCGGGCAGCACCTTGCGCCCGCCGAGGTGGTCATAGAGGAACAGCCCCAGCCGGATCAGCCAGTCAGGCCGCCGCCCCTTCAGCCAGGGCATGAACAGGCCCAGAAGCCGCGAGGTCGGCGTGGTGCCGTCAAAGCGCATCTCGGGCGACAGGGGCAGCACGAAGCGCATCGGCCAGGAGATATGGGGCATCGCGGCCAAAAGGGTCTCGCGCTCCTCCAGAGCCTCGCGGACCAGGCGGAATTCGAAATATTCTAGGTAGCGCAGGCCGCCGTGGAACAGCTTGGTCGAGGCCGAGGAGGTCGCCTGCGCCAGATCGCCCTGTTCGGCCAGGGTGACGCTCAATCCCCGCCCCACCGCATCGCGCGCGATGGCGCAGCCGTTGATGCCGCCGCCGATGATGAAGAGGTCGCTGATCTGGTCCATGGCTCTGCCCTTTTTGCCGAGTGTGCTTGCGGTGTCAGGGCGGGTCAAGGCGTGGCTTGCCCCGAGGGCAATCAGACCCGCAGGCGCCGCATCGCGCCGATCTGGCGCAGAAGGCCCAAGGGCGGCACGGCGCGGAACAGGTCGCGCATCATGCCGACATCGCCCTTGATCCCGGCCCAGGCCCCGTATTTCGCCGATTTGAGCGGGCTTTTCACCCCGGGCAGTCGCACCACGGCCAAGGGCACCCCGGCTCGGATCACCAGTGAATTGAGGAAAACCTCGAAGCCGAACTTGGGCAGGCGGCGCAAAGCCTCGTCCTGCCCGGTCAGAAGGTCGCGGCGCAGGGCGCGCTCGCCCGAGATATAGTCAAGCCCGATGGCCCGCCACAGGCCCGGGGCATTGTCGCGCAACGAGATCGACATGGCGGCACGCCCCGCCTTGACCGGGGCGATCAGCGCGGTCAGATGGTCCGCCGACAGGCCGACCAGATCGGCATCGATCAGAAGCACGATCTCGGACCGGGTTTCGGCAAAGCCGCGCGCCAGCGCCGCCGTCTTGCCGCCGTTCTGGGCCAGGGTGATCAGCCGCGCCGCCGGAAAGCCCGCGACGACGGCAGAGGTCGCATCGGCCGAACCGTCGTCGATGACCAGCACCTCGTCGATCAGCGGATGACCCAGCACCGCCTGCAGGACGCCCGCGATGCGGCCCGCCTCGTTATAGGCCGGGATGACGCAGGTCAGCCTCATGCTTGCCGCTTCCTTTGCCAGAGGATCAGGACCACCACCGCCAGCGCCACGATGAGGATCAGCGAGCCGCGCCAGATCCAGGTGTCGATGGCGGTATAGGCCGAACCGATGAACCAGCCGATCGCGGTGAAAAAGGCGGTCTTCGGGATCGAGCCTACCAGATTGTACCACATGTAGCTGGCGAAGTTCATCCGCGCCGCCCCCGAGGCGAGCATGATCGGCAGGCCCGCCGAATGGGTCCATTTGCCGATCAGCAGGGTGCGCCCGCCCTGTTCGGCGAAATGCCCCTCCAGCGCGATGCGGCGCGCCTGCGACATGCCCAGGCGGTTCAGCCAGCGGTCGGGCAGAAGCGCCGGGCCAAGGCGGCCGATCCAGTAATACATCCCGTCGCCGACCAGATCGCCCAGGAGGCAGACCAGATAGACGCTCACCACGGTCATGTAGCCCAGCTTGGCCAGATAGGCCGCGATCACGGTGACGATGGGGCCCTCGATGATCGACATCGGGCCGACGAGCCAGAGGCCGTGATTCTGCATCAGGGCCAGAATGGCTTCCTTGGTCATGAGTCTGCATCCCCGGAGCCGGCTTGCTGCGACCCCTTCACTTGCGCGGCCGTCATCGCATTGCCGCGCCATTCAAAGGAGTTGCCACGCCAGGCCGCGCACCAAAGGGCCGGCAACAGCGCGTCGCGGGTGAGCCAGGCGGCGAGATCGGCGGGCCCGCGCGGCCAGCCTGCGGCGGCGGCCAGGGCATATTCCGGGGCATACCACAGGACCAGAAAGCCCGGCACCAGCCACAGGGGCGCACCCAGAAGCGCCGCGATCAGCACGGCCAGAAAGGGCAGGGCGGAACCGGCGAGGATCTCGGGCAGGAAATAGGGCAGAAAGCCCAGGCGGCGCACCTTGGCCCAGCGGACCTGACGGCTCCAGACCACGCCACCCTGCCGCGACCCGATCGGCTGCTCAAAGAAGCGCCCCGGCAGGCGGACGACCTTGCCCGCCGCGCGGACGGTTTTGGTGGAAGCCACATCCTCAGCCATCTCACGCCCCAGAACCGCGATACCACCGGCGGCGCGCAGCACATTCGCGTCCCAGAACAGCATCTTGCCCTGCGCAAAGCCATTGCCCAGCGCCGAGGAAGCCAGCTGCCAGCGTCCCTGAAAGCTGTTCAGAAAGGCGCATTCGACCCGGGCCCAGAAGCCTTCCGGCCGGATGCCGATGGGCGGGGAGGAGACGAGGCCGGTGTCGGGCGTGAACTCGGCCATGCAGCGGCGCAGGTAGTCGGGCGGCAGAAGCACATTGCTGTCCGACATCAGCACATGGTCAAAGCGCGCCGCCTCCCAGCCCTTCACCAGGTTGTTGAGCTTGGGGTTGCCCGACACCCTGTCATCGCCGGTCAGCAGGCGGGCTGCGACCTGCGGATGGCGCTGCATCAGGCGTTCCACCAGCGCGCAGGCCGGGTCGGCGGGATCGGCGGCGCAGAAGATCAGCTCGAACTGCGGGTAATCGGCCAGAAAGGTGGTCTCCAGCGTCTCTTCCAGAAAATTCTCCAGCCCGCAGACCGGGCGCAGCACGGTGACGGGGGGCAAAAAGCCGGGGTCGCCCGCCGGTTTGCGGTGCAGGGCCACGAAAGCCAGGGCGAGACCCGCCCATTGAAAGGCGAGGCAAAGCGCCGCGAAGAGGAGAATCCAGATCAGGGCGCCGCCCATCGGGTAAGCCTGTGCAAGGGTCTGTCGGTGCGCCTCATATACGCTTGGGCGGCGCTCCGAAACCCATTTGCACCTCGGCCCCGGTCATTTCCAGGCCGAAACTTTGCGCGAAAGCCGGGACAAAGCCGGGCTCGGGGGCGGAGCCGCCCTCAATGCCCGCGCGCTCGCCGTCGCGCGCACTGTCATGGGCGGCCCAGTCGATCAAGAGAAGCCGGCCGCTGGCGGTCTCGGCCAGGGCGGTGGTGTTTTCCACCCAGTCGCCGCAATTGGCATAGGCGATGCCGTGGTTGGAATGCAGCGCCGGCTTGTGGAAATGGCCGCAGATGATGCCATCGGTGCCATGGGCGCGGGCGATGTCGGCCAGACGCTCCTCGAAGGCGTCGCAGGACCGCACGATGTCGTTGAAACCCTTGACCAGACGGTCGACCAGCTGCGATTCCGACCAGCCGACCCGGGCGCGCTGCCGGTTGAGCCAGCCGATCGCCCCGCGCACGCTGTTGTCGATCCGGGTGCCGATGCGGGACAGGCGCGGGAAGACGCGTTCGAAGAGATCGCCCTCGTCGCCATGCACCACAAGGTAGCGCGTGCCGTCGGCGGCCTGGTGGACGATGCGGTCCACCACCTCGACGCCGACCATCTCATGGCCGATGAAGCGGCGGAAGAAGGCGTCGTGATTGCCCGGCGTGTAGATCAGCCGGGTGCCCTTGCGGGCGCGGTCGAACAGCAGCGCCAGGATCTGGTGCTGCTCGGGCGTCCAATGCGCGCCAAGCGGCAGCCAGGTGTCGATGATGTCGCCGACCAGATAGATCACCTCGGCGGTGTGGCCGTTCAGGAAGGACAACAGCGCCTTGTCCCGGCAGGCCCGCGAGCCGAGATGCAGGTCGGACAGGAACAGGACCGGAAAGTGCCGCGCCGGCGGGGGCAGCGGGTCCGGCGGGGTGAGCGGCAGGGCTGCGAGGTGCAGGGCTTCGCTGGGCAGGAAGTCGGCCATGTGCAGTGCCATCTTGTCCGTTCCTTTGCTGCCGGGCCATCCTGGCTTAACGTCCGGACCGCTGTTTTCCGTCGCGGCGGCCGGACCGTTCTGGCGTCTTGATAGGATCTGTCTGCGACGGCGGTGTGACAGGTGGATATTCGCAGGGGCGGTGTGATCGGCGGGGCTGGGCACCAAGGCTGGTAGGGGTCTTGCAGGACGGGCCGGCATAACCGGCCGGCGGCAGGGCAAAGGGCACAGGGCGCCCCGCAGTGTTGCGCCCATCCTGAACCCCGCACCCGGCCCTGTCATTGACGGTTGCTTAGCCTCCGCCCCCGGTGGCCTGCAAATGCGCCACCCTCCGCCCCATTTGCCGCAACTTCACGCCATCTGCCTTTCGGATGCGCAGGGACGGCGCCGCTGCGGGGCAGGGCGCCCGACCCCCGATTCCGCCGGGATAGGGCACAAGCAACCCGGGGCTGCAAAAAACCCGCGGCGCGTGCGAGAACGGCTTTGCGCCGCGCGACCTTTCGCGTCAAGGTAGAGAGGCTCGCGGCATCTGCTCGCCTCTTGCGGTGGAGTTTTACGCCTCACGTCAGAGGAGTGTTGGTAGCGTGTCACGAAATTACATCGCCTCGGAACTGCCCCTGCTCCTGGAAGTGGAGCCCTCTGCGGGCTGGGTCTGGAAGGCGGAGGACCGGCAGGCCTCGCCGGCGGGTCTGTCGGAACTCGCGGCCTTCCTGCATCCCGATGACCGCGTGCATGTCCTGCAGACGCTCTACGAGGCCGAGGCGCGCCGCCAGCCGCGTTTTCAGATCTCGGCCCGGCTGTCGCGGGCCTCGGGGCAGATGCTGACCGTGTCGATCTTCGGCGCGGCGATTGCCCTGCCCGATGCCGCCCAGTCGCGCTACCTCTGCGTGATCACCGACATCTCGGCCCATACCTCGGCGATCGAGCGCTTCAACCTGGCGACCTCGGCCACGCGCGAGGTGATCTTCCTCCTAGACTTCGACCGTAACGAGCATTGGTGGAGCCAGGCCTTCACCCTGACCTTCGGCCATGCGCCCCTGCTGCAGGAAGACGTGCTGGAGCGCTGGTTCGATCTGGTCCATCCCGCCGATCAGCCGCGGATCAAGCTCAGCCACGACGCCGCCCGCGCCGGGACGGACGAGGGTTGGGTCGATGAATACCGCATGCGCAGGGGCGACGGCAGCTATGTCACCGTGCTGGACCGGGCGCGGTTCTTCCGCCGTCCCGACGGGACTGTGGCGCGCTCGATCTCGACGCTGACCGATGTGTCCGAACTGCGCCGGGTCGAGCTGATGTTCAGCCAGACCGCCGCTGCGGCGCAGGACGTGATCTACAGCCATGACATCGAGGCCGGGATTCTCTGGCTCAACGACGCGCTGAAGAACCGCTATGGCCATGACCCCTCGCTGGTGTCGCGCCATCCCGCCGCCTGGGTGGATATGATCGCCCCGGCCGATCGCCCAGGGTATCTGCACCTGCGCGAGCAGGCCCTGCAGGGCGATGCCACCCGCTACGAGATCCGCTACCGGCTGCAGGGCGCTGCGGGCGGGCTCTATTCCGTGATCGACCGCGCCCAGATTACCCGCGACGAGGCGCGCCGCCCGATCCGCATCGTCGGCTCGATCGTCGATGTCACCGCCCTGCACGAGGAGGAAGAGCGCCTCCATGCCGTGGTCGAGGTCGCGGCCAACGCGGTCTATGAATATGACGTGGCAGCGGGCACCTTCCGCTATTCGGACGGGATGGCCAGGACCTTCGGCCATGACTGGTCCGACCCGCAGCCCGCGCTGTCCAAATGGGACCCGGTGGTCCATCCCGAGGACCGCGACCGCGCGCGCGACGATTTTCTGCAGTTCGTCGCGGGAAGCGAGCGCTATGCAAGGTTGGAATACCGCTTCGCCCGCGCCGATGGCAGCTATGCCCGGGTGCGCGAGCGGATGATCGCCCTGCGCGACGAAGCGGGGCAGGCGCTGCAGGTCATCGGCGGGATCGAGGATGTCACCCAGGAATACGACGCCCAGGACCGCCTGCGCCAAAGCCAGAAGCTGGAGGCGATCGGCAAGCTGACCGGCGGCGTGGCGCATGATTTCAACAACCTCCTGACCGTCATTCTCGGCAGCGCCGACCTTCTGGAGAATGACGCCACGCTTGGCTCCGCCCAGCGCGATCTGGCGCATAACGTGGCCATGGCGGCGCGGCGCGGCGCCGACCTGACCGGGGGGCTTCTGGCCTTCGCCCGCCAGCAGCCGCTGACGCCGCGTCCTTTGGACATCGCCGCCGTCTTCGCCGAGATGGATTCCCTCCTGCGCCGCACCCTGCCGGCCGGGATCACGCTCGACACCGTGATGACCCCGGAACTCTGGCTGGTCGAGGCCGACCCGACCCATCTGAACGCGGCGCTCCTGAACCTCTGCGTCAATGCCGCCGATGCGATGCCGGAGGGCGGGCGGATCACGATCGAAAGCCGCCCCTGGGTGATCGACGACAGCTACCGGATGACCGACCCCGAGGCGCGCCCGGGCGAGTTCCTGCGCATCGACGTCACCGACACCGGGCACGGCATGTCCTCGGATGTGCTGGCCCGCGCCTTCGACCCGTTCTTCACCACCAAACCGCTCGGCAAGGGGTCGGGGCTTGGCCTGTCGATGGTCTGGGGCTTTGCCAAGCAGTCCGGCGGCCATGCGCGGATCTATTCGGAGCTGAACATCGGCACCACCGTCTCGCTGTTCCTGCCGCGCAGCAAGAGCCAGCTTGCCGCACCGCCGCCGGTGGCCGCCGCAACGGTGGCGCTTGGCCAGGGCCAGCATGTGCTGGTGGTCGAGGATGACCCGCAATTGCGCCGCTTTGTCGCCGCGATGGTGGAGCGGCTCGGCTACCGGGCCAGTTCCGCCGAGACCGGCGAAGCGGCGCTGGCGCTCCTGCGCACCCGCCCGGAGATCCAGCTTCTGTTCACCGATGTGGTGATGCCCGGCACCCTGAGCGGGCGCGAGCTGGCCGAACAGGCGCTGCGCGAATTTCCCGGCCTGCGGGTCCTGTTCTCCTCGGGCTATTCCGAGAACGCGATCATCCACAACGGCAGGCTGGACGAGGGCGTGCAGTTCCTCGCCAAGCCCTATCAGCTGCGCGATCTGGCCGAAAAGCTGCAAGAGGTCTTCCGACTGCCCCCCCGGCACGAGGGCAGCCCCTGGGGCCTGACCCAATCCCCCGGAGGCCACTCCGGCGCGGGCGCCTGAGACGGGCGCCAAGGGTGGGCGCTGATGCGGGTGCCAAAGATGGGTGCCAAGAGCGGGTGTCCGAGACGGGTACCCGAGACAGACGCCAGACATGGCCGCCAGAGCCGCGTTCCTCCGGCGGTCCGCTCTCTCCAGCACCGCAAAGACAGGTCCGGGCGCGGCTTCCTGTCCTGCGCCGGACCTTCTCCCGGGCGATCCTGTGCATCCGGCGCAAACGGTCCCAGCCCTTCCTCCTCCTCGGCAGCGGAGTCAGAGGTGGCAGCCCAAGTCCCGTTCCCGCGACCTGCCGTTCTGACAAGCACGGTCCTGAAAAGGCCCCGCGCGGCGTCCTGTCCTGCGCGGACCGTCTCCGGGGCGGCCCCGTGCATCTGGCGCAAACGGCCCCCAGCCCTTCCTTCTCCCCAGCAGCGCAGCCAGAGGTGGCAGCGCGAGTCCCGTTCCTGCAACCTGCCGCTCCGACAAGCACGGTCCAGCGAAGGCCCGGCGCGGTTTCCGGTCTTGAGCCGGGGCCTCGCCCGGGTGATCCTGTCCTGCGGGGGCACGCGGTGCGCCCGACCTTCCTCCTTCTCCTTATGGAGCCGACCCATGCCCCCTTTGCCGATCCAGACCCTGCGCGCCGACAATCCGGGGGGCTTCACCGGGACCGGGACCAACAGCTATCTGCTGGGGGCTGCGGGCCGGGGCCGCGTGCTGGTCGATCCCGGGCCGGACCTGCCCGGACATGCCGCTGCCCTGATGGAGGCGCTGGACGGGCAGGAGCTGGAGGCGATCCTCGTCACCCATGCCCATCTCGACCATTCCGCCCTGGCGCCCCGGATCGCAGCCCTCACCGGGGCCGAGGTTCTGGCCTTCGGCGATGCCCGGTCCGGCCTGTCGCCCCGGATGCATCATCTGGCCGAGGCGGGGCTGAACGGGGGCGAGGGCAGCGACCTCGCCTTTGCCCCCGACCGCCTTGTGACGGATGGGCAGGTGCTGCGCCTCGCCAGGCTGGAGATCGAGGTGATCCACACCCCCGGCCATATGGGCGGCCATATCAGCCTCGCCCTCGGCGACACGCTTCTGTCGGGCGATCACGTCATGGGCTGGTCGACCACCATCGTCTCACCACCCGAGGGCGACATGGCGGCCTATATGCGTTCCCTGCGCCGGCTGGCCGCGCGCGACTGGCGGCGGTTTCTGCCCGGCCACGGCGCCCCGGTCGAGGACCCCGCCGCGCGGCTGGCCAGCCTCATCGCCCACCGTCAGGGCCGCGAGGCCGCGGTTCTGGCAGCGCTGGAGCAGGGTCCGGCGACGGCGGCCGACCTGGCCCTGCGCATCTACACCACCACGCCCGCAGCCCTGATCCCGGCGGCGACGCGCAATGTGCTGGCCCATCTCATCGACCTCGCCGACCAGGGCGCAGTGCAGGCCGTGGAGGGCCCGCTTGCCGAAGCCCGGTTCCGCAAGACCTGAGCCCTGAAATGCCTCCCACGGCGCGTCGCTCGCCACAGGCAAACCGCGCCCGGCCTGCACCAGGGGCGGGCGGCGGTTTCCAGCGTGCCGGTCCTCCTCCGGCAAGAAGTTGTCGCCTCGCGCATTTTTTCCCGCGCTGCCCCCTTGCCGCCCCCAAACACCCTTGCTATAGGACCCCCATGTTCCGGCGTAGCTCAGCGGTAGAGCAGCTGACTGTTAATCAGCTGGCCGTAGGTTCGATCCCTACCGCCGGAGCCAACAAAATCAAGGGGTTAGTGGGAAACCGCTAACCCCTTTTTCTTTGGCCCCCGAGCCCCCCGCACATCTGATCCCGGACGCCGATCCTGGACCTGGCCACGGTGCACATTTGGAAACAAAGGCGCCGCGCGGGCCGGATCATCGCTCTGGAAGCGAATCGAATGCGCTGATACTCTGCTGCAAATTTTAGCAATACCCATCTTAACCACTTTCTTGTGAGGGCACATTCATGCCGATTTCCATCTCTGACCTGAACGACAACATCGTCGGCACCGCGGGCGATGACCTGCTGAGCGGCTTGGGCGGTGACGACACGATCGACGGCTATGGCGGCGTCGACACGCTTTATGGCGGCACGGGGAATGACATCCTCTACACCCGCACCGATGACCTCGCCTATGGCGGTGACGGCGATGACATCCTGTCCGTGGCGGGCGATGGCCCGGCGGAGATGGATGGCGGCACCGGCTTCAACGTGCTGCGCTTCGAGGGCGGCTATGACGTCTCCAACACCAACCTTCTGAACCTGCAACAGGCGTGGATTGCCGGCACGGCGACGATGACCACGGCGCAGCTGGCGAGCTTCCAGCTGATCTCGGGCTATAATTCGGGCTATACCTCGGCGGGGATCAACCTCAGCGACGGCGGCACGGCGACGGTGGTCCTGTCGGGGACGCTGACCAACTACTTCTCGCTGACCGGTTCCGGCGTGGCCGACCGCATCACCTTCGACCCCGGCTATACCCATACGATCTATGCCTATATGGGCGGCGGCGCCGACAAGGTCACCACGGCGGCGGGCAACGATTCCATTCGCGGCGAGGATGGCAACGACACGCTGAACGGTCTGGGCGGCAATGATTCCATCGACGGCGGCGCCGGAGCGGATTCGTTGGTGGGCGGCGACGGCAATGACCTGCTGCTGGTCTATGGCGCCGATACCGCCGTCGGCGGCAATGGCGACGACCTGATTTCGATCGGCGGCAACAATGCCGCGATCCTCGCCGGCGGGGCCAATGTGGACTTGCTGCGCTTCGAGGGCGCCTATGACATCAGCGGCGCGACGCTTTCGGGCATCGAGCAGCTTCTGGCCAGCAGCAATGCCATGATGACGGCGGCGCAGCTCGACCAGTTCACCAAGGTCTCGGGCTATGACACCAATTACACCACCGCCGGGGTGACCCTGACCCAGGGTGGCACGGCGGATGTGACGCTTTCGGTCTCGCTCAGCAATTATTTCTCGCTCACCGGCTCGTCCCAGGCCGATCTGATCACCTTTGCCGCCGGGTTCAACGCCAAGATCTATGCCTATATGGGCGGCGGCAATGACAGCGTGGCGACCTCGGCCGGGGCCGACAGCATCCGGGGCGAGGGCGGCAGCGACACGCTTCTGGGTTGGGGCGGCGACGATTCCATCGACGGCGGCAGCGGGGCGGATTCGATCAATGGCGGCTCGGGCAACGATCTGCTGATCTTCGGCACCGGCGACACCGTGCTCGGCGGCAGCGGCGATGACATGTTTGCGCTCAGCGGCAATGTGCCGGCCTCGCTGGATGGCGGCATCGGCAATGACACGCTGCGCTTCGAGGGCAGCTTCGACCTGACCGGCGCCACGCTCACCGGGTTCGAGCAGCTGAACGCTTATGCCAACACCTCGCTGTCGACCGACCAGCTGGCGCAGTTCGGCACGGTGGCGGGCTACAGCGCGGCCTATACCACGGCCACCCTGTTCCTGACCCATGGCGGGGCGGCCAATGTCACCGTGGCCTCGACCCTGTCCAACTACATCGCGATCACCGGCTCGTCCGAGGCCGATGCCCTGACCTTCACCAGCGGCTATCTCGGCGCCGTCAACGTGGCGATGGGCGGCGGCAACGACAGCATCCTCGCCTCCAGCGGCAACGACAGCCTGCGCGGCGACGATGGCGACGACACGCTGTCGGGCGCCAACGGCAACGATTCCGTCGACGGCGGCACGGGAGTGGATTCGCTCTACGGCGGCAATGGCGACGACCTTCTGATCCTGCGCTTCTGGGACAGCGCCTATGGCGGGGCCAACAACGACATCCTCTCGATCAACGACAATGCGCCGGTCTCGCTGGATGGCGGGGCGAATTTCGACATCCTGCGCCTTGAGGGCAATTACGACATCACCGGCGCCACGATCACCGGGATCGAGCAGCTGAACCTGAACTCCAACGCCACGATGACGGCGACGCAGCTGGGTCTTTTCGGCACGGTTTCGGGCTATAGCTCGGCCTATACCACCGCCGGCGTCACCCTGTCCGAGGGCGGCACCGCCACGATCAACCTGGCCGCGACGCTGAGCGCCTATTTCGGCCTGACCGGCTCCACCGATGCCGATCTGCTGACCTTCGGCCCGGCCTATACCGGCACGATCTATGGCTATGTCGGAGGCGGGGACGACAGCCTCCTGGCCGCCTCGGGCAACGACAGCCTGCGCGGCGAGGACGGCAACGACAGCCTCTATGGCTACAACGGCAACGACGCCATCGACGGCGGCAACGGCAACGACCTGCTGAGCGGCCAGAACGGCAATGACACGATCGACGGCGGCAACGGCATCGATTCCATCCTCGGCGGCGCTGGCGACGACCTGCTTTATGCCCGGATGGGCGACAGCGTCTATGGCGGCAACGACAACGATCTCGTGTCGGTGGCCGAGACGCTGCCGGCCTGGCTCGACGGCGGTCTGGGCAATGACACCCTGCGCTTCGAGAACGGCTTCGACATTACCGGCACCAAGGTCACCGGTTTCGAGACCCTGGCGGCCAATGGCACGGTGATGCTGACGGCGGCGCAGCTGAACGGCTTCTCGCTGGTCCAAGGCTATACGGCGGGCTACACGTCAGCGGCGGTGAAGCTGACGGTCGGCGGCACGGTCGCGGTCAATCTGGCCTCGGGGCTGACGAGCTACTTCTCGCTCTCGGGCTCCTCGACCGACGACAAGGTCACCTTCAACGCAGGCTTCAGCGCCACGATCTATGCCTATGGCGCTGCGGGCAACGACAGCATCACTGCGGGTTCCGGGGCGGATTCGCTGCGCGGCGATCAGGGCAATGACACGCTGATCGGTCTGGGTGGCAACGATTCGATCGACGGCGGCGCCGGGGCCGATGTGATCAACGGCGGCAGCGGGTTCGACCAGCTGACCGGCGGCATCGGGCGCGACATCTTCGTCTTCGGCAACCTTGGCGCATCGGACCCGCTCACCCCCGACCGCATCAACGATTTCGAAGGCGCGGGCGCGGGCCAGGGTGACACGATCGATGTGTCGAACATCGATGCCGATGGCGGTCTGGGCGTCAACGACAGCTTCATCTTCGGTTCGACCGGCCTGGGCGGGCTGTCGGTCGTCGACAGCGGCACCGACACGCTGGTGCGGCTCAACACCGACAATGACGCGGCTTTCGAGGTCATCATCCTGATCGCCGATGGCGGGGTGCTCGCCTCGGCCTATACGGCGGCCGATTTCCTTCTGTAAGCGTAGCAAAACCGGCGCATCGCGGCTTTGGTCTGATCCAGATCAATGCCGCGATGCGGCAAGGCCGGCACTGTGGCGGCAGCACGCAGCGGGCGGGGGTCAGGTCATGGCCCCCTCCGGACGCTGCGCTCTGGACCCCGAAGGGAGCCCGCCATGCCGGCCTTGATCCTGAACCGCGCTTGCCCTGATCCCGCGCCGACCCTTCCGCGGGGGCGGCAATGACCCTGCCGCGTCCCATGGAAGGCAAGGTGGCGCTGATCGTCGGCGTCGCCAACGAACACTCCATCGCCACCGGCTGCGCCGAGGCACTGGCGGCGGCGGGGGCCACGCTGGTCGTGACCTACGCCGACGAGAAGGCGCGGCCCCATGTCGAACCGGTGGCTGCAAGGCTCGGCGCGGCGCTGGTCCTGCCGATGAACGTGCAAAGCGCGGACGAGATGGCGGCGGTCTTTGCCGCCATCGCCGCGCGCTGGGGCCGGCTTGACTGCGTCATCCACTCCATCGCCTTCAGCCCGAAGGAGGATCTGCACGGCCGCGTCACCGATTGTTCGGCTTCGGGCTTCGGCCTGGCCATGGATATCTCGGTCCATTCCCTGATCCGGCTGGCCCACCTTGCCGAACCCCTGATGCCCGAGGGCGGCGCGATCCTGACCATGAGCTATTACGGCGCCGAAAAGGTGGTGAACCATTACAACCTGATGGGCCCGGTCAAGGCCGCGCTGGAAAGCACGGTGCGGGTGCTGGCGGTCGAACTTGGGCCGAAGCGGATCAGCGTCAACGCCATCTCGCCCGGGCCGCTGCAAACCCGCGCCGGGTCGGGGATCGACCATTTCGACGACCTCATCGAAGCGGCGCGCACCCGCTCTCCCTTGCGCGATCTGGTCAGCGTGGCCGATGTCGGCGCGATGGCGGCCTTTCTGGCCAGTGCTTCCGGGCGCAATGTCTCGGGCGGGGTGATCTATGTCGATGCCGGAATGCATGTTCTGGCCTGACCCCTTTTGCAGGAAGACCTGACGATGCAATATATCGAGAACAAGACCTATGACGAGATCAGTGTCGGCGATGCCGCCCAGCTGGTCCGCCAGCTGGAGCCGCGCGATATCGAGCTTTTCGCCATCGTCTCGGGCGATGTGAACCCGGCCCATGTCGATGCCGATTACGCCAAGACGGACGTGTTTCACCGCATCATCGCGCATGGCATGTGGGGCGGTGCCCTGATCTCGGCGGTTCTGGGCACCGAATTGCCGGGGCCGGGGACGATCTTCCTCAACCAGAGCCTGCGTTTCAATGCGCCGGTCTCGGTCGGCGACACGATCACCGTCCGGGTCGCGGTGACCGCCAAGGAGCCGAAGAACCGCCTGACGCTGGATTGCACCTGCACCAATCAGGAGGGAAAGATCGTCATCGAGGGCAAGGCCGAGGTGGTGGCCCCCACCGTCAAGGTCCGCCGCCCGCGCAGCCTTCTGCCCGAGGTCCACCTGCACGAGACCGGCGCGCTCTACCGCTCGCTGATCGAGACGACCCGCCCCCGGGCGGCGGTGCCGGTGGCGGTGGTGCATCCCTGTGACGACGCCTCGCTGGCGGGGGCGATGGAGGCGGCGGAGGCCGGGCTGATCCTGCCCCTGCTGGTCGGCCCGCGCGCCAAGATCGAGGCCGCCGCCCGCGCCGCGGGCCGCGATCTGACCGGGGTCGAGATCATCGACACCCCGCACAGTCACGCCGCCGCCGCCCGCGCCGTCGCTCTGGTCCACGAGGGTCGCGCCCAGGCCATCATGAAGGGCAGCCTGCACACCGACGAGCTGATGGCTGCGATCATCGACAAGACCCTGGGCCTTCGGACCGACCGGCGGATGAGCCATATCTATGTGCTCGACGCGCCGCATTACCCCAAGCCCCTGTTCATCACCGACGCCGCGATCAACATCGCCCCCGATCTGGCCACCAAGCGCGACATCGTGCAGAACGCGGTCGATCTGGCCCATGCGATGGGCATCGCCGAACCCAAGGTGGCGATCCTCTCGGCGGTGGAAACCGTGAACCCGGCGATCTGCTCGACCCTCGATGCGGCAGCGCTCTGCAAGATGGCCGAGCGTGGCCAGATCAAGGGCGCGATCCTCGACGGGCCCTTGGCCTTCGACAATGCGGTCTCAATGGCTTCGGCGGCGACCAAGGGCATCACCTCGCCGGTGGCGGGGCAGGCCGATATCCTGGTCGCGCCGGATCTCGAGGCCGGCAACATGATGGCCAAGCAGCTGATCTACCTCGCCGGGGCCGAGGCTGCGGGCATCGTGATCGGCGCCCGGGTGCCGGTGATCCTGACCAGCCGTTCGGATGACACGCTGACCCGGCTCGCCTCCTGCGCGCTGGCGCGGATCTTCATCGGCCATCCCAAGGTCAAACCGGCATGAGCCCCGCCTCGGCCCGGACCGACGGGGTGCTGGTCCTGAACGCGGGCTCCTCCAGCCTGAAATTCGCGCTGTTCCCGCTGGCGGAGGGGCCCGCCCTGCTGCGCGGCAAGATCGCCGGCATCGGCACCGCGCCCCACTTCAGCGCCACGGATGCGGCGGGGGCGGCGCTGGAGGCCGGCACTCTGGCGCAGATCGCGGCAGATGCCGATCTTCAGGCGCTGATCAAGGCGCTCCTCGCCTGGATTGCCGCCCATCACGCCGGGGTCACGCTGTGCGGCATCGGCCACCGGGTGGTGCACGGCGGCCAGACCCATGCCGGCCCGGTGCGGATCACGCCAGAAGTGCTGGCCGACCTGACCGCCCTGGTGCCGCTCGCGCCCCTGCACCAGCCCTTCAGCCTGTCCTGCATCAAGGCCTGCACCGCCTGGGCCGCAGACCTGCCGCAAGTCGCCTGCTTTGACACCAGTTTCCACCGCAGCCAACCGCGCCTGCACCAGCTTTTCGCCCTGCCGCAGCGCCTGACCGACGAGGGCATCCTGCGCTACGGCTTCCACGGCCTGTCCTACGACCACATCGCAAGCATCCTTCCCGCCCATCTGGGCGCCCGGGCCGAGGGCCGGATCGTCGTGGCCCACCTCGGCAACGGCGCCAGCGCCTGCGCCGTGCTGGGGCGGCAAAGCCAGGCGACTTCCACCGGCTTCACCGCCCTCGACGGGTTGATGATGGGCGAACGCTGCGGCGCGCTGGACCCCGGGGTCATCCTGCACCTGATCCAGCAAAGGGGCATGAGCGCGGCCGAGGTCGAAACCCTCCTCTACAAACGCTCCGGTCTTCTCGGCGTCTCGGGCCTCTCCAGCGACATGCATGTCCTGGAGGCCAGCCCCGCCGCCGCCGCAGCCCTTGCCATCGACCTGTTCTGCCACCGCGCCGCCTGCGAGATCGCGGCGCTCTTGCCCGCCATCGGCGGGCTCGACGCCCTGGTCTTCACCGCCGGCATCGGCGAGAACTCCGCCCGGGTCCGCGCCGGCATCTGCGCCCGGCTCGGCTGGCTCGGGCTTGACCTTGACCCCGCAAGCAACGCGGCAGGGCAGGGGGTGATCAGCCGCCCCGCCAGCCCCGTCACCGCCCTCGTCCTGCCCACCGACGAGGAACGCCCCATCGCCCGCGCCCTGCGTGCCCTGCTGGCCGCCCCGTAACCCCATCTTGCAGCCGGCCGCAGTTTCAGGCATGAGCGGCGCCTTGAAGTTCAGCCAAGGGAAGATCACGATGGATTACAGCAAGTCTGGATACCCGAAGCGGGACAAGAACACCCCCCGCGTGCAGGGCCACAAGGCCAAGGGGGCCCCCGGCGCACCCCTGAACCAGCGCCTGTCGAAGGAAGAGCTGCTGGCCCGCATGAAAGCCGCGGCCGAGGCCAAGAAGGCGGCAGAGCAGGACTAAGCGCCACCTTCGAGGCACGGCAACCTGTAACACCGGGCCGCCCCCGCGCGAAATGTCCAGAGACCGCCCGCCCCGGCCAAGGCCAGGACGGGCGGCGCCGCAACGCCCGCCCCGAAAGGCGCGGGCCCCATTCTCTGGACGCCAAAATACCATGCAAGCCACCTGGACCCTGCCCGACGGGCGCGACATCACCCTCGACGTGAAACCCGGCACCTCGCTGATGGAGGCCGCCACCGCCCGCGCCGTGCCCGGCATCATCGGCGAATGCGGCGGCGCACTCGCCTGCGCCACCTGCCATGTCGTGGTCGACCCGGACTGGTTCGCCAAGACCGGCGGCCCCGGCACGATGGAGGATGACATGCTCGACAGCACCGAGGCCGATCGCCAGCCCTGCTCGCGCCTGTCCTGCCAGATCCGGATGAGTGCCGCCCTCGACGGCATCAGGGTGACCGTCCCCGAGGTCTGAAATCCGCTGCCGGCCATCACGGGCCTTGACGCAAGCCCCGTGGTGGCGCAGACCCAAAGCGCTTTAGATCAGAGCGGGGGGCCTCATGGAATTTCTGGACCAGACCCTGAAAGGGTTGTTCGTCGATCTTCAGACCTCCGGCCTCTGGAAGGATCAGAAGGCGATCGCCGATGCGATCCTGCTGGCGCCCGCCGGCGAGATCCTCGCGGCCTACGAGGCCGCAAAGGCCGAAACCGGCGGCAAACCCGACCTTCAGGCCTTCTTCGCCCGCTGGTTCCGCCCGGTGGCGGTGGGCGAGGCCGCCTATCGCACCAACCCGGCCCATTCCCCGCGCGAACACCTCGCGGCGATCTGGCCGCATCTGATCCGCCCCGCCGATGATCCTGAGGAACGCTCGACCCGCTTCCCCCTGCCGAACCCCTATGTCGTCGTCGGGGGGCGCTTTCAGGAGGCCTATTACTGGGACAGCTACTTCAGCCAGCTCGGGCTTCTGAAATCCGGCCAGCATGATCTGGTCCGCGCCATGCTCGACAATTTCGCCCATGCGATTGCCACCGTGGGCCATATCCCGAACGGCTTTCGCAGCTATTTCCTGACCCGTTCGCAACCGCCCTTCTTTGCCGCCATGGTGCAGGATTATGGCCGTGCCACCGGCGACCTCTCCGCCGCCTATGCCCGCTACCGCGTGGCGATGCAGGCCGAGTACCGCTATTTCCTGTCCTCCTCGCACAACGTCGGCGGTCTTGCGCGCTACTGGGACGATGCGGATTCGCCCCGGACCGAGATGTATGGCACCGATCTGGAATGGAGCGACCATGCCCGCAGCCATCCCGGCTTCTTCCGCAACCTGCGCGCGGCCTGCGAAAGCGGCTGGGATTTCTCCTCGCGCTGGCTGACCGATCCCGCCGACCTTGGCACCCTGCGCACCACCGAACTGTGGTCGATCGACCTCAACTGCCTTCTCTTGCGCTATGAGGAGATCCTGGCCCAGGCCACGGGTCACACCCGCTATGTCACCGCCGCCAATGCCCGGCGCCGCGCCATTTCCCAGCGGTTCTTCGACAAGGAGCGCGGCTATTTCTTCGACGTGCAGATCGCCGATGGCAAGCTGGTGCCGATCACCACGGCGGCGGGGATGTTCGCGCTCTACGCCGGGGCCGCGCGGCCCGATCAGGCCGCCCGCGCGGCGGAATGGATGGAGACCCATCTGCTCGCGCCGGGGGGCATGCTGACCACCGATGTGACCTCGGGCCAGCAATGGGATGCGCCGAACGGCTGGGCGCCCTTGCAATGGATCGCCATCCAGGGCCTGCGCCGCTATGGGATGGACGAACTGGCCGAAAGCCTGCGCAAACGCTGGCTTGCAACCTGCGATGCGGTCTTTGCGGCCTCCGGCAAGTTCGTCGAGAAATACAACGTGCTCGACCCGCTGGCCGCCTCGGGCGGGGGGGAATACGCCTTGCAGGACGGTTTTGGCTGGACCAATGGCGTCTATCTCGACCTTTCCGAGGACTAGTGTCTTCACCGGCGTAGAGACACAAGGAAGACACAAGGAAGACGGGTGCAAGACGACCTGCATTTCATTTTTGGTTGGAATATTCGTTCCATGCTGTTAGCCTGTGCCAAACGACGGACGGGACCAGCATGGACGAGACGGCAGCACTTGGCGCGATGCAACCCACGGCCCTGGCCGCGCCCCCCGCTTCGGTCGAGGAGTTTCGCACCCGGCTGACCGACGTGCTCGACGGCTTGCCGCGCCGTCTGCGGCAATGCGCCGATTATATCGCGGCCAATACCGAGCGGATCGCGGTGTCGACCGTGGCCGAACTCGCCGCCGGGGCCGATGTGCCACCCTCGGCCCTGATGCGCTTCTGCCAGATCCTTGGCTTTTCGGGCTTTTCCGAAATGCAGCGCCTGTTCCGCGAGGCTTATACCCCCGGCTGGCCCGATTACACGACGCGGCTGAAGAACCTCAAGCAAGGCGGGGCGGGCAGCCCGACCGCCCTTCTAGCCGAGTTCATCGAGGCCGGGCGCCTGTCCCTGGAATCCTTGGCGAAATCGGCGGACGAGGTGGCGCTGCAGCAGGCGGTTTCCGTGCTCGCCGGGGCGCAGACAGTGCATGTCGTGGGCCTGCGCCGCGCCTTTCCCGTGGCCTGCTATCTGGCCTATGTCTTTGAAAAGATGGCGGTTCCCGCAATGCTGCATGATGCGGTCGGGCGGCTTGACCACCGGTCCGCCCTTCGCGTCGGCGATGCGGTCCTGGCCATCACCTTCGCGCCCTATTCCGAAGAAACCCTTGCCCTGGTTGAGGCCGCCAAGGCGCGCGGTCTGCCGGTGGTGGCGCTGACCGACCGGATGACCTCGCCGCTCGTGCGCTACAGCGATGCGGTGCTGACCGTGACCGAGGTCGATTTCGGCGCCTTCCGCTCGCTTTCCGCGACGATGGCCATGGTGATGGCGCTGGCCGTGGCGGTAGGCTCGGCACGCGGCGGCTGAACCCGCCCGCGCCCCGCAGATTTCCCTTTGCCTTTCGCCAGAAATAGAATAAATATTCCAAAAGTGCGGAACACCCCTGAGTCTTGGCATCAGCGTTCCGATTCCGCCGTTCCACTTTGGGAGAAGTCATGAAAACCCTAGACGTGATCACCATCGGCCGCTCCTCGGTTGACCTTTACGGCGCGCAGATCGGCGGGCGGCTGGAGGATATGGGTTCCTTCCAGAAATATATCGGCGGCTCGCCCACCAACATGGCCGCGGGCACGGCGCGGCTCGGCCTCAAATCGGCGCTGATCACCCGGGTGGGCGACGAGCATATGGGCCGTTTCATCCGTGAAGAGCTGGCGAAAGAGGGCGTCGATGTGCGCGGGGTAATCACCGACAAGGAACGCCTGACGGCGCTGGTCCTTTTGGGCATCCGCGACGAAAAGCAGTTCCCGCTGATCTTCTACCGCGAAAACTGCGCCGACATGGCGCTATGCGAGGCCGATATCGACGAGGGCTTCATCGCCGAAAGCCGCTCGGTTGTCGCCACCGGCACCCATCTGTCGCATGTGAAGACCGAGGCCGCAGTGCTGAAGGCGCTGACGCTGGCCCGCAAACACGGCGCGCGCACCGCGCTCGACATCGACTATAGGCCCAACCTCTGGGGTCTCGCAGGCCACGGCGACGGCGAAAGCCGCTTCATCGAAAGCGCCGCCGTCACTGCCAAGTTGCAATCGACGCTGCATCTGTTCGACCTGATCGTGGGCACGGAAGAAGAGTTCCACATCGCGGGTGGTTCCACCGACACCATCGCCGCTCTGCGCGCCGTGCGGGCGGTGTCCAAGGCCACTCTGGTCTGCAAACGCGGGCCGATGGGGGCTGCGGCCTTCGAAGGCGAGATCCCGGATTCGCTCGACGATGGCAAGACCGGCCCCGGCTTCCCGATCGAGGTCTTCAACGTGCTCGGCGCCGGCGATGGCTTCATGTCTGGCCTCATCAAGGGCTGGCTTGATGACGAACCTTGGCCCACGGCGCTCAAATACGCCAATGTCTGCGGCGCCTTCGCGGTCAGCCGTCACGGCTGCACCCCGGCTTACCCCTCGTGGGAGGAGATGCAGTTCTTCCTCAAGCGCGGCATCGTCAACAAGGCACTGCGCAAGGATCTGGCCTTGGAACAGGTCCATTGGTCGACCAACCGCCGCAAACGCTGGACCGAGGTCCGCGCCTTTGCCTATGACCACCGCATCCAGATGGAAGAGATCCCCGGCGCCACGCCCGAAAAGATCGCCGCCTTCAAGGAACTTTGCGTTGACGTGACGACCGAGGTCGCCGCCGGCCGCGAAGGTTATGGCCTGCTCTGCGACAGCCGTCTGGGACGTTCGGCGCTGTACCGGGCGGAAGGGCAGGGGCTCTGGATCGGCCGCCCTGTCGAATGGCCCGCCTCGCGCCCCCTGACGCTGGAGCCCGAGATCGGCCCCGATTTCGGCGGACTGTCGGAATGGCCCTTGGATCATGTGGTCAAGGTCCTCTGCTTCTGCCACCCCGACGACGCGCCCGAGATGCGCGCGGCCCAAGAGGATACCGTCATCCGCCTCTTCGCCGCCTGCCGCCGCAACCGGTTGGAGATGCTCCTGGAAATCATCCCGTCGAAGGTCGGCCCGGTCGATGATCTGACCAATGCGCGTCTGATTCAGCGCTGGTATGATATCGGCGTCTTCCCCGACTGGTGGAAGCTGGAGCCGATGCAGACCACCGAAGCCTGGGCCGCCACCTGTGCCGCCATCGAGGCCAATGACCCGCATGTGCAGGGCATCGTGATCCTTGGCCTCGGCCAGAGCGAGGAAGAACTCGCCGCTTCCTTCCGGCTGGCGGCGCCCTTCCCGCTGGTCAAGGGCTTTGCCGTCGGTCGCACGATCCATGGCGATGTCGGCCGCGACTGGATCGCAGGCAAGATTGACGACGCAACCGCCGTGGCCACAATGGCCGCGAATTTCCGCCGCCTCTGCGGCTATTGGGACGAGGCCCGCTCGGGACAAGCAAAATCGGGCAAGGGAGAAGCAGCATGACCACCCAGACGATCCGGCTCACCGCCGCGCAGGCCATGATGAAATGGCTCTCGGTGCAGATGACCGAAGAGGGCGAGCGTTTCATCGAAGGCGTCTGGGCGATCTTCGGCCATGGCAATGTGGCCGGCATCGGCGAGGCCCTGCACGGCATCGGTGCCGCCCTGCCGACATGGCGCGGCCAGAACGAGCAGACCATGGCCCATGCGGCGATTGCCTATGCCAAGACGATGAAGCGGCGGCGGGCGATGGCGGTGACCTCCTCGATCGGGCCGGGGGCCCTGAACCTGGTGACGGCGGCGGCGCTGGCCCATGTGAACCGGCTGCCGGTGCTGCTGATTCCCGGCGATGTCTTTGCCAACCGCGCACCCGACCCGGTGCTGCAGCAGATCGAGGATTTCGACGACGGCATCCTCTCGGCCAACGACTGCTTCAAGCCGGTCAGCCGCTATTTCGACCGCATCTCGCGCCCCGAGCATCTGCTGACCGCCCTGCCGCGCGCGCTGCGCGTGATGACCGACCCGGCCAACTGCGGCCCGGTGACGCTGGCCTTCTGTCAGGACACCCAGGCCGAGGCCTATGACTACCCGGTGGAATTCTTCGAGCCCAAGGTCTGGTTTATCCGCCGCCCCGAACCCGACCAGCGCGAGCTTGAAGCCGCCGTGGCCGCGATCCGTGGGGCGAAAAAACCGCTGATCGTGACCGGCGGCGGCGTGATCTATTCCGGCGCCGAGGCGGCGCTGGCGGCCTTTGCCACCGCGCACAACATTCCGATGGTCGAAAGCCAGGCCGGCAAGGGTGCCGTCGATTGGGAGCATCCCCTCCACTTCGGCTCGCCCGGCGTGACCGGCACCGGCTGCGGCAACAAGCTGGCGGCCGAGGCGGACCTTGTGATCGGCGTCGGCACAAGGTTCCAGGACTTCACCACCGGCTCCTGGACGGTGTTTTCCGCCCCGGGGCGCAAGCTGCTCTCGATCAACATCCACGGCTATGACGCGGACAAGCGCGGGGCGCAGGCTCTGGTCTCGGATGCCAAGGTGGCTTTGGAGAAGATCGGCGCCGCGCTCGGCAGCCACCGCTTCGCCGACCCTGATTTCGCCGCCCGCAAGGTGTGGTTCGCCACGACGGATGGTCTGATGGCGCAGCCGTCGGGCAACGATCTGCCAACCGATGCGCAGGTGATCGGCGCGGTGCAGCGCAACACCGGCAAGACCTCGGTCGTCATGTGCGCGGCGGGGACGATGCCGGGCGCGCTCCATGTCCTGTGGCGGGCGGCGCAGGCCGGCTATCACATGGAATACGGCTTCTCCTGCATGGGATACGAGATTGCCGGCGCCATGGGGATCAAGATGGCGCGGCCCGAGGCGGATGTGGTCTGCATGGTGGGCGATGGCAGCTACATGATGGCGAATTCGGAACTGGCGACGGCGGTGATGATGGGCATTCCCTTCACCGTGGTGCTGACCGACAACCGCGGCTATGGCTGTATCAACCGCCTGCAACAGGCGACCGGTGGCGCGCCCTTCAACAACATGCTGGACGACAGCTACCACGTGAACCCGGCCCATATCGACTTTGTGGCCCATGCCGGTTCGATGGGGGCGCTGGTGGTCAAGGCGGGTTCGGTGACTGAGCTTGAGGCCGCGATGCAGAAGGCGAAGCTTGCAACCATCCCCACCGTCATCGTGATCGACACCGACCCGGTGCCGGGCACCGGCGCGGGCGGCACCTGGTGGGATGTGGCGGTGCCCGAGGTTTCAGACCGGGCCGAAGTGCGCGCGGCGCGTGAGGGCTACGAGGCTGCGGTGCGGCGTCAGGCTCTGGTGAACTGAAGCCAAGCCGGGGGGCCAGCCCCCCGGACCCCCCGGGATATTTATGGACCAATGAAGGAGGCGAAGATGCCCGATCTTTTGCGCAAGCCGAACGGCACCCATGGCAAAGTGCATGACATCACCGCCGAAAGCGCTGGCTGGGGCTATGTCGGCTTCGGCCTCTACCGCCTCGCCCCGGGCGAGAGCGTGGCCGAGGCGACAGGCGACCGCGAGGTCATCCTCGTGCTGGTCGAGGGCAAGGCAAGGATAACCGGCGCAGGCCAGGATTTCGGCGAGATGGGCGATAGGATGTCGGTCTTCGAGAAGACCCCGCCGCATTGCCTCTACCTGCCCGGCGGGGTCGAGTGGCAAGCCACGGCCACCACAGACTGCACGCTCGCCGTCTGCACGGCGCCCGCGCAGGGCAATTACCCGGCCCGCAAGCTCGGGCCCGAGGGCATCTCGATGCTGCCGCGCGGCACCGGCGCAAACACCCGCTTTGTCAACAACATCGCGATGGAGGGCCGTGATGTCGCGGGCTCGCTCCTCGTGACCGAGGTCTTCACCCCCTCGGGCAACTGGTCCTCCTATCCCAGCCACCGCCACGACGAGGACGACTTTCCCCGGATGACCTATCTGGAGGAGACCTACTACCACCGCCTGAACCCGGCCCAGGGCTTCGCCGTCCAGCGCGTCTATACCGAGGATGGCAGCCTGGATGAGACCATGGCGGTCAAGAACCACGATGTGACCCTGGTCCCTAAGGGCCACCACCCCTGCGGCGCGCCCTATGGCTACGAGCTCTACTACCTCAACGTCATGGCCGGCCCCCTGCGCAAATGGCGCTTCGCCAATGATCCCGACCACGACTGGATCGCCAAACGGGACGCGCCGCCGGCCTGACCCCTATCTCGCAAAGCAAAAGGGCGCGAGGTTTCCCCTCGCGCCTTTTTCCATTTCATCCAGATCCAAATATCCTCGGGGGGTCTGGGGGGCAGACAGCCCCCCAGCCGGGGCCGCCGCGCGCCCTCCGGCCTCAAGGTCAGATCGCCATCTGCTGGCCCATCTCCACCACCCGGTTCGAGGGCAGGCAATAGAAGGCCGTCGCATCCGCCGCCGATTTTGACAGGCCGATGAACAGCCGCTCCTGCCAGAACGGCAATCCCTGATGCCGGGCCGAGCGGAAGGTGCGGCGGTTCAGGAAGAAGCTCGTCGTCATGATGTCGAACTTCTCGCCCCGCTTGCGCGCCAGCGACAGGGCCTTGGGCACATTCGGCGTCTCGATATAGCCGAAGGTCATGATGACACGGACGAAATGCTCCGACAGCCGCTCCATTGAGATGCGCTTCTCGTCCGAGACCGTCGGCGTGTTGGCGACCTGCACCGTCACGATGAAGTTCTGGCTGTGCAGCACGCGGTTGTGCTTGAGGTTGTGCAACAGGGCCGAGGGCGCCACATCGGGGTCTTGCGTCAGGAACACGGCGGTCCCCGGCACTTCCATCGGCTGCGACTTGTCGAGCATCGCGATCAGCTTGACCAGCGGGATCGCCGAATCCGAGGCCTTGCGCTTGACGTGGGCCGAGCCGCGCACCCAGGACCAGATCAGCAGGCACATGGTCGCCGCAATCGCCACCGGCACATAGCCGCCATCGACCAGCTTCACGAGGTTGGCCGCCAGAAACATCATCTCGACCAGCAGGATCGGGGCGATGATGCCGATCACCACCGTCAGCGGCCATTTCCACGCCTTCAGCAACAGAACGAAGCTCAGGATCGAGGTGATCACCATATCCCCGGTCACCGCGATGCCATAGGCCGAGGCGAGCCGCGTCGACGATCCGAAGGCGATCACCAGACAGATCACCGCAAAGAGCAGGATCATGTTGACCTTGGGCATGTAGATCTGCCCGTGCTGGGTTTCCGAGGTGTGGCGGATCTCCAGCCGCGGCAGAAGGCCCATCTGGACCGCCTGCTGCATCATCGAGAAGGCGCCCGAGATCACCGCCTGCGAGGCGATGACCGTCGCCGCGGTGGCCAAGAGCACCAGGGGCAGCAGGAAGGCCTTGGGCACCATCAGGAAGAACGGATCATGCGCCGCCTCGGGGTGGTTCAGCACGAAGGCGCCCTGACCGAGATAGCTGATCGCCAGTGCGGGAAACACCAGTCCGGCCCAGGCCAGACGGATCGGGCGGCGGCCGAAATGGCCCATGTCGGCATAAAGCGCCTCGCCGCCGGTGACGGCCAGGAACACCGAACCCAGCACGAAAAACGAGCCCAGCTTGTGGCGCCCCAGAAACTCCAGCGCGTGCAAGGGGTTCAGCGCGGCGAGAATCCGCGAGTCGTCGCCGAGGTGGATCAGCCCGATCCCCGCCATGGTCAGGAACCAGACCACCATGATCGGCCCGAACAGGATCGAGACCCGCTCGGTGCCCTGGGCCTGGAACAGGAAGAGGCCGATGATGATGGCCAGGGTAACCGGCACGACATAGGGCGAAAAGCGCGGCACGGCGATGGCCATGCCCTCGACGGCCGACAGCACCGACATCGCCGGGGTGATCATCGCATCGCCGAAGAAAAGCGAGATCCCGATGACGCCGATCGCGATCAGCCAGCCTGGCCGCTTCTTCAGCGCTTGTTGAACCAAGGCCACCAGCGACAGCGTGCCGCCTTCGCCGCGGTTGTCGGCGCGCATGACCAGCAGCACATATTTGACCGTGACGATCAGAACCAGCGTCCACAGAAGCAGCGAGACGATGCCCACCACCTCCTCCGGGTTCTTGCCATCCCACCGCGCGCCGTGCAGGGATTCGCGCAAGGCGTAAAGCGGCGAAGTGCCGATGTCGCCATACACCACCCCGATCGAGCCGAGAATCAGCTTCCACAGGTTCTGCTGCGGGTGATGGCCATCCTGCGGCTCCTGCGACGCCGGTTTGGCACCGCCGGGGGGCGGCGGAGCGGCGGGCGGGCTCGGCGGATGCGCGTGCGGCGGGGCCGTTGGGGATTCGGGCGTTTGGGATTCGGGCGGTGTTGCGCCGGCATGCGCTGCCGCTTCCGCCTTTGCCACGGCTGCGGGGGGATTCTCCCCGGCCGCGGTCAATGTCGGTTGGGATTCGTCCGAAGTCGAAGCCGTTTCGGGTGTCGTGCTTTTATCAATCATGACTTGTGGCTGTGGCCCCATTTGCCCGGGTAGCTACACCCGGACCGGCTCCGCGTCCAGCACGGCCTTTCACCGGGTTGTGACTTGGGCGTGAGATGGCGGCCAAAACGGCACCGAATGCCGCAACGTCATGGCCCTTGTCCTAAGGGGCGAGCATCTTGCGGAAGAGGTGGTCGAGGTAGCTTTGGGCCTCGGCAAAGGGGTCATGGCCCAGAACGGCGCGGACCTGCACGTCGAAATCGGCGTAATGCTGGGTCAGCGACCAGATCGAGAAGATCAGATGCACCGGATGCAGCCTTGCGATGCGCCCCTCGTTCATCCAGCGGGTCAGGACGGCGGATTTCTCCTCGACCAGGGTTTTCAGCGGGCCCTCGATCTCGTCCAGCATCCGCGGCGCGCCTTGCAGGATCTCGTTGGCGAAGAGCCGGCTTTCGCGCGGGAAATCGCGGGCCAGTTCCAGCTTGCGCTGCACATAGGCCAGGATCTCGGGCACCGGCTCGCCCTCCGGGTTCATGGCGCGCAGAGGGTCAAGCCAGGTCTGCAGCAGCTGTTCCAGAAGGGCGTGGTACACCGCGTCCTTGGAGGGGAAGTAATAGAGCAGATTGGGCTTGGACAGGCCCGCCACCTCGGCGATCTGGTCGAGCGTCGCCCCGCGGAAACCCTGAGAGGAAAACACCTCCAGCCCGGCCTCCAATATGGCGCGGGAATTGCGTTCCTGGATGCGTGTCTTGGCTTTGAGCATCTTTGGTCTTGGATCCTTCGGGCCGGTTTGTCCGGCTCCGGGGCAGAGTTTCGCAGATTGGCGCGGGATGCAAACGGCTTTCACACCGGGCAGGGGCGAGGGCTGCGGCCCCGCTCAGGCGATCAGCGCCAGAATGCCCTCGACCACCAGCCTGTGATCCTCGACCTGCGGCAGGCCGGACACCGTGGCCACAGCGACCGGCCCGGCACCGGCCACGACCAGAGGCACCGCCCCGCCGTGGTCGGCATAATCGGTCTCGGACAGACCCTCGGAGGCCAGGGTGCGGCCTTTCGCGGCGTTCTTCAGGCCGACGATCAGCGAGGCGCAGCCCATCAGCAGCGCCACATTCGACTTCCGCCGCGCCCAATTGTCGTTGTTGGCCGAAGAGCCGGGCAGGGAGGCGTGAAAATAGGTCCGCCCGGCCGAGCGGATGTTGATCACGACCGGCAGGCCGCGGACCTGCGCCAGGCCGACCAGCAGGCTGCCCAGATGCCAGGCCACGGTCTCGTCAAAGCCGGGCAGGACCAGGCGGGCGGCTTCGGCCTCAAGTTCGGCGATCGTCGGTTCGGGCATGGTGTGTCCTTCGGCTGGCGCGGTGCAGTTCGCCCCCTACCATAGAGCGCGGGTCCGGCCTTGCAAATGGCTTTGCCGCCGGACCCCGGCCCTGCCCAACAGCAGGTTTGACCGGCTCAGAACTCTTTCTTCAGCGCGCGGTCGATCGACAATGGCCCGCCGCCGAAAGCCGCGATCAGCGCCGCCCCGGCCGCCCAGAACAGCGAGGCCAGAAAGGCCTTGTCCTGCACCTGGGCCAGAAAGGCCGCACCGCCGTCGCCGAGCAGCTGCTTCTGCGCCGTGGCTGTCAAAAGCCCCGGGTTGGCCTGAAGATAGGTCAGACCCTCGGGCGTAAGCATCGCCGAGCCATAGGGGTGGCTCATGTGAAACCACAGCGTGATCAACAGCATGACCGCATTGGCCAGGGCGATCGGCCGGGTCACGAGACCCAGCGCGATCAGCATGCCGCCAAAGAACTGCATCGCGGCCAGAAGCGGCGAGAACAGCCAGCCGGGGTGAAAGCCCAGCATCTCGACAAAGCCGACTTGCGCGAAGGGGGCGGTGATCTTGGGCCAACCCTCGATCACCAGCATCAGCCCCACGGCCACGCGAAAGGCCGCCCAGCCCCAGGGTTGGGCAAATCCGGCATAGACCCGGTCCATGAACGGCAGGATCAACCTGTCACGGTGTGTCTCGAATAGCTCTGGCATGCTGGCCTCCATCGGGCACACGCCAGGCGGCGCCGCGTCCGGACATCATGTCCTTGGCACGGCCCGGCGTCCCGACCACAAGCGCGGGAAAGGCTGCCGGCGCAAGTCTTTTGCGGGATTCCGTGTCAAGTATCGGAAAGTTATTGATTTATATCAGTGTGCGCGGCCCGGATAAGGGCGGGCATGGACGGGACCCGTCTCAGATCACCCCGATGCCGCGCAGGATCATCGCCTTCACGCTGTCCTTGGCCGCTTGCCACTGCGCATCCGACAGCGGCGCTCCACCGTTCAGCGTGGCGATCTGGTGGTTGAAATCGGCGTAGTGCTGGGTCGTGGCCCAGAGCATGTAAAGAAGATGCTCCGGCTGGACCTGCGCCATCTTGCCCTCGGCCATCCAGCGTTCGATGAGGCGGATGCGCCCCGCCGTCCAGTCGCGCAGCGTGGTCTCCAGATAATCCTGGATCACCGGCGCGCCATGCATCACCTCATAGGCCCAGACCTTGGAGCCGTCCGGGTGGTGGCGCGAGATATCCATCTTGGCGTCGATATAGGCCCCGATCCCCTCCGCAGGTCCCGGCGCGTCATCCATGCTTTCGGCGGCCTTGAGCCAGATATCGAAGATCTCCTGCACCACGCGGCGGTAAAGCTCTTCCTTGGTGGCGAAATAATAGTGCAGGTTGGCCTTCGGCAGCCCGGCCATATCGGCGATCAACTGCATCGTCGCCCCGCCAAACCCCGCCTCGGCAAAGACCTTCTCGGCCGCCTGCAGGATCAGCGCTTCATTCTGCTGCCGGATTTCGGTGCGGCGGATCGGGCGGGGGGCTTCGGTCATGGGGCGGGGATCAGAATTTTCTTGACCGCTTGGTCAGGCTATGGTGCGTTTCACTTGACCATACGGTCAGGAAAAGATTCGCTGCAAGGGGCAACAAGATCCCCGCAGTTCAGGGAGACAACCATGCCTGCACCCGGTGAAAACCTGCGCATCAATTCGGCACGCCTCTGGGACAGCCTGATGGAGATGGCCCAGATCGGCCCCGGTGTCGCGGGCGGCAACAACCGCCAGACCCTGACCGATGCCGACAACGAGGGCCGCCACCTCTTCAAGCGCTGGTGCGAGGCGGCGGGCATGACGATGGGCGTCGACACGATGGGCAACATGTTCGCCACCCGGGCGGGCGAGGATGCCGCGGCGCTGCCGGTCTACATGGGCTCCCATCTCGACACCCAGCCGACCGGCGGCAAATATGACGGAGTACTGGGCGTTTTGGGCGCGCTGGAGGTGATCCGGTCGATGAACGACATGGGGATCAAGACGAAGCACCCGATCGTGGTGACCAACTGGACCAACGAGGAGGGCGCAAGGTTCGCCCCCGCCATGCTCGCCTCCGGCGTCTTCGCAGGCCTGCATACGGAGGAATATGCCAAATCGCGTAAAGATTTGGACGGCTTCGTCTTCGGCGAGGAACTGGCCCGCATCGGCTGGGTCGGCGATGAGAAGGTCGGCGCCCGCAAGATGAAGGCGATGTTCGAACTGCATATCGAACAGGGCCCGATCCTCGAGGCCGAGGGCAAGACGATCGGCGTCGTGACCCATGGCCAAGGCCTCTGGTGGCTGGAGATTACGCTGACCGGCAAGGACGCCCACACCGGCTCCACCCCGATGAACATGCGGGTGAACGCCGGTTTGGGCATGGCCCGCATCACCGAACGCGTCCACCAGATCGCGATGGCGCACCAGCCCAATGCCGTCGGCGCCGTGGGTCAGGTCAAGGTCTTCCCCAACAGCCGCAACGTGATCCCGGGCCGCGTGGTCTTCACGGTCGATATCCGCAGCCCCGAACAAGCCAAACTCGACCTGATGAAGGGCGAGGTGATCCGCCACGCCCATGCCGTGGCCGCCGAACTGGGCCTTGGCTGCAGCATCGAGGAGGTCGGCCATTTCGACCCCGTCACCTTCGACCCCGGCCTTGTGAAGATCGTCCGCCAATCCGCGGAGAAGCTTGGCTATTCCCATCAGGACATCGTCAGCGGCGCCGGCCACGACGCCTGCTGGATCAACCGCGTGGCGCCGACCGTGATGGTGATGTGCCCCTGCGTGGATGGGCTGAGCCACAACGAGGCCGAGGAGATTTCCCCGGAATGGGCGGCGGCCGGGACGGACGTGCTGCTGCACGCCGTGCTTGAGGTGGCGGAGGTGGTGGGATGATCGAGGCCTTCCAAATGAAAATGCAACGCGAAATGCAGTGACGGAAGTGCTGACCGTATGGGAATCAAAGGTACTGGGATATGTGGGAATCGCGCTCGCAGCGGCGTTGCCCCTGCAGGCGGCGGTAGAAATTGTCTACTGGCTGAAAGTCGGTGCGTGGCTCGACGCAGATACAGCAATGATCCTTGGCGCACAGGTGACGCACGAAATTACTTCAACTGGCTGGATGGGTGTCGACCTTCTGCTTGGACAGGTCTTGGCTTTTTGGGTCGCATTTCCGGTGGCACTCTTGGGTGTCGTTCTAATGAAACTCTCTGAGCTTTAGAGGTGTAAGAAAATGACCACCATCATCAAGAACGGCATTATCGTCACCGCGGATCTGACCGCCAGCAGCGGTGCGCTGAGGTCTGAGGCCATGGAGTTGGTGGGATGACTTCCGGAAGGGTGGTTCCAATCGACTATCCCAACGGCGTTCGGTACAACCTGTTTGAACCGGGTAGCGACGATCCAGACTTTCTTTGGATGTACACGGCCTTCAATCTTGCAGTAGCCGTTCGCTCAAAGGTGCCCAATCGCGATTTGGGTTTCGCCGATATGTATATTGGCGTTGGCGAATGGGCGTTGGCGATGGAGGAAATCCTAGCGACCATCGAACATGATCCGAAGCCCTGGGATCTGCAAATTCAAGCTGTCGCTGATCGTGCCCGACAACTTCTCGACGATTTTGCAAACGCGCGGAAGGAATGACATCACCATGACCACCATCATCAAAAACGGCACCATCGTCACCGCGGACCTGACCTACAAGGCGGATGTCCGCATCGAAGGTGGCATCATCACCGAGATCGGGCCGAACCTCAAAGGCGAGCGCGAGCTGGATGCCACCGGCTGCTATGTCATGCCCGGCGGGATTGATCCGCATACGCATCTCGAGATGCCCTTCATGGGCACCTACTCGGCGGATGACTTTGAAAGCGGCACGCGGGCGGCCCTCGCCGGGGGGACGACGATGGTCGTGGACTTCGTCCTGCCGGGGCAGGGTCAGGGGCTGATGGATGCCGCTCAGATGTGGCACAACAAATCGACCCGGGCCAATTGCGACTATTCCTACCATATGGCGGTGACCTGGTGGGGCCAGAAGGTCTGGGAGGATATGGAAGCCTCGGTCAAGGCCGGCATGACCTCCTTCAAGCATTTCATGGCCTACAAGGGCGCCCTGATGGTCAATGACGATGAAATGTACCAGTCTTTCAAACGGGTTGGCGACCTCGGCGGCCTTGCCATGGTCCATGCCGAAAACGGCGACGTCGTGGCCGAACTGACCGCGAAACTCCTGGCCGAGGGCAACAACGGCCCCGAGGCCCACGCCTATTCCCGCCCGCCGCAGGTCGAGGGTGAGGCCACCAACCGCGCCATCATGATCGCCGACATGGCTGGGGCGCCCCTCTATGTCGTCCACACCTCCTGCGAGGAGGCGCACGAAGCCATCCGCCGCGCTCGGATGCAAGGCAAGCGCGTCTGGGGCGAGCCGCTGATCCAGCACCTGACGCTCGACGAGAGCGAGTATTTCAACCCCGACTGGGACCACGCCGCCCGCCGCGTGATGTCGCCGCCCTTCCGCGACAAGAAGCATCAGGACAGCCTCTGGGCCGGCCTGCAAAGCGGCAGCCTGTCTTGCGTGGCGACCGACCACTGTGCCTTTACCACGACGCAGAAGCGCTTCGGCCTCGGCGACTTCTCCAAGATCCCGAACGGCACGGGGGGCTTGGAGGACCGGATGCCGATGCTCTGGACCCATGGGGTGGCGACGGGCCGGCTGACGCCGAATGAATTTGTCGCCGTAACCTCAACCAATATCGCGAAAATCCTGAACTGCTACCCGAAGAAGGGCGCGGTTCTGGTGGGGGCGGATGCCGATCTGGTGGTGCTGGACCCGGAGAAGGAAAAGGTGATCTCGGCCAGCACCCAGCAGTCGAAGATCGACTACAACGTGTTCGAGGGCCAGAAGGTCAAGGGCCTGCCGCGTTTCGCCCTGACGCGGGGCGTGGTGGCGGTGGAGGACGGCACGATGAAAACCCGCGAAGGCCACGGCCAGTTCGTGGCGCGTGAGGCGCGGCCAGCGGTCAATCGCGCGCTCAGCGCCTGGAAAGACCTGACCGCCCCGCGCCCGGTGGTGCGGACGGGGATTCCGGCGACGGGGGTGTGAGGGAGTGGTCCAGTCCTCCACCACTTTGGAGAATGAGGATATCTCGTATTTGGCGCTTGCCGCCGGGTATCTGGCCGCGTGCATTTCGGCTAGTCTGTGCTTTTCGGTGCTACTCTTGATCCATGGCTTGGTGCAACCCTTGGATGCATCCTCGTCCCAAAGCGAGGGTGCCTTGGTGCTGATCCTTCCCGTGGCGGCCTTTGCCCCTGCGTTCATCATCTTGTTTTTGTTCGCTTTGCCGGGTTTCGCGCTCCTTCGGCTTGCTCTCTACCTATTGGGCCGGAATGACGCAACGAGTTTCGCCATATGCGGCGCAATCCTCGGCTGGCTTGCCCTGCTCTGCATCGGTGCAAAGGGGTCATGGGACTTGTTCGGGCGGATTCCGTCGACTTTGGCGGTCTGCCTGATCGGTGCTATTGCGGGCGCTGTCGCCTGTCGGACGGAGTTGCGGGCAACCACGAAAGGGCGGCTTGAGCGGGCGGGCGTCCCAAATCGGGAGCCGTTGCAATGACGCGCACTCTGTGTCCCGGGGCTGCTTCACCTCACCAACCCCTCCAACTCCGGCAGCAGGATCACGCTTTCCTGCTCATGCGGGTCGGTGCGGGCGATCACGGCGGTGGCGGGGCCGGGGCCGGGGTTGAAGGGCAGGTGGGGCATGTCGGCGGGGATGTAGAGGATGTCGCCGGCCGCGACCTCCATCGTGTGTTCGAGGGACTGGCCCCAATGCATGATCGTCACACCCTCCAGTATGTAGATGGCGGTCTCGTGCGTGGCGTGTTTGTGGGCCTTGGCGCGGCCGCCGGGAGGGATGGTGAGGAGATGCATGCAGATCGCATCGGCGCCGACCGATTCCCTGCTGATGCCCTCGTTATAGGTAAAGCCTTGTTTTCCGGTGTAAAGTCCGGTCGGACGGAGTTTGCGGCATTCCTTCATGGCGGGCCTCCTTTGCGGTATGGTCGCCAGTGTAGCGCAGAAATGGGTAAGATTTGATGAAAGATACGACAGCCGCTCCGGTGATCGAAGCCAAGGGCGTCAATCTGGTGTTCCAGACCGGCGACGGGCCGGTGCAGGCTTTGAAGGACGTGAACCTGAGCGTCGCCAAGGGCGAGTTCGTCAGCTTCATCGGGCCAAGTGGTTGCGGCAAAACGACATTCCTGCGCGCCATCGCGGCGTTGGAGCATCCGACGGGCGGCACATTGACTGTCAACGGGATGACGCCGGATGAGGCGCGGCGCCAGCGGGCCTATGGCTATGTCTTTCAGGCGGCGGGGCTTTATCCGTGGAGAACCATTGCGAAGAACGTCTCGCTACCGCTTGAAATCATGGGGTTTTCCAAGGAGGAGCAGGCGGCGCGGGTTGAGCGGGTGCTCGATCTGGTCGAGCTGAAGGGCTTTGGCAAGAAATTCCCCTGGCAGCTGTCGGGGGGCATGCAGCAGAGGGCCTCGATTGCCCGGGCTTTGGCCTTTGATGCGGATATCCTGCTGATGGATGAACCCTTCGGCGCGCTGGACGAGATTGTGCGCGACCGCCTGAATGAAGAGGTTCTAAAGCTTTGGAATCGCACGGGGAAAACCATTGGCTTTGTCACCCACTCGATCCCCGAGGCGGTCTATCTTTCGACCAAGATCGTCGTGATGAGCCCGCGTCCGGGGCGGATCACCGATGTGATCGACAGCCCTTTGCCGCGCGAACGCCCGCTGGATATCCGTGACAGCAAGGAGTTCATCGAGATCGCCCACCGCGTCCGCGAGGGCCTCAGGGCGGGGCATTCCGATGAGTGAGGGTGTCTTCTTTCCGTCTTCATCCCGTCTTGCTTCCGTCTCTACGCGCGTAGAGACGGCTTGCGGATTTTTCCGTACCCGCAAGCCCTTGCAGGGGGATCTTCAATGAGTGCCGTCGTGCTGTTTTACCTCGCAGCCTCGACCGGGGTGTTCATGGTGGCGAATTCGCTTTTGAAGACCTATGCGGCCAAGGGCGGTCTGGGGATGCTGATCGCGGCTTTGGCGGCCTTCTGTCTGGGCAACGTCCTGATGGTCAAGGTGATGCGTGAGAACGGGCTGGGGCTGGCGCTGGCGCTGAGCCTGGTCTTCCAGCTGGTCGCCATCACGGTCATCGCTTTCGTGTTCTTCGGCGAGCGGCCCACCGGGTTGCAGGTCGCGGGCGTGGTTCTGGGGATCGTGTCGATCACCATGATCGCCTGGCCGCAAGGCGGTGCAACATGAAGCAGGCAGGTCCGGTTTTGGCGGTTTTGGCGGTGATCCTTGCGCTGTGGTATGCGGGTTCGGTCGCGATGAATGCGGCCTGGACCTATGATCAGGCCGCGCGGTCGGGGGGCGAAGTCACCTTCACCGGCCTTCTGGCCGATACGATGGCGCAGGATCGTCCGGTGCTGCCCGCCCCGCATCAGGTCGCGGCGGAGCTGTGGAAGGGGGTGACGGCCTATAGTGTCACCTCGAAGAAAAGCCTGGTTTATCATGGCTATGTGACCCTGGTTGCGACCTTCTGGGGCTTTCTGCTCGGCACCGTTCTGGGCATCCTGATGGCGGTGGGCATCGTGCGCAGCCGCACGCTGGAGCTGGGGATGATGCCCTGGGCGGTGATCAGCCAGACCGTGCCGGTGGTGGCGATTGCGCCGATGATCGTGGTTCTGTCGAACTCGCTGGGGTTTGGCGACCATCTGGGGGTGTCGAATGCGCTGGTGTCCAAGACCATCATCGCGGCTTACCTGAGTTATTTCCCGGTGCTGGTCGGCATGATCAAGGGGCTCAGAAGCCCCGACCAGATGCAGCTGGATCAGCTCAAGACCTATAACGCCTCGGAAGTGCAGAGTTTTCTGAAACTGCGGTTGCCATCTTCAGTGCCTTACCTTTTCACCTCGCTCAAGGTGGGGATTGCTGCGAGCCTGGTCGGCGCCATCGTGGGCGAGTTGCCGACGGGGGCGATCGAGGGGCTTGGCGCGCGGATGCTGATCGGCAGCCAGTTCGGCTCGCCCATCATCGTCTGGGCGGCGCTGTTCGCGGCGGCGATCCTGGCGGGGATCCTGATCCTGCTGGTGCGGCTGCTGGAAAGTCTGGTGATCGGGCGGATGGGGGTCAGGGCATGAGTGTGGAACTGGCGCTTGTCATCTGGTTTGCGGCCTGGGTGCTGAATGCGCTGCTGGCGCGGTCACGGTTTGCCGGGCTTCTGGCGGTGCGGATTGCCATTCCGGCCTTGTTCGGGCTGGCGATCCTGGCGCTGTGGCAGGGGATCGTCACCAGCTTTGCGGTGCCCGAGGTGATCCTGCCGGCGCCCTCGCGGATTGCCACGGCGATTTCGGAAAATCTGCCGACGCTGTGGATCGACTTTGTCCAGACCATCCTGAAGGGCGGCCTCTTCGGCTATCTGATGGGCTGCGGCGCGGGGATCGTGGTGGCCATTCTGGTCGACCGGGTGCCCTTTCTGCGCAACGGGCTCTTGCCGATCGGGAATTTCGTGGCTGCCCTGCCCATCGTCGGCATCGCGCCGATCATGGTCATGTGGTTCGGCTTTGACTGGCATTCCAAGGCGGCGGTCGTGGTCGTCATGGTCTTCTTCCCGGTTCTGGTGAACATGGTGGCAGGGCTTTCCGCCAGCGAGCGGATGCAGCGCGATCTGATGGCCACCTGGGGGGCGAGTTACTGGCAGACACTGTTCAAACTGCGGATTCCGGCCGCCATGCCCTTTTTGTTCAATGGCTTGAAAATTGCCGCGACCCTCGCTTTGATCGGCGCTATCGTGGCCGAGAATTTCGGCTCGCCGACGGTGGGCATGGGGTTCCGGATTTCCACGGCGGTGGGGCAGCTTGCCTTGCCGCTGGTCTGGGCCGAGATTGCGGTGGCGGCCGTCGCAGGCTCGGTCTTTTACGCATTGGTGGCGGCGGCAGAAAAGGCCGTCACCTTCTGGCATCCCTCACAAAGGGGGAGGTGATACAACATGGAGGTTACAATGAAGAAGTTTCTGATCACGGCGGCAGCGATGGCGTTGGCGACGGCGGCCCAGGCCAATGACACGGTCAAGCTGCAGCTGAAATGGGTGACGCAGGCGCAGTTCGCCGGCTACTACGTCGCGGCCGCCAAGGGCTACTACAAGGACGAGGGTCTGGACGTCACCATTCTGCCCGGCGGCCCGGATATCGCGCCCGAGCAGGTCATCGCCGGCGGTGGTGCCGATGTGATCGTGGACTGGATGCCGGCGGCTTTGGCTGCCCGCGAAAAGGGCCTGCCGCTGGTCAACATCGCGCAGCCGTTCAAGCATTCGGGCCTGATGCTGACCTGCCTGAAGGAATCGGGCGTCGCCACCCCGGCCGATTTCAAGGGCAAGACGTTGGGCGTCTGGTTCTATGGCAACGAATATCCCTTCCTGTCCTGGATGAGCCAGCTGAAGCTGCCGACGACCGGCGGGGCGGATGGCGTGACCGTGCTGAAGCAGGGCTTCAACGTCGACCCCCTGCTGCAAAAGCAGGCGGCGTGCATCTCGACCATGACCTATAACGAATATGGTCAGGTGCTGGATGCCGGGATCAAGGCTGAAGACCTCGTGACCTTCAAATATGAAGACATGGGCGTCTCGACCCTGGAGGACGGGCTTTATGTGCTGGAGCCCAACCTGAAGGACGAGGCGTTCGACGCCAAGATGGTGAAGTTCGTCCGCGCCTCGATGAAGGGCTGGAAGGACGCCGAGGCGAACCCGGATGAAGCCGCGGGCATCGTGATGGAGGCCGACCAGACCGGTGCCCAGACCGAAGCGCATCAGAAGTTCATGATGGGCGAAGTGGCCAAGCTGACCGCGGGTTCCAATGGCGCGCTGGACGAGGCGGATTATGCCCGCACCGTGGCGACCCTGATGGCCGGTGGCTCGGACCCGGTCATCACCAAGCAGCCGGAAGGCGCTTTCACCCATGCGATCACCGATGCCGCACTGAAGTAAGCTACGGTTCAGCCGGAGGAAAGGGCGGTCTTAGGGCCGCCCTTTTGCTTTGGCGCGAAATCCGGTGCGGGGCGGGCGATCTCAACCTTTTGCTAACCGGCTTCGACCAGAGTGGGTTCAGGCAAGGCAGGGTGCGTGATGGCAGAGGCTGGAATCATCCGTCGCAAGCTTGCGGCGCAGCGTGCGGTCACGGCAGAGGGTGGGCCGGGCGCCGACCGGGGCTGGCGCGTCGGGCTGGCGCGGGCGGCGCAGAACCTGCTCAAGGTCTCGCTCGATGTGCGCAAGCTTGCGGTCGAACGGCGCTCGCTGGCGGAACTGGTCGAACTGGTGCCCGATCTGGCGCTGGTCGCGATGCTGGAGGGTCCGGCGGAGGGGCTTGGCGCCATCATCATCGCCCAGCCCGTGCTGGCCGGGTTGATCGAGGCGCAGACGATCGGCCGCGTCCGCAATCAAGAACTGGTGCCGCGCAAACCGACCCGCACCGATGCCGCCATGGTGGTCGGCGTGATCGACGCCGCTCTGTCGGGGATGGAACTGGCCCTGGCGGAGGAGGCCGATCTGGTCTGGGCCGGCGGCTTTCGCTATGCCTCTTTCCTCGATGACCCGCGACCCCTGGCCCTGTTGCTGGAGGATGTGCCCCTGCGCCTGATGCGGGCCGAGGTGGCGCTGGCCGGCGGCTTTCGCAGTGGCGAGATCCTTCTGGCCCTGCCGGCCGAGGGGCGCGGCCCGCGTCCCGCCCTGCCGCAGGCGGATGGATTGTCGGACGACCACGGCCCGGCCTTTGTCCAGGCGCTGGCCGAACGGATCAACGGCGCACAGTCGCGGGTCGAGGCGGTTCTGGCCCGCCTGACCATGCCTTTGGCCCAGGTCATGGCCCTGACCGAGGGGATGATCCTGCCGCTGCACGATGCCGCCATCGATCGGATCAGCCTGGAAGGTCTCGACGGGCGCCGCGTGGCCGAGGGCAAGCTCGGCCAGAACCGCGGCATGCGCGCGGTCCGGCTGACCGAGCGTGGTGCGCAAGGCGGGGCGGATGCCGGGATGGCGGGCGAATCCCTGGGTGGGGCGATGGGCATGGGGGACATGGGCTTCCCCGCTGCGGGCCTTGGCGTGGCGCCGATGCTGGCCGGGGACGCGGACCAGGACTTCCCCGCGATGGACTTTCCCGCCATGGATTTCCCGGCGATGGGGGCCGAGGATATGCCCGACTTCCTGGCCACCGGCACCGACTGAAACCGGAACCCGCCGCCGGACCCGCGCCAAGCAGGCCCCCCGGCCAGAGGCGGCCCCCTGCGACAAATCGCGGGATATCAAGGTCATAGCCTGAGATCTTAAACCAATGCTTTTGTGCGATCCGCGGCGCTTTAGGCCCTTCGCGTGGCCGCACCGGCTGTCCGTTTGTGCGGCATGTGCTGGCTCTGCCGCCCCGCCTTCGCAGTGTCTGAGGTTTATTTATGATAAAGATGATTGACAAAAGAAAAGGTAAATTGCATCAAATCCGCAGAACCTGACCCCGGACCTTGTCCTGCGAGACCCCATGCAAACCGCCCTTGATGCCAGCCAACCGACCTTCCGCAGCCGCGCCCAAAACGGGTTGGCGCAGAACACCGCGCCCGATGTTCTGATCCTTGGCGGCGGGGTCAACGGGGTGGCGGCGCTGCGGGACCTCGCGCTCAACGGGGTTTCGGCGGTGCTTCTGGAGCGTGGCGATTTTTGCGGCGGGGCAAGCAGCGCCTCGACCCGGATGGCGCATGGCGGCTTGCGCTATCTGGAGGGGCGCGAGTTCCGGCTGGTGGCGGAGGCGGCCCGCGAACGCAATCTTCTATTGCGCCACGCGCCCCATATCGTTCGCCCGCTGGAGATTGTCGTGCCGCTCGACGGGGTGGTGAAGGGCCTGTTCGGCGCGGCCCTGCGCTTTGCCGGCCTGTCGCGCCGGGCGGTGCCGATGTGTCTGGTGGCGCTGAAGGCCGGGCTGATGATCTACGAACGCTTCGGCGCGGTGGAGCGGGTCTTGCCGCAGCACAGTGCTGCGACCGATCCGGCGCGCTTCCCGCCGGGTTTGCGCCACGGGACCCGCGCCGTGGTGCGCTATTTCGACGGCCGGATCGACAACCCCGAGGGGCTGATCTTCGAGATGCTGGAGGAGGCCATGGCCGCCCATCCCCAGGTCACCGCGCTGAACCATGCGGGCTGGCGGCTGCGCCCCGATGGCGCGGTGGAGGTCGAGACCGGGGCGGGGGCGGTGACCTTGCGCCCCAAGGTGATCCTCAATGCGACCGGAGCCTGGATTGACGCGGTCAATGCCGAACTGGGCCTGACCACGCGCCATGTGCGCGGCGTGAAGGGCGCGCATCTGGTGCTCAATCACCCCGAGCTGCTGGCGCGGATGGCGGGGCGGGCCTTCTACTTTGATGACGGGCGCGGCCGGATGGTGATCTGCCTGCCCCTGGCCGAGACGGTGCTGATGGGCACGACCGAGATCGAGGTGACCTCTGCCGATGACCGCGTCGTGGCCGAGGCCGAGGTGGCCTACCTGCTGGCCGCGCTGTCGCGGCTGTTTGACGATATCACGGTGAGCGAGGCCGATGTCGTGGCGGTGACCACCGGCATAAGGCCGTTGCAGAACGCCGGCGGCTCGGCCACGGCGGCGGCGCGCGATCATGCGCTGGTCGAGGACCGTTTGCGCTCGGGCCTGCCGGTCCTGTCGCTGGTCGGCGGCAAGTGGACGACCTTCCGCGCCTTTGCCGAACTCGCCACCGATGCGGCGCTGGCGCATCTGGGGAAGAAGCGCCGCCTGTCGACGCGCGACCGGGATTATCCGGGGGCCGGGGCCAAGGGCACGGACCGTCTGACCCGGCGCTATGGCGCGCTTGGCGAAAGGGTGGCGGCGTTTTGCGCCACGGCGCCGGACCGGCCTTTGCGCGGGGCGCAAGATTATACCCGGCTCGAGGTGATCTGGCTGATCCGCGCCCGGGCCGCCCTGACGCTTGAGGATCTGGTGCTGCGCCGCACGCTTCTGGCCCAGCGGGCCGATTTGCGGCGCGAGACGCTGGCCGATATGGCGGCGATCCTGGCCGAGGAGCTGGGGCAGGGCCCGGCCTGGGTTGCAGCGCAGCTGGCGGCGGCCGAGGCCGACCCGCGCCTGCTCGCCCGCCGCCCGGCCGCGCCGCAGATGGCGGAGGTGTCGTGATGCGCGATCTGGTTCTGGCGATTGATGCAGGGGGCACGGCGGTCAAGGTGCTGCTTTGCGATGCGACCGGGCAGGCCTTGGCCTTGCGGATGGCGGCTGTCGTGACGCGCCATCTGCCCGAGGGCAGGGTGGAGCGCGACCCCGAGGCCTTCTGGCAGGCCACCGTCGCCGCCATCGCATCGCTTCTGGCCGAAGACCCGACCCGCGCCGACCGGATCGCCGCCATCGGCTGCACCGGTTTTGGCAACGGCGTCTTTCTGGTCAATGCGGCGGGGCAGGCGACGCGGCCCGGCATCGTCTCGGTCGATCATCGGGCGCAGGGGCTGGTCGATGAATTGCAGGCCAGTGGTCAGGATGGGGCGCTGAGTGCGATCAGCGGCCAAAGGCTCTGGGGCGGCCAGACGCTGATGATCCTCGCCCATCTGGCGCGGGAGGAGCCCGAGGTGATCGCGCAAAGCCGCTGGGCCTTGTCCTGCAAGGATTTCATCCGGCTGCGCCTGACCGGGGAGGCCTTTGGCGAGGCCTCGGATGCCAGCGGCGGCGGGGTGATGGATCTGGCATCGGGCAGCTATGGCGCCGGGCTGTTTGAGGCGCTGGGGCAGGGTCAGCTTCTGGCCTTGATGCCGCCGATGGTGGCCAATTCGGGGGTCGGCGGGCAGGTCTCGGGCCTCGTGGCGGCTCAGACCGGCCTCAGGGCGGGCACGCCGGTGGCGGGGTCGATGATGGATGTGGCGGCCTGTGCCCTCGGGGCCGGGGTCACTGATGCGGGCGCTTTGGTGATGATCGCGGGGACATGGGCCATCAACTGCATCGAGGTGCCGCTGGAGGCGCCCCTGACCAAGGGCCGCCCCGCGCCCCTGCTCAACATGCGCCACCGCGACGGCGCTTGCCGGTTGGTGGCCGAGGGCAGCCCGAGCTCTGCCGCCAACCTCGGCTGGTTTCTCGACAAGGCGATGGGCCGCCGCCTGACGCCGGAGGAGGCCAATGAGCTGGTGGCCGCAAGCCCGGTGCAGGGTGCGCGGCGTTGCCGGTTTCTGCCCTATATTCATGGGCCTGCGCCGCGCAGCGGCGCCTTCCTTGGCCTGGGGGCCGCTGACGACACCGCCACCATGCTGCGCGCGATCTATGAGGGCGTGGCCTTTCAGCACCGCCGCCATGCCGAGGAAATCCTCGCCTTCGCCGCAGCGCCGCCGGAAACCCTGCGTCTGGCCGGTGGCGCCGCCCGCAGCGGGCCCTGGGCGCAGATCTTTGCCGATGTCTGCCAGATGCCGGTCGAAGTGGCCGAGGCGGAGGAGGTTGGCGCCCTCGGCGCCGCGATCTGCGCGGCGGTGGCGGGGGGCCTGCACCCCGATCTGGCGCAGGCCGCCCAGGCCATGACCCGCACCCGCCGCAGGATCCTGCCCGACCCGAAACATGCGGATTTCTACGACGCGCGCTTTGCCGAATTCCAGAAGCTCGATCTGGAACTGCTGGGCCTGAACCTCTGACCGCGCCAGCGGTCGGACCCGCGACGTGGAGGCGTCGCGGCAAGGCCAGAACCAAGACCACAACCAAGGGAGAGAGAGAGATGAAGCTGAAGAACCTGATATTGGGCACCACCTGCCCGGCGCTGCTGCTGGGCCTGATGCCCGGCATGGCCCAGGCTGATGACATGGCCGCCTGCATGGGCAAGGTGCCCACGATCAACGTGATTGCGCAGGGCATGCCCTCGGTCACGGCGCTGGACAAGCATCTGGCGGATTTCAACAAGAAGTGGGGCACTGAGGTCAAGATCACCCTGCTGGGCGAGAACGAGCGCCGCGCCAAGGCCAGGCTCGACACCTCCACGGGGGCCGGGGCCTATCAGGTCATCTATCTGGATGAGGCCAATCTGGCCGAATATGCCAGCGCGGGCTGGGTCTATCCCTTGGCCGATGTGGTGCCCGCCGCCTATGACCTGAAGGACTTCCGCGTCGATCTGGCCAATGTCGCGACCTACAAGGGCGTGCAGTATTTCGCCCCCTTCGTCGGTGGCGGCGATGTGATGATGTACCGCAAGGATATTCTGGAAGCCAAGGGCATCGCCGTGCCCAAGACGCTGGATGAACTGGTGGCGGCGATCAAGGCGACCAATGACCCGGCGAACAAGGTCTATGGCTGGTCGGCGCGCGGTCAGCGCGGCTCGGGGATGAATGTCTGGCGCTGGACGCCCTTCTTCCGCGCGATGGGCGGCGAATGGCTGACCGATGACGGCAAGCCCGCCTTCGCCTCGGAGGCTGCCGTCAAGGCGACCGAACTTTACATGGACCTGATGAAGAACGCACCGCCCGGGGTTGGCACCTTCAACTGGTCGGATTCGGTCGAGGCCTTTCGCGGCGGTCAGGTGGCTTTCCTGATCGAATCCGATGTCTTCGGCCCCTGGATGGAAGACCCGAGCAAGAGCCAGGTCGTGGGCAAGGTCGGCTATGCGCCGCCGCCCGACCCGCTGCCTTCGGCCGGCTGGGGCCATGGCTGGGCGGTGTCCACTGTCGGCGCCAAGGACGATTGCACCAAGGCCGTCGCGGGTGATTTCGTCGGCTGGGCCACGTCGAAAGAGATGGAGGCCTCGCGGCTGGCCGAGGGGATTTCGTCGGACATCGGCCGCACCTCGACCCTGCAATCGGACGCCTTCAAGAAGGCGGTTCCGGCGGAATATATTCAGGCGATGCTCGACACCGGGGCCAAGACCAAACTTCTGATCATGGCAAGCCCGGCCTGGCCCGAGATCGGCGACACGCTGGGTCTGGCGCTGGAAGAGCTGTTCACCGGCACCAAGACCGACATCAAGGCCAGCCTGGATGACGTGTCCTTTGCCGCCGAAGACAGCCTCGCCGCCGTGAAATGAAGCCTGACCTGCCGGGGAATATCCCCGGCAGGCCCTTTCGGGGTGGATAAGATATGACGCGACAACAATTCGTCTTCTGGACGCTGGCCCCGGCCACGGCGGTTCTGGCCAGCCTTGCCTTGGTCTCCACAGCCGGGGCGGTCTGGTTCTCGGTGATGAACCGGACCCTGCGCTCACCCGAGGCCAGCTTCGTCGGCGCCTACAACTTCCTGCGGCTGCTGCGCGACAACCGCTTTCTGAACGCGCTGGAAATCTCGGCCCTGTGGGAGTTGATCACCGTGGCAGGGACGCTGATCCTGGCCATGGGCATGGCGGTTCTGGTGCATGAGACGGTGGTGCGGCCCCTGTGGCGCAACCTGATCTGCTTTGCCTTTCTGGCGCCGGTCCTTTTGCCCCGGGTGGCTGCCGCCTTCATCTGGCGCTTTCTTTACTCGCCTTCGCTCGGCCTTGTGAACTATCTGACCGGGCTTCTGGGTTTTGGCCCGATCGAGTTTCTGGCCGATCCGTCGATAGCACTTCTGTCGGTGGCGGTGGTGGATATCTGGCAATGGGGCCTGTTCTTCACGGTCATCCTGGTGAAGCTTTTGGAAACCTTGCCGCGCGCCCCGGTGGAGGCCGCGATGCTCGACAACGCAAGGACCTGGGAGATCCACGCCTATATCACCCTGCCGATGCTGAAGGCGCCGATCATCAGCCTGGCACTGGTCAAGGCGGTGGAATCGCTGCGCTCTTTCGACCTCATCTTCGTGATGACGGGGGGCGGGCCGGGCACCGCGACCGAGACGCTGGACCTTTACGCCTATCAGGCCGGCATCAACATGGGTGGCAAGATTTCCTATGCCTCGGCCATGTCGATCCTTTTGATGATCATCACCTCGATCGCCTTCACGGTGGTCTGGCGCGCGGGGAAAAAATGGGCCAAGTGATTTCGAAGACCCTGTCGCGGCTGGTGCTGGCCTTTCTGGTGCTGGTGGCGCTGGCGCCGATCCTGTGGACGGTGCTGGGCGCCTTCAAGGAGCTGCGCGATATCGTAACCCCGGTGCCGAAGCTGTTCTTCTCGCCGACGCTCGCGAATTTCGCCACCATCCTCGGCAATCCGATCATCCGAGACGGCCTCTTGAACTCGGTCATCGTGGTGGGCGCGGCGGTGCTGATCGGAGCTGCATTGGGCATTCCTGCCGCCCATACGCTGGCGCGTCATGCCCGCAAATGGGGCGATGACATGCAGTTCTTTGTCCTTTCGATGCGCTTCATGCCGCCGGTCGCCATCGCGATCCCCTTCATCGTGATCTACCTCGACCTCGGCATCTATGACTCTCTGGGCGGGCTGATCCTCGTTTACCTCGTCACCACGATCTCGACCGTGATCTGGCTGTCGGTCCCGGCTTTCGACCGGGTGCCGCGCGACATCGAGGAAGCCGCCGCCATGGAAGGCTGCACCGATTGGGAGATCTTCCGGCGCTTCTCGCTGCCCATCGCGGCGCCTTCGCTCTTCGGCGCCTTGGTCTTCACCTTCGTGCTGGTCTGGAACGAGCTTTTGCTGGCGCTGACGCTGGCGGCCAAGAACGCGACGCTGCCGGTGGTGGCGGCCTCGATCACCTCGCTTGGCAAGGAAGTGCCCTGGGGCGTCATCAACGCGGCCACGGTCGTGCTGGTCCTGCCGCCCCTGATCTTCATCGGCCTTCTGATGGGCATGATCAACTCCATGGTCCGCAGCGGATCGAAATAGGAACGTATAATGGCAAATATCCTCTGCACCGCGATCACCAAAAGCTACGGCGCGCATCCGGTCATCGAAGACCTGTCGCTGGAAATCCCCGACCATGAATTCGTCGTCTTCCTCGGCCCCTCGGGTTGCGGCAAATCCACCATGCTCAGGATGATCGCCGGGCTGGAGGAGGTGACGGCGGGCCGCATCGTGATCGGCGGCAGTGATGTGACCGACCTGCCCCCCGGCCAGCGCGGCGTGGCGATGGTGTTTCAAAGCTATGCGCTTTATCCGCATATGTCGGTGGCCGAGAACATCTCTTTCGGCTTGCGGCGTCTGGGGGTGGACAAGGCCGAGATTGCCCAGCGGCTGGCCCATGTCGCGGGGCTTCTGGGGCTGGAAGCATTGCTGGACCGCAAGCCCAAGAACCTGTCGGGCGGTCAGCAGCAAAGGGTGGCGATGGCGCGGGCGATGATCAAGACGCCCAAGGTCTTTCTCTTTGACGAACCCTTGTCGAACCTTGACGCCAAGCTGCGCGAGAAGCTCAGGACCGAGATCCGCAAGATCCACCTCGCGCTGAAGACCACCACGATCTTCGTCACCCACGACCAGCTGGAGGCGATGACGATTGCGGATCGGATTGTCCTGATGCGGGCCGGAAAGATCGAACAGCAGGGCCGCCCGGACGAGATTTTCGACCGCCCGGCCAGCCGCTTTGTCGCCGATTTCATCGGCTCGCCTTCGATGAACTTCCGCCTCGCCAGGGTCTCGCGCCAGGGCGGGCTTTGGGCCGAGGCGGGCTCGCTCCGGCTGGCGCTGGATGCCGGGTTGTTTGGCGGCCTGGTGGAGGGTCAGAAGATCGAGATCGGCCTGCGCCCGGCGCGGATGGACCTCGTGGCGGCGGATGCGCCCAATGCCATCGCGGGCCGGGTGGTGCTGGTGGAAAACATGGGGGCCGAGGGGCAGGTGATCGTCGAGGTCGATGGCGCCGACATGTCCTTTGTCACCAAGGACTTCCGCAGCATAGCACCCGGCGACCGCGTGCATTTCGCAATCCGGCCCGACCATATCCATGTCTTTGACCCGACCTCGGGGCAAAGCCTGCGCCGCGAAGGAGCCGTGGCATGACCGCGCCGCAATCCACCTTGCAGCCCGCAGCCCGGCTGACCCGCGAAGGGACGCGCTATGCCGAAAAGCTCGCCCGCATCCGGGCTGGCGCCTATGCCCCGGGCGATTTCATCCTCGCCGATGCCAAGGACGCCGATCTGTCGGGCGGGCTTCTGACCTGCGGCTTGCGCCGGGATTTGCTGGGCCAGCCCGGCGCGCCGCGTTCAAGGCCCGAGTTTCAGGACCAGATGCGCGCCCTGATCGCGCAAGACAAGATCGACATCCTTCTGGCCTCCGCCGGCAATCTGGAGGACTTGGCTGACAGCGGCGCCTTCATCGGCAGCCGCGTCGCTGCCGCCTTTCGCGGCAATGAGGCGACCGACATGTGGGGTCAGATCCGCGGCGGGCGCTACCGCGAGACGGCCTCGATCCCGCACCGGGGCGCCGATCTGGGATGCGCCGTGGCGGACCTCTGCCTTTACTCGATCACCTTCAACAATGACGCGGAGGCCGATGCCCGCAGCCTTGCCGCCTATGCCGCGTTTCGCGCCGAGGCGCGGGCGGCGGGGGTGGCGCATTTCCTTGAGGTCTTCAATCCCAATGTCGAGACCGGCTTTGACGCGGCGGCAACCGGGGATTTCGTGAACGACTGCATCGCCCGCACCATGGCCAGCCTGACCAAGGCGGAACGGCCGGAGTTCCTCAAGATCGCTTACAACGGCGCCCCGGCGCTGGAGGCTCTGGTGGCGCATGACCCCGCGCTGGTGGTGGGCGTCCTCGGTGGTGGCGGATCGACCCACCGCGACACGTTCGAACTCGTCGCCCAGGCCGAACGCCACGGAGCGCGGCTGGCTTTGTTCGGGCGCAAGATCAACATGGCCGAGGATCAGCCCACCTTCCTGCACTGGCTGCGGCTGGTGGCAGACCGCGTGGCGACCCCTGTCGAGGCGCTGCGCAGCTATCACGCCGACCTCGCCAGCCTCGGCCTGCGACCTGACCGCGCTTTGGAGGTTGATCTTGTCCTCACGGACGATACCCTGCGCGCCTTTGCCCAGCAAAGCTGAACGGACCCAACATGACCCGCGTCAACCATCCGTCGAACCGCAATGTGGCCGAGGTCGCCTGGCTTTACTACATCAAGGAGATGACCCAGGGCGAAATCGCCAAGGCGATGAACCTGTCGCGCCCGACGGTGATCAGCTATCTGCGGCTGGCGCGCGAACGCCAGATCGTCTGCGTCAAGATCTCGGGCGAGCATTTCCGGCTGAACGCCGCCGCCGATGCCCTGAAAGAGAAATACGGGCTGCAAAGCGTGCAGGTCGTCCCGGATGACGGCCTGAGTGGCGAGGCGCTGACCCGTGTCGTCTGCGAGGCTGCGGCGCAGTTCCTGCCCGATTTCGTCCAGCCTGGCGATGAGTTGGGCGTGTCCTGGGGCCAGACCCTGTGGTTCGTTTCCGAAAGCGTGCCGTGGTGGCCGGTGGGCGATCTGACCGTGCGCCAGCTGATCGGCTCGATGGCCAATCCTTTGCTGCCGACCTCGGAAAGCTGCTCGACCGAGATCGCGCGCCGGCTGTCGGCGGTCTGTATCAACCTGAACGCCCCGGCGGTCTGCACCACGCCCAACCTCGCCCGGCTGCTCCGGGCCGAGCCGATCATCGCTGAACAGCTCGCCAACCTCAGCCGCTGCACCAAGGCGATCTATTCGCTGAGCCCATGTACGCCCGACACCCATGTCGTCCAGTTCAAGATCGCGACCGAGGCGGATGTGGCCGATTACGTCCGGCGCGGCGCGGTCGGCATCATCGCCGGGCGTTTCATCGACGAGACCGGGGCGGCGATCCTGGGGCCCTTGGATGAACGGCTGATCGGGGCGGATCATGCGACGCTGGCCCGGATGACCGGGCTTCTGGTGGTCAGCGGCATGGACAAGGCCACCCCGACCCGCGCGGCCTTGCGGGGGGGCTATGCCGATCACATGATCCTTGATCTGCCCTTGGCCGAGGCCTTGCTGCTCGACTAGGCCTGCCGGGGGCGGGGCCAGCTGCGGTGCAGCCGGTCGATGGTGAAGGGGTGCGCGTGCCCCACTGCGCCCTGCGCCTGGCCTGCCGCGCCATGGGCGGCCAGATGTGGGTGATCGGGCGGCAGGTCGGCGTGGTCATGCGCCAGCTGCTCCGGGTCTTGCGCCGGCCAGAGCCGCAGGACCAGCACCACCGACAGCGCCCCAAGGCCAGCGAGGCTGAGCGCCGCCGCATCCAGACCAAAGCGGCTGCCGATGTAGCCCGCCATCGGATAGGCCACCAGCCAGCAGGCATGCGACAGGGCGAATTGCGCGGCAAAGACCGCCGGACGGTCCTCCGGCTGGGCGGAGCGGTTCAGGATGCGCCCGATCGGGGTCTGGCTCAGCGCATAGCCAAAGCCGATCAGCGCCCAAAGCGCCATCAGCCCGAAAAGCCCCTGGACCAGGGGCACCAGGGCCACGGTCGCCACCATCAGCCCGGCCCCGGCCAGCATGACCGGCCGGTCGGCGCGCTGCGCCAGCATGCGGGGCAGGGTCAGGGCGGCCAGCATCGACCCCGCGCCAAAGGCCGCAAAAGCCAGCGCCACCTGCGACGGCCCCAGCCCCAGCCGCGCCTGCACCAGAACCACGGTGTTGACATAGACCATCGCTCCCGCCGCCGCGACCGCCAGTTCCATCATCATCAGCCCGCGCAGGCGCGGCGTGGCGAGGTAAATCCGCAAGCCCTTCAGCGCCGCCGTGCGCAGGCTTTCCGCCGGGACGGCGATACGGGCGGGCAGGCGGGAGGCCAGCACCAGGGCGGCCGAGGCGCAGAACCCCGCCACCGTGCCGCCAAACAGCACCGGAAAGCTGACCAGTGTCAGCAGGGCCGCGGCGAGGATCGGGCTTAGGACCTGCTCCAGATCCTCGGCCAGCCGCATCATGGACAGGGCTTGGGTGTAGTCACGCTCGTCCGGCAGGACATCGGGGATCGTGGCCTGAAAGGCCGGGGTGAAGCCGGCGGAGGCGGCTTGCAGCAGGAAAATCAGGAAGTAGATCTGCCAGACCTCGGTCACGAAGGGCAAAAACAGCACCACCACGGCGCGGATCAGGTCCAGTGCCACCAGAAAGGCCCGGCGCGGCACCCGCCCCGCCAGCGCCGAGGCGACCGGCGCCAGCGCGACATAGGCCACCATCTTGATCGCCAGCGCGGTGCCCAGCACCAGCCCGGCCTGCGCCCCCGCCAGCTTCCAGGCCAGCAGCCCCAGCGCAACCGTGGCAAGCCCGGTCCCGGTCAGGGAAATCACCTGTGCGGCGTAAAGCCTTCGGAACGTCGGGTTTTTCAGAAGCTGGAGCATGGGCTATTCCGACACATCGGGCAGATCCTGGGCCTCGCGCCCGTGGTCGCTGCTGCAATGCCGGTGGTTGCCCAGCACCTCGATCACTCGGCACTCGGCGATGCTGCCCCCGGCGCAGTGGTCGACCATCCGTTCCAGCTCCGCCTTCAGCGAATGCAGCCGGGCGATCCGCCCCTCCACCGCGCGCAGTTGCGCGCGGGCGATGGCATCGACCTCGGCGCAGGATTGGTCGGGGCGGTCCGACAGGCCCAGCAGGTCGCGGATCGCCTCCAGCGTGAAGCCAAGGTCGCGGGCGTGGCGAATGAAGGTCAGCCGGTCTTGCGCGGCCTTGGGGTAAAGCCGCTGGTTGCCGCTGGACCTTTCCGCCCCCGGCAGAAGCCCTATCTGTTCGTAATAGCGGATCGTCGGCACCTTGACCCCGGCGGCCGCGCCAAGTTTTCCGATGGTCAGCATGAAATGCCCCTTGAACCTCTAGTTGCTAGAGAGATTACATCTGGGGTCAGAGCGAAACAAGCGCCGCTTTCGGCGGCGAAAGGACCTGACATGACGGCCAAGGACGAGAGCGCGCGCGAGGACACTATGCGCCACGATACGGAGCGTCATGACTGGACCGTGACCGGCATGGACTGCGCCTCTTGCGCCACCAAGATCACCACGGCGCTGGCACGGCTGCCCGGGGTCGAGGATGTGCAGGTCGGGGTGATGTCCGAACGCCTGAGCCTGCGCCTGCAGCCCGGCGCCACAGCCCCGGAGGCGGTGGAGGCCGTGGTCAAGACTTTGGGCTTTGGCATCCTTCCCAAGGGTGAGGCGGCCAGACGCAAGTTCGTCCTGCCCGAGGCGCATAAGGAGGACCATGCGGGCCATGACCACGAGGGCCATGACCATGCGCAGCACGATGACGAAGGTCACGACCATGAGGGTCACGACCACGCCGCGCATGAGCACGAGGACCACGCAGAAGCGGAGCCTTCCGGCCACGGCGGACCGGGGCATACCCATGCGACGGCGCCGGAGGATCTGGGCAAGGGCTGGTATCAGACCGCCAAGGGCAAGCTGGTGATCGGCACCGGCCTGCTTCTGGCGCTGGCGACGGCGGTCAAGCTGCTGGCCTCGGGCCAAGTGGCGCATTGGGCCTTTGTCGCGGCCTGTGTGATCGGCGTGGCGCCGGTGGCGCGTCGGGCTGTTCTGGCCTTGCGGGCGGGCATCCCCTTCACGATCGAAGGCCTGATGACCATCGCGGCCATCGGCGCCCTGTTCATCGGCGCGGCGGAGGAGGCGGCCTTGGTTGTCTTCCTGTTCGCGGTGGGCGAGGTGCTGGAAGGTGTCGCCGCCGACCGTGCCCGCGCCTCGATCCGGGCGCTGTCGGATCTGGTGCCGAAAACCGCCCTGCTGGTGGAGGGCAGCACGACCCGCGAGGTCGATGCCGCCAGCCTGCGGATTGGCCAAAGCGTTCTGGTCCGCCCCGGTGACCGCATCCCCGCCGATGGCACGATTGCCGAGGGCACCTCGGGCATCGACGAAAGCCCGGTGACGGGCGAGTCCGTGCCCAAGACCAAGGGGCCGGGGGAAGCGGTCTTTGCTGGCTCGGTCAATGCCGAGGCGGCGCTGACGATCCGGGTCGACAAGGCGGCCGAGGACAACACGATTTCCCGCATCATCGCTTTGGTCGAAGAGGCCGAAACCGCCCGCGCCCCCACCGAACGCTTCATCGACCGCTTCAGCCGGTTCTACATGCCGGCAATCACCGCTCTGGCCTTGCTGGTCGCCGTGCTGCCGCCCCTGGTGGCGGGGCAGGAGTGGAGCATCTGGCTTTACCGTGGCCTGGCACTTTTGCTGATCGGCTGCCCCTGTGCGCTGGTGATCTCGGTCCCGGCCTCGATCGCCTCGGCTTTGGCCACGGGAGCCCGGCGCGGCATCCTGATGAAGGGCGGTTCGGTGATCGAAGCGGTGGCGCGCACGACGCAGGTCGCCTTTGACAAGACCGGCACCCTGACCGAGGGGCGGCCGGTGGTGACCGAAATCCTGGTCCTGACCGGGACCGAGGCGGCGCTTCTGGAACTCGCCGCCGGGGTCGAGGCCGGCTCGAGCCATCCCTTGGCCGAGGCGATCCTGCGCCATGCGGCGGGCGTCGGGGTCGAAACGCCCCCGGCACAGGAGGCGCGGGCGCTGATCGGCAAGGGCGCCACGGCGCTGGTCGGGGGCGCGCCCGCCTGGGTTGCCTCGCCACGCTTTGCCGCGGAGGAGGGCGCGCTGGATGCCAGCGGCCTGGCCGAGGCCGCCCGTATGGAGGCCGAGGGCAAGACCGCGGTCGTGGTGTTCCGGGCCGGTCAGGCGCTTGGCCTGATCGCGCTGCGGGATGAGCCGCGCGCGGATGCGCGCAAGGCGGTGGCGGCGCTCTCCGCGATGGGCCTCACTTCGGTCATGCTGACCGGCGACAACGCCCGCACCGGGGCTGCGATTGCGGGGGCCCTTGGCATGGGCCACCGCGCAGATCTGATGCCTGCCGACAAGGTGGCCGCGATCCGCGCCATGGCGCTGTCGGGCGGGGTGATCATGGTGGGCGACGGGATCAACGATGCCCCGGCGCTGGCGGCGGCCTCGGTCGGCGTGGCGATGGGCTCGGGGACCGATGTGGCGCTGGAGACCGCCTCGGCCGCACTTTTGCGCAACCGGGTCGGCGATGTGGCCGCCATGGTGCGGCTGGCGCGGGCGACGCTGACCAACATCCACCAGAACGTCGGCATCGCGCTGGGGCTGAAGGCGGTGTTTCTGGTGACGACGATCCTCGGCGTCACCGGCCTCTGGATCGCCATTATGGCCGATACAGGCGCCACGGTTCTGGTGACGCTGAACGCTTTGCGGATGCTGCGCTTTGACCCCGAACGGGGCTGAGCGCAGCCGCCGCCGGCGCTAGTTGCGCAGCCAGTTCAGCAGTTCCGGCACCAGAAGCTGCGCGTTCAGTTCTTCGTCCGACAGTTCCACAAAACTGTCGAGGTCGTTGATGATGACGACCCCGGTGTTGGCGTAGTTCTTCGCGATGGTGTGGAGGAACTTGAACTCCACCTCATGCTCGCAGGCGCCCATGAACAGGAAATAGACCTCATCGCCGCGCTTTTGCGAGGCGGCGAGGATATTTGCGGTGCGCTCCATGTCGGTGGCGTGGTTCTCGCCATCGGTGATGAAGATCACGATGGAGCGTTTGCGCGGGGCGGGGTCCGGGGCAGGTGCGGCGGGCAGGCCTAGGAAGCGGCTGAGGAAACCTTGCGGCTTTTGCGCAAAGGGCAGCCAGCCGAAATGCTGCAGATTGCGCTCCAGCACATAGCTGTAGGTCGTCCCGCCGTTCCAGCCCGGCACGCGCTGCACCACGCGGTCCATGACGAAGCTGTCCGAGGTTTCCGGGTTCACGGTGCCCACGTAATGCGCGTTCTCCGGCCCATGGCTGAAGGTGAAGACATCGACCTGGCCATCGGGGTCCAGCACCATGCCGTAGGGCACGAGGCGCGAGACGAGGCGGTTGGTGGTGCCCTCCTCATGCTCATGTTCGAAGGAGCCCGACACGTCGATGTCGATGATCAGTTCGGCTTTCACATCCGCCGCCACCCCGGCCTTGTCGAGCGAGAGGCGCAGCGAACGGGCGGCTTTGGTCAGGTCAAGCGAAAGGGCCATGGGTCTACTCCGGTTGGGGAAAAAGCGGCATCAGATCGGCAAGACGATAGGTCAGATCGCGCGCCTCGGTCAGCGAGGGCGCGTGGGAGGATTTCAGCCGCGCCTGGAACTGCGCGAGGCTTTCCAGCCAAGCGGGAAGGGCGACAAGGGCGATGTTCTGGATCGCCACGACCAGCCGCGCCGGCAGGCTCGCCTCGACCGGGTGTTGGGCCTGTCCGGTGCGGATCTGGAGCAGCGTCAGGCCAAGGCTGTGGCGGCGGTCCTGAAAGCTGCGGGAAAGGTGAGGGGCTGCGGCCTCGGCGAGGTAGGCCGCGGCGATCACGGCGGCCTCGACCTGCGCTTCCAGCGCCTGCAAAGCCACGGCCTGCGCCTCGAGCCGGGATTTGAGCGCGGCCAGACCTTCCAGCGCAGCGGTGAGCAGCGTCAGAAGCTCGTTGATCTCGATGCGCGCCGCAGCGATCTCCTCCGCCGTGTCGATCACGCGGGAGGCTTTGCGGAAGGCCGCCGACAGAAGGCCCTTGGAGCAAAGGGCGGTCAGGTCAAAGCGCCCCAGCAGGGCCTTCAGGCGGGCCAGATGCACTGGCACCTCGCGCAGGTCGGGCGCGCGCAGAAGTTCAAGCCGATCGTTGACCAGGGCGGCATGAGCCTCCTGCAGGTCTTGCGCCCAGAAAAGCGCGTCGCGGTCGCTCAGATGCGCCGGGATCAGGCGGGTGAGGAGGGCCGCAGCCGCCTCCAGCGTGGCAGGGCGCGCCTTGGGGGCGAGGCGGCGCAGATCGTCGGGCGACACCGTCAGGCGCTCAGGCGTGGTGCCGGGCATCGCGGTGGGGGAAAGCCGGGGCAGGGCTGTGGCCTGCCCCAGAGGGTTTTGCGGCGCGGTCTTGCGGGCCTGCGTCACAGCCTTGCGCGGCGCGTCGGGCATCACCGTGGCGCGCAGGGGTTTGGGCGGCGGGTCCGGCGGGTCCTGCGGCATCGGTCAGGAGAAATGCGCCAGAACGTCGTTCAGCGTGCCGTTGAAGCCGCGCCCCACGGCGACATATTCCCAGCCCTGCGGCCCGAGCATGATATTGCCCAGCTGCACCGCATTGAACTGGCGGAACTCGTCGGACAGACGGTAGGACCCGATCTCGCGCCCGCTGTCGTCGGTCAGGGTGATGGTGCAGAGGTCGATGTCGCCGAAGGCGGCGCCTTCCTCGTCCTCCTCGGCCTCTTCGGCGTGCTGGCCGCCGTGGTCGGCCTCGTGGACCGTGGCGAAGATCGGCACCTCGTTTACCCCGGGGGCGAGTTTCGCGCCGTCGATCACGATGCTTTCGCTGTTGTTCTGCACCCGCTTGTCACCGCTGTGCGACAGCCCGCCATCCGGCGTCTGGAACGAGCCGTCGGGGTTGTTGGGCAAGACCCCGCCACTCGGGTTCATCCGCTTGGTGTTGTAGGTGGACAGCACATCCTCCAGCGCCTGCACCCGGGCACCGTCACCCGTGTTGCGGGCGGCCAGCGCGTGGATGTCGACATCGTCCTGATGGTCGGCATTGCACGACCAGGCCACGGTCACGGTGAACCGCGCCCCCTTGTTCAAGGACAAAACCAGCTTGGGCGCCTTCAGCCCGGGTTTATCAAGTGCAAGCGTCAGCACGACGTGTCCTTTCTGCGCCGGATCTGAGGGGAAGCTATGCTGCCCTTGCCGCGGTTTCAACCGCGACAGGGGGGGGGGAACAATTGCCGGTTGACGTCACGCCTGGGCCCTGCGGCCCGGGCTTTCTGGACGATCTGCAAGATTTGCTGTATCAGCGCCGGTCAAAGCTGGCCCCTTGGCCGCCAAACCTCCGTGACGAAAGAAGATCTGGCCGTGACACCCTTCCGGACCGCCGCCCCCGTTCCCGCGCAAGGCCCCGCCTTCGGCCCGCACCGGCTGTCCGTCGCGCCGATGATGGACTGGACCGACCGGCATTGCCGGGTCTTCCACCGCCAGATGAGCCGCCGTGCGATGCTTTATACCGAGATGGTCACCGCCCCCGCCGTGGTGCATGGCGACCGCGAGCGGCTTCTGGGCTTTGACGCGGTCGAGCATCCGGTCGCGCTGCAGCTTGGCGGCTCGGACCCGGGGGAGCTGGCGAAGGCGGTTCAGGCGGCGCTGCCCTATGGCTATGACGAGGTGAACCTCAACTGCGGCTGCCCGTCCGACCGCGTGCAGTCGGGCTGTTTTGGCGCGGTGCTGATGGAGCGTCCGGCGCTGGTGGCGGACTGTGTGGCGGCGATGCAGGGGGAAAGCCCGGTGCCGGTCACGGTCAAGTGCCGGATCGGGGTGGATGATCAGGACCCGTCGCAGGTTCTGCCGCGCTTTCTGGAAACCGTGGCCGGCGCAGGGGTGCGGCATTTCGTGATCCATGCCCGCAAGGCCTGGCTGCAGGGCCTCAGCCCCAAGGAAAACCGCGAGATCCCGCCGCTGGACTACCCCTTGGTTCTGGCGATGAAGCAGCAATTCCCGGAGCTGACGATTTGCCTCAACGGCGGGGTGACCACGCTGGCGCAGGCGAAAGACCTGCTGGATCAGGGGCTTGACGGGGTGATGATCGGGCGCGCGGCCTACCATGACCCGGCGGCGGTGCTGATCGGGGCCGATGCGCTCTGGGGCGAGGCTTTCGCGCCGGATGCCTTCGATGTCGTCCTGTCGATGCTGCCCTATATCGCGGAGCATCTGGCCCAGGGCGGGCGGCTGCACCAGATCACCCGCCACATGCTGGGCCTCTTCACCGGGCGTCCGGGGGCGCGCGGCTGGCGGCGGGTGCTGTCGGAAGGCGCCTCGCGCCCGGGCGCGGGGACGGATCTGGTGCTGGAGGCCCTGGCGCAGGTGCAGGCCGGGGCGCGCTCGGCCGCTTAAGACTTCCGCACCAGAAGCGTCAGGACCAGCGTCACCAGGGCTGCAAAGGCGATGCCGCCGATCATCGGCTGCGGGTCAGAGCCGAGCCAGGGGCCAAGCGCCGCCACCATCACGCCCCCGGTCAGCATCTGCAAGGTCCCGCCGAGCGAGGAGGCCAGCCCCGCCTTGTCGCCCTGATCGTCCAGCGCCAGCACCATCGTCGTGGGCAGGATCAGCCCCAGCCCGGCATTGCCAAGCGCCAGCCCGATCATGCAGACCGCCAGCGGGGCGAGGCCGAGAAGGCTCAACCCGAAGAGGCCGCAGGTGCCGAATGCGAACAACAGGCTTGCCGCTTTCAGCACCTTGATCGTGCCAAAGCGCAGGCTGGCCCGGCTGGCGCCCTGGCTGGCGCCGATGAAGGCCATCGCATTGACCGCGAAGGCGAGGGAGAACTGGTTGGCCGACAACCCGTAGCCCTCCTGATAGGCGAAGGGGGCGGCGGCGAGGAAGATGAAGAAACTGCCAAAGCCGAAGGCGCCGATGAAGGTGAGCAGAAGGAAGGCGCGGTCGCGCAGAAGCTCGCCGCAGCCCTTGAGCACGAATTTCAGGCTGAAGGCGCGGCGGTTTTCCGGCGCCAGCGTCTCGGGCTGGGCGAAGGCCAGCAGGGCGAGGCTGGCCATGGCGGCCACCAGCAGGGCGGCGAAGATGCCGCGCCAGCCGGTCACCGTCAGCAGGGCAGAGCCGGCCAGCGGCGCCAGCATCGGCGAGACGGAGAAGACCAGCATGATCGCCGCCATCATCCGCGTCGCCTGCGCCCCGGTGAACATGTCGCGCACGATGGCGCGCGGGACGACGCCAAGGGCCGCCCCGCCCAGGCCCTGCACGAAGCGCCCGGCGATCAGGCCGGTGGCGCTTTGCGCCGAAAGGCACAGGATGGTGCCAAGGACGAACATCGCGATCCCGGCATAAAGCGGCATCTTGCGGCCGGAATGGTCGGCCCAGGGGCCATAGAACATCTGGGCGATGCCAAAGGCCGCGAAATAGGCGGTGATCGTGCCCTGGACGACCTGGGGCGAGACGCCAAGATCGCTGCCGATCACCGGCATCGCGGGCAAATACATATCAATCGCAAAAGGACCGATGCAGGACAAAAGCCCCAGAACAAGGGCGGGGCGGGCCAAAGAGCCGGACATGGAAAACCTTTCGCGCGGGGAATGGTGCCTGCCTAGCGGGCCGGGCGGGGAAGGGCAAGGCCGGGTCTGGCGCGGGTGCCGCAGTGCGGCTAGGCTGGTCGCGAATTCGCGCGAGGTGATCATGGATTATGCGACTCTTCTGCCGATGCTGGCGCTTTTGCTGGTGCTCGGGGCGGCGACCGGGGTGATTGCCGGGCTTCTGGGGGTGGGCGGCGGCATCGTGCTGGTGCCCGCCTTCTTCTACCTGTTCGGCAAGCTCGGCTTTGCCTCGGACCAACTGATGCAGGTCTGCATCGGCACCTCGGCCGCGACCATCGTGGTGACCTCGGTCCGCTCGGTCCTGTTGCACAACAAGAAGGGGGCGGTGGACTGGCAGGTGCTGAAAAGCTGGGCCGTGTTCCTGGTGATCGGCTCGCTTCTGGGGGTGATCGCGGCCTATTTCCTGTCGACCACCGCGCTGAAAGCTATCTTCGGGGCGCTGGCGATGACGGCGGGGCTTTACATGGCCTTTGGCCGGGCCGAATGGCGCCTGGGACCGCAGATGCCCGGCCAGCCGGTGCGCGGGATCGAGGGTGTGATCCTCGCCTTCTTCTCGACGCTGATGGGGATCGGCGGCGGCACGTTCGGGGTGCCCCTGATGACGCTTTACGGCATGCCGATCCACCGGGCGGTGGCCACCGCCTCGGGGTTCGGGGTCCTGATCTCGGTCCCCTCGCTGATCGGGTTCCTGTTCATGTCGGTGCCTGATGCGCCGCCCCTGTCGATCGGCGCGGTCAGCGTGCCGGCCTTTGCCATCATCATCCCGATGACGCTGCTGACCACGCCTTATGGGGTCAGGTTGGCCCATGCGATGAACCCCAAGCCGCTGAAACGGGCCTTTGCGATCTTCATCATCCTGGTCGGCGGCAACATGCTGCGCAAGGCGGTGGGTTTTTGACAGAGGGGGCTGTGACCGGCTGGCGGCGGATCGGCCCGACGCCGGGCATCGCCGCCTGGGCCGCAGCGGCGCATCCGCTGGCGGGGGCGGCCCTTGCCGCCTCGGCCGAGCCGCTGCGCTGTGGCGGCACCTGGGCGGTGGGTCTGGACCTTCTGCCCAATGACACGGCGGGCAAGGTGGCGGGGGTGGATCTGCCCTGGGCCGATCTGGGCCTTGCCCCCGAACCCCTGCACCGGGCGCAGCTGTCCACCATCTACCCCGGCTACCCGCAGCCCTCGCCGGATGAGAGCGCCAGCGCCTTCGCCTTTCGCCGCGACCGCGACGCGGCGCATCTGGACGGGCTTTTGCCGGTCGGCCCCGCGCGCCAGCGCATGGTCAAGGAGCCGCATGGCTGGATCCTCGGCCTGCCGCTGAACGCCTGCACGGCCTCGCCTCTGGTTGTCTGGGAGGGCAGCCACGAGATCCTGCGCGCCGCCCTGCGACAGGCCTTGGCCTCGCATCCGCCTGCCCTATGGGGCGACGTGGATCTGACCCAGCCCTATGCCGAGGCGCGCCGCGCGGTCTTTGCCACCTGCCGCCGGGTGGAACTGCCCACCGCGCCGGGTGAGGCCCTGCTGCTCCACCGCCTGACCCTGCATGGCGTGGCCCCCTGGACCGAAGGCGCCGCGGCCCCGCCCGAGGGCAGGATCATCGCCTATTTCCGACCACTGCTCGCCTCGGTCCAGGACTGGCTGACGCGGCCTTAACGCCGCAAGACCATTTGGTCGCCGGCAATACTGATCTGGAACTGCCCGAGATAATCCATCCCGAGCAAGGAGATATCCATCGCACCCTGATTGACCGCGGCGGGCAGGCCGGCATCCTCGAAGGGGCCGAAGCTGACATTCTTCAGCGTGACGCGGGCGGTGCGCACGGTGCCATTGGCGGTCGAAGCCTCACCCATATAGGCGAGCCGGGACGGGTCGATTCCGACCCTTTTGGCGTCAGCGGCGGTCAGCACGACCGAGGACGCGCCGGTATCGGCCATGAAGGTGACCGGCACGCCGTCAATCACCAGATCGGCATAGTAGTGGCCATCCTGCGCGCGGGGCAGGATGATCTCTCCCGCGCCCACCTGCTGACGCGGCTTCATCCCGCGCTGCAGATCGCCCCAGAGCCCATAGACCGCCATCATCCCGATGAAGATCATGCCCCAGGCCAGCACCATCTTCAGCGTCTTGCCGAAGTTCTTGCGCAACTCGACCATGGCCCAACCGCCCAGCGCCGCCAAAAGCACCAGCAGGTAGATCAGCCGCATCATCGCGTCTTCCGACATCAGCCGAGCAACCCGGTCGGGATCAGGCCGGTGCCGCGGATGCCATCGACGACATATTGCACGGCCAGCGCCGCCAGCAGCATGCCCAGAAGCCGGGTCACCACCAGCGTCCCGGTCCGCCCCATCAGCCGCTCGATCGGCGGGGCGGCCAGCAGAAACAGGAAGGTCGCCACCATCATCACCGCGAGCAAGGCCAGGATCGCGCCCTTGCCCGACCAGTCCGGCGCCTGACCCATCAGCAGGATCATCGAGGTGATGGCCCCCGGGCCGGCAATCAGCGGCGTGGCCAAGGGGAAGACCGAAGGGTCATGGTCGGGGTCGGGCAACTGCCCCTCGCGTCTTTGGGTGCGGCGTTCGAACAGCATGTCCAGCGCGGTCAGGAACAACAGCATCCCCCCGGCGATCCGGAACGCCGGGATCGAGATGCCGATGAAGCCCAGCACCGCCTCGCCCGTCAGGCCAAACAGGGCGAGGATCGCGAAAGCGATCAGGCAGGCACGCCGTCCCATCGCCATCCGCCGCTCCGGCTCCATCCCTTGCGTCAGGGCAATGTAAAGCGGCACCAGCCCCGGTGGGTCGATGACGACGAAAAGCGTGGCGAAGGCGCTGATCAGAAGGGGGCTCATGGGGGAAGTCTGGCGGCTTTTCCGCCGTGCCGCAAGCCTCGTCAGACGATCTCGGGCCCCAGCGTCGCGGTATCGACCCCCGGCACATCCCAGAAGTCTGCGGCAAAGGCGGGCAGGCGGGCCAGCACCGCTTCCAGATCGCGCCGCAGCACCGAGCGGCGCAGCGCCAGCGCCACGGCGGCCACGCAAGTGTCAGGCGTCAGGCTGTGATGCGGGCGCAGGGCCTTGGCCTCGGCGGTCCACAGGTCGCGGTTGCCCGGGGGCAGGGGCGGCGCCAGGGTCCAGTCCGCCACGAACAGCGCACGCAGCACGGCGGGCAGCACCTGGGCAAAGTCCACCGCCTCCTGCGGGGTGAGGCGGCGGCGGAAAGCCTGAAGCACGCCCTGCACCGCCGTATAGGTCAGATTGTCCGTCGCCAGGTCCATCTCGGCGCGCGCGATGGCAAGGAAGGCCTGCCATTCCCGCGTCGCCTGCCGATAGGTCCAGGGCAGCGGCATTCAGGCCGCCGCCTGCTCCAGCTTTTCCGAAGCCGCAAGCCACATGGCCTCGGCCTTGTCGAGCGCGTCCATCACCTCGGCGTATTTCTTGTTCCAGGTGTCAAGCTCGCCCTTGCGGCCATCCTCGTACAGCGCGGGATCGGCGAGCTTCTTGGCCAGCTTGTCGCGCATGTCGTTCAGTTTGGCGAGGCGGTCCTCGCATTTGCGGACCTCGGAGCGCATGGCCAGAACCTCGTCGCGCGAGATTTTCTTCGGCTTTTCCACGAGTTTCGGTGCGGGCTTTTCGACCTCGTCACCGGCGAGAAGCTGCTTGCGGTAGGCCTCCAGATCGTCGGTATAGGGGGTGACGGCGCCGTTCTTGACCAGCCAAAGCCGGTCGGCCACCAGCCCCAGCAGGTGCATGTCGTGGCTGACCAGAACCACGGCGCCCTTGTAGGCGGTCAAGGCCTCCACCAAGGCCTCGCGGCTTTCGATGTCGAGGTGGTTGGTCGGTTCGTCGAGGATCAGCAGATGCGGCGCCTCGATGGTGGCCAGAAGCAGCGACAGCCGCGCCTTCTGCCCGCCCGAAAGCCGCCCCACCGCGGTTTCCGCCTGATCCGGCCCAAGGCCGAAGCCGGCCAGACGGGCGCGCAGCCGCGCCTGCATCTCCTGCGGTTTGACACGCTGGATATGTTGCAGGGGCGTCTCGTCGATATGCAGCTCGTCAACTTGATGCTGGGCGAAATAGCCGATGCGCAGCTTGGAGGAGCGGGTGATCTTGCCGTCTGACGCCTCCAGCTTGCCTGCCAGCAGCTTCGACAGGGTGGATTTGCCCTGGCCGTTGCGGCCCAGCAAAGCGATCCGGTCGTCCTGGTCGATCCGCAAGGACAGCTTCTTCAGGATCGGCGGCCCGCCATAGCCTACCGCACAGCCTTCCATGTTGATGATCGGCGGCGCCAGCTCTTCCGGCTCGGGGAAGGTGAAGACCACGGCCCGCGCCTCTTCGGGCGGGGTGATCAGGGTCATCTTCTCCAGCATTTTCACGCGGGACTGCGCCTGCGCGGCCTTGGAGGCCTTGGCCTTGAAGCGGTCGACGAAGCTTTGCAAGTGGGCGCGGCGGGTGTCCTGCTTGCGGGCCTCGGCGGCCTGATTGGCGCGGCGCTCGGCCAGCTGGCGGGCGAACTGGTCGTAAGGCCCGTTCCACAGCGTCAGCTTCTTGTTGTCCAGGTGCAGGATTGCGCCGACCGCCCGGTTCAGAAGGCCGCGGTCGTGGCTGATGATCAGGACGGTATGGGGGTACTTCTGCAGATAGCTTTCCAGCCAGAGCGCGCCCTCAAGGTCGAGATAGTTGGTCGGCTCGTCGAGGAGCAGATAGTCGGGCTGCGAGAACAGAACCCCCGCCAAAGCCACCCGCATCCGCCAGCCGCCCGAGAAATCCGAACAGGGCCGGCGCTGCGCCTCGGGGTCGAACCCGAGGCCACGCAGGATGGAAGCCGCCCGCGCCTCCGCAGACCAGGCGTCGATATCGTTCAAGCGCGCCTGAATGTCGGCGATACGGTGCGCGTCATGCGCGGTCTCCGCCTCGGCCATCAGGGCCGCGCGTTCGGTATCCGCCGCCAGCACGGTGTCGATGAGCGACACATCCGACCCCGGCACTTCCTGCGCCACGCCGCCGATGCGGGCGCGGTTGGGCATCGAGATCGAGCCCCCCTCCAGCGCCAGCTCGCCCTTGATGATGCGGAACAGCGTGGTCTTGCCCGCCCCATTGCGCCCCACGATGCCGACCTTGTGGCCGGTGGGAATGGTGGCAGAGGCGCCTTCAAACAAAGGGCGACCTTCGACGGAATAGGTGATGTTGTCTATCTTGAGCATGCGCAGGGCCTTGCCCCACCTGCGCGCCGGGGTCAAGCGGGGAAGGCGGGAAAGCGCACAGCCTAGCCCACCCCCGGAGGGACTTCGCGTCCCTCCGGACCTCCCTGCGGAGTATTTTGGCAAAGCGCAAAGACAAAAGCCCCTTCCCCTTGCGCTTTGCCAAATACTCTCGGGTGGGCACGGGAGGGCAGACAGCCCTCCCGCCCCGGCCAAGGGCGACCGGCCCGCAGGCTTGCCCCCGTAGGATGGGCAATCTGCCCATCTTCCGGACGCCGCCCCCAATCGAAGTGCCGGGCGGTGCTTTTCGCGGCAAACCCGCCTAAAAATTCATCTTCGGGCCGGATCGGGCAAAAATAGCGCGCGGATCGCCCCGGGATGGCTTGGCCGCAGGCGCCCGGCCTCGGGCGGGGGGGCAAAAACCACGCTGGCACTCTGGCCGCCGGATTGCTGCTTTCCAATTTCCGGCCCGCGTGCTAGAGGCGCGGCAATCTTTCCGGCGTGGGGCCCCGTTCCGCGCCTTTTTCTATGGAGTAAGACAAATGGCCATCGAACGTACCCTGTCGATCATCAAACCCGACGCCACCAAGCGCAACCTGACCGGCAAGATCGTTGCCAAGTTCGAGGATGCCGGCCTGCGCGTCGTCGCCTCCAAGCGCATCCACCTGTCGACCGCCCAGGCTGGAGAGTTCTATGCCGAGCACAAGGAGCGCGGCTTCTACGGCGAGCTTTGCGAGTTCATGTCCTCCGAACCGGTCGTCGTGCAGGTTCTGGAAGGCGAAGGCGCCATTGCCAAGAACCGTGAAGTGATGGGCGCCACCAACCCGGCCAATGCCGCGGAAGGCACGATCCGCAAGGAATTCGCCCTCTCGGTCGGCGAAAACTCGGTCCATGGTTCGGACAGCGCCGCTTCCGCCGCGCGCGAAATCGCCTTCTTCTTCTCGGGTCTCGAACTGGTCGGCTGAAGCTGAACCGGGCAGCGCAGGGTCAGGCCCTGCGCTGGACCACGCCAAAGAAATCAAGGGCCGCTTCCAGTTCGGAGCGGCCTTTTGCATTGGTTTCCCCGACCAGCGCGTCGAATTGCAGGCGCAGCGCCTTCTTCTCCTCGCCCTTGCAATCGTTCCAGGGCCGGCCCTGCAAGGCCATGACCAGCACATAATATCCAATGAAATGCGGGGCGGTACCGGTCATGAGGCAGCGCCGATAGGCCTCGTGCGCGCCGATCTCGCGCAACTCTTCGGCCGTGGTGATGCCAGCCCGGGCGAATTGCACCTCGGAGGCCGGGCCAAGGTTCCGGATCGTCGATATGGCTGCCATGCGGCGCGCTCCCCCCTTGTCAGGGCTGCAAAGAATCCGGGGGCCAGCCTAGCGGCGGACCCCCGGATTTGCCAAGCGTCTTGCGTGTCGTCGCGCCGGTGCGCCCGGTCGCATGGGCCGGAAGCGGGCCGGTCAACAGAGCGCCGACTGACGGGCAGCTGATCAGAAGGCCGCCCAGTCGCGGATAATCGGCTTGGGCGCGGGGGTTGCGCCGCCGGTCTGCTGCGGGGTGGTCTGGCTTTGGCCCGATTGCTGGCCTTGCGGCGCCGGGGTGGCGCCTTGCTGGGTGGTCGTGTGGGACATGATCTGCTCCATGGTCCGGTTGCGGCATTCCGCCTGTCTTTTCGTTTTCTACCGGGTCTGGGGCCTCTTGAGGTCTGAACCTAGGTATATTCGCGTCATTTAGTGGGGCTTTGTAAGGGTTGCAACGGGGTGCGAGCGCTAGCAGCGCGGCCTTCGATCACCTCTGCGCGACCTTCCGCCGAACCCGGCGCACGGGCCCGCGGGTCCGGCCGGGGCCGCAGCGGGGCAGGGCTGCGATTCCAAGGGGCTTTGCGGATTTTTCTGCGACGCAGCATGGCCCGGCTGACCAAAGCGATTTGAAAAATCGGCGCTGCCTGATAACTGTGCGATTAGGGAAGATTTTCCGAATTGTTTGCGGTAACAGTAAAGCGGTTTGAGGCGTCAGGCTTTGGCCGCTCCGTGCGGCCTCGCTGCTTGACGGTGGCGTAAAGGTCTTTAGGCTTGATCGTTGAAGAATAATAACCCGGTGGACAAGACAGTGAACGATCTGAGCCTCACCCCGAAGATCTTGCAGGCGGATGTCTTGCGGCATCTGACCTCGACCCTGGGCAAGGATGTGCCCAACGCTTCCGTATTCGACTGGCGCATGGCGCTGTCCTACGCGATCCGGGACCGGATCGTGGACCCGTGGTTCGCCTCGACCCGCAGGACCTGGGCCGAAGACCGCAAGCGGGTCTATTACCTGTCGATGGAATTCCTGATCGGCCGCCTGCTGGAGGATGCCACGGTCAACCTTGGCCTGCGCGACACCGCGATCGAGGTTATGGCCGACTTCGGCCAGGACTTCCGCGCCATCGTCGAGGACGAGCCGGATGCTGCCCTCGGCAACGGCGGCCTTGGCCGTCTGGCGGCCTGTTTCATCGAAAGCATGGCGACGGTCGGCTGTCCGGCCTACGGCTATGGCATCCGCTACGAACACGGCCTCTTCCGCCAGCGCTTCGTCAACGGCCAGCAGGTCGAAGCGGCGGAAGACTGGCTGCAGCACCGCAACCCCTGGGAGTTCGAGCGCCCCGAGGCCAATTACACCATTCCCTTCAAGGGCACGGTCGAGACCAAGGACGGCCGCGAGGTCTGGGTGCCGGGCGAGACCGTCTTCGCCTCGGCCTATGACATGCCGGTCATCGGCTGGAAGGGCAAATGGGCCAACACGCTGCGCCTGTGGTCGGCGCGGCCGACGACGCTGTTCGATCTGGAGCGTTTCAACCGTGGTGATTTTACCGCCGCGGCCGAGCCCGAGGCGCTGGCCCGCACGTTGAGCCGGGTGCTTTATCCCGACGACACCACCTACCAGGGCAAGGAACTGCGCCTCAAGCAGGAGTTCCTGCTGACCTCGGCCGCGCTGCAGGACATCCTGCGCCGCTATCTCGCCAACCACACAGACCTGAAGGCGCTGCCGAAGTTCGTGGCGATCCAGATGAACGACACCCACCCGGCCATCGCCGGCCCGGAACTGGTGCGGCTTCTGACCGACGAACACCACATGGCCTTTGACGATGCGGTCGACACGGCGCGCGGTTGCCTTGGCTATACCAACCACACCCTGCTCCCCGAGGCGCTGGAGCGGTGGGCGACCTTCACCTTCGGCAATGTCCTGCCGCGTCACATGCAGATCGTCGAGCGCATCGACGCCTGGCACAAGAACACCTATCCCTCGCGCCCGCATTATGTCGGCATCGTCAAGCATCACGAGGTGCGGATGGGCGAACTGGCCTTCGTCATGGCGCACAAGGTCAACGGGGTTTCGGCGCTGCACTCCGACCTCGTCAAGACCTCGCTCTTCCCCGAACTCAACGCGCTCCATCCCGACCGGATCGTCAACCAGACCAATGGCGTCACCCCGCGCCGCTGGCTGAAGATGTGCAACAAGCCCTTGTCGGGCCTGATCAGCAACACCATCGGCGAGGGCTGGGAAGACAACCTCGACCGCCTGCGCGAGCTTGAGCCGCATATCGACACCAAAAGCTTCCGCGCCGATTTCGACGCGGCCAAGCGGGCCAACAAGGTGGCGCTGGCGGCCTGGGTCAAGGCGCAATGCGGCGTCACGGTCAGCCCGGATGCGCTGTTCGACATCCAGATCAAGCGGATCCACGAATACAAGCGCCAGCTTCTGAACATCCTGCAGACCGTTGCCCACTGGAACCGGTTGCGCGAGAATCCCGGCGGCAACCATGTGCCGCGCGTCAAGATTTTTGGCGGCAAATCGGCGCCAGGCTATGCCGTGGCCAAGGAAATCATCCATCTGATCAACGATGTGGCCGCCACGATCAACGCCGATCCGGTGACGGGCGATCTGCTCAAGATCATCTACCCGCCGAACTACAATGTCTCGATGGCCGAACATCTGGTGCCGGGGGCGGATCTGTCCGAACAGATCTCCACCGCGGGGAAAGAGGCTTCGGGCACCGGCAACATGAAGTTCATGATCAACGGCGCCCCCACCATCGGCACGCTGGACGGGGCCAACGTCGAGATCCTGCAAGAGGTGGGGCCCGAGAACTTCTTCCTGTTCGGCATGACCACCGATGAGGCCAACAAGCGCCGCGAAGATCCCGACCATTCCCGCAAGGCGATCGAGGCGAGCCCGGCCCTGCAGGTCGTGCTGCAGCAGATCGCCGAGGGCCGCTTCTCGCCCGGGCAGGCCGATCGCTACCACGATCTGGTCCACCGTGTCTGGCACTACGATTATTTCCTCGTGGCCTCGGATTTCGATGCCTATGATGGGGCGCAGGGAGAGGTGGACAAGGCCTTCGCCGACCGCGAACGCTGGACCAGAATGGCTGCGATGAACACCGCTCGCTCGGGCTTTTTCTCGTCGGATCGCACGATCCGCAACTACATGCACGACATCTGGGATATCCCGTCGGCTCTCTGACGGGCGTCCCTTGGACGAAAGGACGCGACATGACGCTACCCATTCTCGATTCCGGCGCGGCAGAGGCAATCGTGCAGGGGCGTCATGGCGATCCTTTCGCCATCCTCGGCCCGCATCCGCGCGGCAAGGACTGGGTGGTGACGGCCTTTGTCCCCGGTGCGACCCGGCTGTCGCTGGTGCCGGCGGGCAAGGGCGCCAAGCCGCTGGAGGCGACCGAGGTCGCAGGCTTTCCCGGCCTGTTTCAGGTCGCTTTGGCCAAGAAAAGCGCCTATCGCCTGCGCGCCGCCTCGGACGGGGCGGAGTGGGAGTTTGACGACGCCTACCGTTTCGGCCCGGTTCTGGGCGAGATGGACGAATACCTCCTGGGCGAGGGCACCCATCGCCGTCTCTGGCAGGTGCTCGGCGCCCATCTGATCACGCATGAGGGCACCCCGGGCGTGCATTTCGCCGTCTGGGCGCCCAATGCGCAGCGCGTCTCGGTGGTGGGCGATTTCAACATCTGGGACGGGCGGCGCAACCCGATGCGGCGGCGCGGTGCCACCGGCGTCTGGGAGATCTTCATCCCCGGCCTGCGCGAAGGCAGCGGCTACAAATACGAGATCCGCACCCCGAGCGGGGCGGTGATCCCCCTCAAGGCCGATCCGGTCGGCTTCGGCTCTGAACACCCGCCGGCCAATGCCTCGGTGGTGCGCGACATCAGCCCAAGGGTCTGGGAGGATGGCGACTGGATGACCAGGCGTCAGGCCCTGCAGAACATCGAGGCGCCGATCTCGGTCTATGAGGTGCATCTGGGCTCCTGGCGGCGCGCGCCGGGCAATCGGATGCTGTCTTACCTTGAGATGGCCGAACAACTGGTCGATTACGTCGCCGATATGGGCTTCACCCATATCGAGATGCTGCCGGTTTCCGAATATCCGTTCGATGGCAGCTGGGGTTACCAACCGGTCGGTCTCTTTGCCCCCACCGTGCGCCACGGCACGCCGCAGGAATTTCGCGTGCTGGTCGAGGCGGCGCACAAGAAGGGGCTGGGCATCCTGCTCGACTGGGTGCCGGGGCATTTCCCGGCCGATGCCCATGGTCTGGGCCAGTTCGACGGCACGGCGCTTTACGAACATCAGGACCCGCGCGAGGGTTTCCACCAGGACTGGAACACCCTGATCTACAACTACGGCCGGATCGAGGTGTCGAACTACCTGATCTCCAACGCCTTGTATTGGCTGGAGGAATATCACGTCGACGGCCTTCGCGTCGATGCCGTGGCCTCGATGCTTTACCGCGATTACTCGCGCGAGGCGGGGCAATGGGTGCCCAACAAGGACGGTGGGCGCGAGAATTACGAAGCCATCTCGATGCTGCAGCGCGCCAATACGATCTGCTATGGCGAAGTGGCGGGCATCATGACCGTGGCCGAGGAAAGCACCGCCTTTCCGGGCGTGTCGCGCCCGGTGGATGGTGGGGGCTTGGGCTTTGGCTTCAAGTGGAACATGGGCTGGATGAACGACACCCTGTCCTACATGCAGAAAGACCCGATCTACCGGAAGTATCACCACCACCAGATGACCTTCGGCCTCGTCTATGCCTGGTCGGAAAATTACATCCTGCCGATCAGCCATGACGAAGTGGTGCATGGCAAGGGCTCGATGCTGTCGAAGATGCCGGGCACGGCTTGGGAGAAATTTGCCAACCTGCGGGCCTATTACGGCTTCATGTGGGGGCATCCGGGCAAGAAGCTTCTGTTCATGGGTCAGGAATTCGCCCAGGGGGCGGAGTGGAACCACAACCAAAGCCTTGACTGGCATCAGCTGGAAATTCCCGAACATGCCGGGATCCAGGCGCTGGTCCGCGATCTGAACCGGGTCTACCGCGAGAACCGCGCGCTGCATGTCAAGGACACGCGGCCCGAGGGCTTCGCCTGGATCGACGGCGGCGATGCCGAGGGCTCGACCTATTCCTGGATCCGGCGCGGCGCGGCCACAGACCCTGCGGTGGTCGTCATCAGCAACATGACCCCGGTGGAGCGGCGCATCCGACTCGGCCTGCCGGCGATGGGCCAGTGGCGCGAGATCCTGAACACCGATTCCGCGCTTTATGGCGGGGGCAACCGCGGCAACATGGGGGGTCTGAAGGCCGAGGCCGAGCCGTGGAACGGGTTGCCGCAAAGCGCCATGGTGACGGTGCCGCCGCTGGCGACGCTGTATTTCCGTCAAGATCAGTAAATTACGCGGCAGGAGACCGCACATCTCGGGAGGATGACATGACACCTAAACCCAATGCGCGGCTGTCAAGCCAGGCGATGGCCTTCGTGCTGGCCGGCGGGCGCGGCTCGCGGCTGAAAGAGCTGACCGACCTGCGCGCCAAGCCCGCCGTCTATTTCGGCGGCAAGACCCGGATCATCGACTTTGCGCTGTCGAACGCGCTGAACTCGGGCATCAGGAAGATGGCCATCGCCACCCAGTACAAGGCGCACTCGCTGATCCGCCACATGCAGCGCGGCTGGGGCTTTCTGCGGGCCGAACGCAACGAATACCTCGACATCCTGCCCGCAAGCCAGCGGATGGACGAGACCAACTGGTACCGCGGCACCGCCGATGCCGTGGCGCAGAACATCGACATCATCGACAGCTATGGCGTCAATTACGTCGTGGTTCTGGCCGGCGACCATATCTACAAGATGGACTACGAGATCATGCTGCAACAGCATGTGAACACCGGGGCGGATGTGACGATCGGCTGTCTGACCGTGCCCAAGGCCGAGGCCACCGCCTTTGGCGTGATGCATGTCGATGCCAATATGCGCATCACCTCCTTCCTTGAAAAACCCAAAGACCCGCCGACGATTCCGGGCGATCCGGCCAATTCGCTGGCCTCGATGGGGATCTATATCTTCGACTGGAAGTTCCTGCGCGACCTTCTGATCCGCGACATGGCGGACGACAACAGCCAGCACGATTTCGGCATGGACCTGATCCCCGCCATCGTGAAGAACGGCAAGGCCATGGCGCACAAGTTCAGCGACAGCTGCGTCAAATCGGGGCTGGAGACCGAGCCCTACTGGCGCGACGTCGGCACCATTGACGCCTTCTGGCAGGCCAATATCGACCTGACCGATTTTGTCCCCAAGCTCGACCTTTACGACAACGCCTGGCCGATCTGGACCTATGCCGAGATCGTGCCCCCGGCGAAGTTCATCCATGACGAGGACGGAAGGCGCGGCTCGGCGGTCTCCTCATTGGTTTCGGGCGATTGCATCGTGTCGGGGTCGGAAGTGAGGAATTCGCTTCTCTTCACCGGGGTGCGGACGCACAGCTTTTCCAGCCTCGAATATGCGGTTTTGCTGCCCTATGTGACGGTGCACCGCAATGCGAGCCTGAAGAACTGCGTGATCGACCGTGGTGTGGTGATCCCGGACGGGCTGGTCGTGGGCCAGGACCCGGAGGAAGACGTGAAGTGGTTCCGCCGGTCCGAAAACGGAATTGTGCTGATCACGCAGAGCATGTTGAATGCACGGGCGGCGAAGCTCGGGTAGCTGTGTCGGACCGGAGGCCGGGGGGCCAGCCCCCCGGACCCCCCGGGATATTTGGATCTGGATGAAAGGGGCTCATGCGATGAAACTCAAGGGCAGGGTTCTGTCGGTAGCCTCGGAATGCGTGCCGCTGGTCAAGACCGGCGGGCTGGCGGATGTGGTGGGCGCTTTGCCGGGGGCGCTGGCGCCCCTGGGCTGGGAGATGCGGGTGCTGATGCCGGCCTACCGTGCCTTGCGGCAGCGCGCGCAGGATTGGCGCGAGGTCTGGCGCGAAGAGGGGCTCTGGGGCGGGCCGGGCCGGGTCCTGTCGGGCGAGATCGACGGTTTGCAGGTGCTGCTGCTGGACGCGCCGCATTTGTACGACCGCGAGGGCGGGCCCTACAACGGGCCGACCGGCGACTGGTGGGACAATCCGCAGCGCTTTGCCGCCCTGTCCTGGATCGCGGCCAAGCTCGCGCGCGAGGGTTGCGGCGATGGCTGGAAGCCCGACGTGATGCATGTGCATGACTGGCAGGCGGGCTTTGCGCCGGCCTACCTCAGCTACGGCGGCTCGAACGGGGTGGGCTCGGTGATTACCGTCCACAACATCGCCTTTCAGGGTTGGGCCAAGGCGAGCCAGATCCACGAGCTGCGCCTGCCGGCCGATCAGTTCTATCCCGGCGCGCTGGAATATTTCGGCGGCTTGTCGAGCCTGAAGGCCGGCCTCGTCACCGCCGACCGCATCACCACCGTTTCGCCGACCTATGCCGCCGAACTGCTGCGGCCCGAATATGGCATGGGGCTGGAAGGGGTGATGGGGGCGCGGGCCGCGGTCGTCTCGGGCATTCTGAACGGGGTGGACACCGGCGTCTGGAACCCGGGGGCCGAGCCCTTGCCCTATTCCGCCACCGCGATGAAGGGCAAGGCCGAGGCGCGCGCCGCCCTGTGTGGCGAGTTTCATCTGAGCGTGCCGGGGCCGCTGGCGATCATCGTGAGCCGGTTGACCGACCAGAAGGGCATCGACCTTGTCCCCGCCGTGCTGCCCGAGTTCATCGAGGCGGGCGGCGGGCTGGTCGTCCTCGGCTCGGGCGATCCGGTGCTGGAGGCGGCGATGCGCAGCCTTGCGGACCGTTACCCGGGCCGTGTCGGCCTTAGGATCGGCTATGACGAGACCTTGAGCCACAAGCTGTTCTGCGGCGGCGATGCCGTGCTGGTGCCCTCGCGGTTCGAGCCTTGCGGGCTGACCCAGATGTATGGCTTGCGCTATGGCACCTTGCCGGTGGTGGCGGCGGTCGGCGGGTTGGCCGATACGGTGATCCATGCCAATCCGGCGGCGATCTCGGCCGGGGTGGCGACGGGGATCACCTTCCATCCGACCGATGTCACGGCCTTTGCCACCGCACTCCGCCAGCTGATCGCCCTTTACGCCGACCAGAAGCTTTGGGCCAAGGTGCAGAAGAACGCGATGAAGCAGGATGTCTCCTGGGCCAGTTCGGCCGCCGAATATGCGGCACTTTATGAAGGCCTGGTTGGATGACGGTCCTGCGTTCCAACTTGCCCGGCACCCTGCCGGGCATGACGCCGGCGCCGGGGCGGCCCTGGCCCCTGGGCGCCGCGGTCGACGAGGGCGGCGTGAACTTCGCGGTCTTTTCGGCCAATGCCCATCTGATGGAGCTGTGCCTCTTCTCCGAGGATGGCCGGCGCGAGGTGGCGCGGATGATCATGGCCGATCGCGAGGATGACATCTGGCATCTGCGCGTCGATGGCATGAAGGCGGGGCAACGCTACGGCTTTCGCGCCCATGGCCCCTATGCGCCCGAGGAGGGCCACCGTTTCAACCCGCACAAGCTGTTGATGGACCCCTATGCCAAGGCCTGGGACGGGCGCCTGCGCTGGTCCGATGCGCTGATGGGCTACCGGATCGGATCCTCGCGCGGCGATCTGTCTTTTGACACCCGCGACAGCGCCTTTGCGGTGCCGAAATCGGTCGTGGTGGACGAGCGCGCCCTGCCGCATCTGCCGCATGGGCCGTTCCATCCCCTGTCCGAAAGCGTGATCTACGAGGCCCATGTCAAGGGCCTGACCATGCGCCACCCCGACCTGCCCCCCAGCGCGCGCGGCACCTACAGCGGGCTGGCCCAGCCGGCGATGATCGACCACCTGGTCAAGCTGGGCGTGACGGCGGTCGAGCTTCTGCCGGTGCAGGGCTTTTTCGACGACCGGTTCCTGGTGGCCAAGGGGCTGACCAATTACTGGGGCTACAACACGATGGGCTTTTTCACGCCCGAACCGCGCTATGCCCACCGCAACCCGCGGGCCGAGTTCCGCGAGATGGTCTGGCGTCTGCATCAGGCCGGGATCGAGGTGATCCTCGACGTGGTCTACAACCACACTGGCGAGGGCGACGAGGCCGGGCCGACCCTGTCGTTCCGCGGCCTCGACAACCGCAGCTACTACCGGCTGGCGGGCGGCGGACGGCACTATGCCAATGACAGTGGCACCGGAAATTCCCTCAACATCGCGCATCCGATGGTGCTGCGGATGGTGGCCGACAGCCTGCGCCATTGGGTTTTGCATTTCGGCGTCGACGGCTTCCGCTTTGACCTTGCGACCTCGATGGGGCGCGAGCCGGGCGGCTTCGACCCCGGCGCCGGTTTCTTCGATGTGCTGCGCCAGGACCCGGTTCTGGCCCGCGTCAAGCTGATCGCCGAGCCCTGGGACATCGGTCCCGGCGGCTATCAGCTTGGCGGCTATCCGCACCCCTGGGCCGAGTGGAACGACCGCTACCGCGACGGCGTGCGCCGCTTCTGGCGCGGCGATGCCGGGCTGACCCCGGATCTGGCCAAGCGGCTGCTGGGCTCGGCGGAGAATTTCGACCATGCCGGGCGCAGCACCACGGCCTCGGTCAATTTCCTGACCGCGCATGATGGCTTCACCCTGCAGGATCTGGTCAGCTTCACCGTCAAGCGCAACCTCGCCAATGGCGAGGACAACCGCGACGGCCATTCGGAAAACCACTCCGACAATCTGGGGGTCGAGGGGGCGACCACCGACCCGCTGATCACCGCCGCCCGCAACCAGCGCAAGCGCAACCTTCTGACGACGCTGCTCTTGTCGCAAGGCACGCCGATGCTGCTGGCCGGGGATGAGCTGGGCCACAGCCAGGGCGGCAACAACAACGCCTATGCCCAGGACAACGAGACGACCTGGATCGACTGGGGCAAGGCCGATGCCGGGCTGACCGCTTTCGTGGCGCGGCTGGTGGCGATGCGCAAGGCGCATCCGGTGCTGCGTCAGCGCCGCTTCCTGCATGGCCGCAAGCGCCATGGCGATGGCCTGCCCGACGTGATCTGGCGCCATGCCGACGGGCGCGAGCCGCAGGCGGCCGAGTGGCACGACCCCGCCTTCCGCTGCCTCGGGGTCGAGCTGCGCATGGCGGCCTCGGGCCCGGCGGGGGCGGATGTGATCTTCGCCGTCTTCAACTGCGGGCCGGAACAGGCCCTGTCCTTGCCCGCCACCGAAAAATCCTGGCGTCTGATCATCGACACCAGCCGCCCCGCAGCACCCGAAGCCCCGGCGACTGCCGGGCTGACCGTGCCCGCCAATTCCGTTCTTGTCTTTACCGCAGATCCGCAAGGAGCCTTGAAATGAGCGTCAGAACCATCGCCACCCAACCGATCGCGGGCCAGAAGCCCGGGACCTCGGGCCTGCGGAAAAAGACCCCGGTCTTCATGGGGCCGCATTATCTGGAGAATTTCGTCCAGGCGATCTTCGATGTGGTGGGAGCGGAGGGCAAGACCTTCGTCCTCGGCGGCGACGGCCGCTATTTCAACGACCGCGCGGCGCAGGTGATCTTGCGGATGGCGGCGGCCAATGGCGCGGCGCGGGTGATCGTGGGGCAGGGCGCGATCCTGTCCACCCCAGCCGCCAGCCATCTGATCCGGCTGAACAAGACCGATGGCGGCATCATCATGTCGGCCAGCCACAACCCCGGCGGCCCGCATGAAGATTTCGGCGTCAAGTTCAACATGCCCAACGGCGGCCCCGCCCCCGAGGGCGTGACCGAAGCCATGTTCCAGAAGACGACGACGATCACCGAATACAAGATCCTCGAGGCGCAGGATGTCGATCTGGCCAGCGTGGGCCGCAAGGCGCTTGGCGGCATGGTGGTCGATGTCGTTGATCCGGTCAGCGATTACGCCGCCCTGATGGAGACGCTGTTCGACTTCGACGCGATCCGCGCGATGTTTGGCCGTGGCTTCCGGATGCGGATGGATTCGATGTGCGCCGTGACCGGGCCCTATGCGGTGGAGATCCTGGAGAAACGTCTCGGCGCCCCGGTCGGCACTTGCGTGAATGCGACGCCCTTGCCCGATTTCGGCGGCATGCACCCCGACCCCAACCCGACCTGGGCCAAGACCCTGATGGACGAGATGTTCGGACCCGATGCGCCGGATTTCGGCGCGGCTTCGGATGGCGACGGCGACCGCAACATGGTGGTCGGGCGCGGCATCTATGTCTCGCCCTCCGACAGCCTCGCGGTGCTGGCCGCCAATGCGCAGTTGGCCAAGGGCTACAAGGCGGGCCTCAAGGGCGTGGCGCGCTCGATGCCGACCTCGGCCGCGGCCGACCGGGTGGCAGATGCCTTGGGCATCGGCAAGTACGAGACGCCGACCGGCTGGAAGTTCTTTGGCAACCTTCTGGATGCCGGCAAAGCCACGATCTGTGGTGAGGAATCCTTTGGCACCGGCTCGGACCATGTGCGCGAGAAGGACGGGCTTTGGGCGATCCTCTTGTGGCTCAACATCCTTGCCGTGCGGGGCGAGACGGTGGCCGATATCCTGAAAGGGCATTGGGCGAAATACGGGCGCAACTACTACTCGCGCCACGATTTCGAGGCGATCGAGACGGTGAAGGCCGATGCGATGATGGCGGCCTTGCGCGGCAAGCTTGCGACCCTGCCGGGAACGGAAGTCGAAGGCATGAAGATCGCTGCCGCCGATGACTTTGCCTATACCGACCCGGTGGATGGCTCGGTCAGCCTCAAGCAGGGCGTGCGGATTCTCTTTGCCGATGGCAGCCGGATCGTGCTGCGCCTGTCGGGCACCGGGACCGAGGGCGCGACGCTCAGGGTCTATCTGGAACGCTATGTGGCGGGGCCGGGCGACCTTGACCATGACGCGCAGGAGGCATTGGCCCCGGTGATCCGGGCGGCGCATCTGCTCGCCGGGATCGAAAGTTTCACCGGGCGGGTGGCGCCGGATGTGGTGACCTGAACCAAGGCAGGGGGGGCTGCTCGCCCCCCCTGACCCCCCTCGGCAGGGGCGGCTGACGCCCCCCTGCACCCCAGTCGAGTATTTCTGCAGAGGGCAAGGGAAAGAAACGACCTTGAGGGGTCGGTTTGCGGCATGTCTTTTTGCTTGCTTGGCCTTTGCTGGAGGAAAGCGGGAGGGCTTTCATGTCAGAGGCAAAACGGTCAGGGCGGCAGGCGCGGCAGGCGGAGCGGGCGAAGAAGGGGACGGGGCTTGGGCGGCCCTATATCATCCGCAACATTCCGACCTATGACGTGCTGTCGGAGGAAAACCTCCTGCGGATCGAGGCGGCGGCGGACCGGGTTTTGGCCGAGACCGGCATCGAGTTTCGCGACGACCCCGACGCGCTGGAGATGTGGCGCCGCGCGGGCGCGCGCGTCGACGGGCTTCTGGTGAAGTTCGAACCGGGCATGCTGCGCGAGATCCTGCGTTCAGCGCCGCCGACCTTCACCCAGCATGCCCGCAACCCCGAGAAATCGGTCGAGATCGGCGGCAAGTCGGTGGTCTTTGCCCCGGCCTATGGCAGCCCCTTTGTCATGGATCTGGACAAGGGGCGGCGGTTCGGCACCATCGAGGACTTCCGCAACTTCATCAAGCTGGCGCAGAGCTCGCCCAATTTCCACCACTCCGGCGGGACGATCTGCGAGCCGACCGATGTGGCGGTCAACAAGCGGCATCTGGATATGGTCTTGGCGCATATGACCCTGTCGGACCGGCCCTTCATGGGCTCGGTCACCGCCGAAAGCCGGTCGGAAGACAATATCGAGATGTGCCGGATCCTGTTCGGGTCCGAATTCGTGAACGATCATTGCGTTATCCTCGGCAATGTGAACGTCAATTCGCCTTTGGTCTGGGATGGCACGATGACCAAGAGCTTGCGTGCCTATGCGCGGGCGGGTCAGGCTGCGGTCATAGTGCCCTTCATCCTCGGCGGGGCGATGGGGCCGGTGACCAGTGCGGGCGGCATCGTGCAGAGCCTCGCCGAGACCATGGCCGGCTGCGCCCTGACCCAGCTGGAGCGCAAGGGCGCGCCGGTGATCTTCGGCAACTTTCTGTCCTCGATGAGCCTGCGTTCGGGTTCCCCCACCTTCGGGACGCCGGAGCCTGCGATCGGCTCGATGGTCATCGGCCAGCTGGCCCGTCGGCTGAACCTGCCGCTGCGCTGCTCGGGGAATTTCACCACCTCGAAACTGCCCGATGCCCAGGCGATGATGGAGGGCACGATGTCGATGCTCGCCGCCGTCCATTGCGGGGCGAATTTCATCCTGCATTCGGCGGGCTTCCTCGACGGGCTTCTGAGCATGTCTTACGAGAAGTTCATGCTGGATGCCGATCTTTGCGGCGCGCTCCACACCTATCTCGACGGGATCAAGATCGACGACGACCAGCTGGCGGTCGAGGCCTTTGCCGAGGTCGGGCCCGGCAACCACTTCTTCGGCTGCTCCCACACCATGGCGCATTACGAGACGGCCTTCTGGGACAGCGATCTGTCCGACAACGAGCCCTTCGAGAAATGGGAAGCGGCGGGATCGACCGATGCCGCGACCCGCGCCAATGCCCTGTGGAAGAAGCGCCTCGCCGAATACGAGGCGCCCGCGATGGATGAAGGCCGGCGCGAGGCGCTGGAGGATTATGTCGCGCGCAAGAAGGCCGCGATGCCGGATGCCTGGTACTAGGACCGCAACCCGGTTTCCCGGAGCAACCCGCGCCGCTTCGCCTCGTAGTAGTAGCCGTGCGAATACCAGTATTCGGCGCGGGACTGGCTGCCGTTGGACACGATCCAGGCCCCGCGCAGGTATTTCCCGGCGTATTTGAGGTTGGTCTCGGCATCCAGAAGCCCGCTTGCCGGGCCACGGTAGCCCATCTGCTGGGCGGTCTGCGGCATGATCTGCAACAGGCCGTAGTAGGGCCCATGCCGGGCGGCGGGGTTGTAGCCGCTTTCGCGCCGGACCATGCGGTGGATCAGGCTGGCGGGCATGTCGTAAAGCCGCGCGTATTTATCGATCAGCCGGTCCATTTCGGGCGTCTCGCCGCGGTAAACCTCGGGCGGGGTCGGGCGCGCGCAGGCGGCCAGGGCTGCGAGGGTCAAGGTCAGAAACGCGCGGCGGGGCAGGGGCATGGACGGTCCTTTCGTTTCCAGCCTCTTACCGGGGCCGGGGGGCGCAGGCAAAGGGGAAGTTCCGCGCCCCCTCTGCGCCGGCGAGCGCCTGCCCAGGTTGGCCGAAGTGCCTCTCTGTCACGCAGACGTCACGCGGGTTTGCGATTACTGGGCCCAGGTGGAAATCCGGGGGCTTGCCAGCGGTCAAACGCCATATATAGTCAACCCCATGCGCGCCGTGGCGCATCTTGTGCCAAGCGCGCGGGCCTGCAGAAAAGGGTCTTTGCGGAATGGACGGCGATTTTCGAACCAGCTTCGTGCGCGATCCGGCGACGCTGAAATACTGCCCGGCTTTGGTGCTCAATGCGGACTTTCGTCCGCTGAGCTACTATCCCCTGTCGCTTTGGCCGTGGCAGGAGGCGATCAAGTCTGCCGTGCTCGACCGGGTGACGATCCTAGCCGAATATGACCAGGTGGTGCGTAGCCAGAGGCACGAGTTCAGGCTGCCCTCTGTCGTTGTGCTGAAAGATTTCGTCCAACCCCAAAAGCGCGTGGCCTTCACGCGCTTTAATCTTTTTCTGCGCGACGAGTTCTGCTGCCAGTATTGCGGCGCCAAGGGCGATCTGACCTTTGACCATGTGATCCCGCGCGCCCGGGGCGGCATCACGAGCTGGGAGAATGTCGTGGCGGCCTGCAGCCCCTGCAACCTGCGCAAGGGCTCCAAGTCGCTGCGCCAGGCCGGGTTGCACCTGAACCGCATCCCGCGCGCGCCGAGCCCCGAGGACATGCAGGCCCATGGCCGGCGTTTCCCGCCGAACCATCTGCATGAAAGCTGGATGGACTACCTCTATTGGGATGTCGAGCTGGAAGCCTAGGTTAACGCGCTGTCGCAGTTCTTAATTTCGCGTCATAAAACTGTTACAAAACCTTCACATTCCCTCCGCGATGTGAAAAGCCTTCCCGAAACGGGAGCCTTTCATGTCCATCGCCTTGCATGCCGCCGCCTTCAACCTGACCATCGCCTTGTCCTGCGGGGCCCTGATCGGGTCGGAACGCCAGGTGCGGCAACGGATGGCGGGCTTGCGGACCAATGCCTTGGTGGCGCTTGGGGCGGCAAGCTTCGTCACCTTCTCGCAGCTGATGCCCGGCACGGACACCAGCCCGACGCGGGTGGCGGCGCAGGTCGTCTCGGGCATCGGTTTCCTCGGCGCCGGGATCATCTTTCGCGATGGATTCGAGGTGCATGGGCTGAATACCGCCGCCACGCTCTGGTGTTCGGCCGGGGTCGGGTTGATGGCGGGGACGGGGAACTGGGACTTTGCCCTGATGCTGACCGGCCTCGTGGTCTTCATCAACCTCGGCCTCAGGCCGCTGGTCAAACTCCTGAAGAAATACACCGCCGCCGGCACACCGATTTCGCGGGTCTGGGTCGTCTCGCTGACCTGCCGCGCGCTGGATGAGAGCGGCATGCGCAGTCTGATGTTGCGCAGCCTCAGCCTCGGCGGCCTGAAAATCACCGAACTTTCCGGCAAATCGGGCGAGGATTCCGTCGAACTTTCCGCGGTGGTCACGGCGGAAGGCGTACCCGACCATGTGGTTGAAAACGCCGTGCAACGGATTGCCGCAGAACCGGGCGTCACGCGGCTGCGCTGGTCATCGGGCGAGGAATCCTGACCTCTTTCAATGGGCTTCCAAGGCTTTCCTTTCCTCTGCCCTGCGGAGTTGCTAGACTTTTGCCATCAGGGGAGGTAAAACCTCTGCGTTAGCGCTAACAGAGCGTCAAGGAAGCGAGGTCTCTTCATGGTTTCCCGTGTCATTCCGGTTGATACATTCGACCTCGTGATCTTTGGCGGCACGGGCGATCTTGCCCGCCGCAAGATCTTCCCCGGCCTCTATCGCCGCTTCATGGCCGGCCAGATGAATGCCGACAGCCGGATCATCGGGGCCGCGCGCGCCCAGAACACCGACGAGCAGTTCCGCAAGCTGATCCACGATTCGCTGATCGAATTCGTGCCGAAGGATCGTCAGGACGAGGCGGTCATTGCGGCCTTCCTTGCGCGGGTCGATTATATCGCCGTTGACGCGAAAGAGCAGGGCGGCTGGAAGAAGCTGAAGGCCACGATGCGTGAAAACGTGGTGCGCGCCTTCTATTTCTCGGTCGCACCGGCCCTGTTCGGGGATCTGGCCGAACACCTCCACGCCCATGGCATCACCGACGCCTGGAGCCGGGTCGTGGTGGAAAAGCCCTTCGGCCGCGACCTCGCCTCGGCCCGGGCGCTGAACGCGATCCTCGCCAAATATTTCAACGAGGCGCAGATCTACCGGATCGACCATTACCTCGGCAAGGAGACGGTGCAGAACCTGATGGCGGTGCGTTTCGCCAATATCCTGTTCGAGCCGATCTGGAAGGCGCAGTATATCGACCATGTCCAGATCACCGTGGCCGAGACGGTCGGTGTCGAGGGGCGCGGCGCCTATTACAACACCTCGGGTGCGATGCGCGACATGGTGCAGAACCACATGATGCAGCTTCTTTGCCTCATCGCGATGGAGCCGCCCTACCACTTCGACCCCGACGCGGTGCGCGACGAAAAGGTGAAGGTCATCCGCGCGCTGGAGCCGGTGAAGGCGACGGATATCGTGCGCGGTCAATATCTTGCCGGCAAGGGCGAGGGCAGCTACGTCGAACATTCCGAGGATCCGAACTCGACCACCGAAAGCTACATCGCGATGAAGGTCGGGATTGCCAACTGGCGCTGGAAGGGCACGCCCTTCTATCTGCGCACCGGCAAACGGCTGCGCGGGCGCTATTCCGAGATTGCGATCACCTTCAAGGAACCGCCGCATTCGATCTTTGACGATGCGAAAGGCTGGAAGGAAAACGTCCTCGTGATCCGGTTGCAGCCGAACGAGGGCATGAACCTGATGGTGATGATCAAGGAGCCCGGCCCCGGTGGCATGCGCCTGATGCAGGTGCCTCTGGACATGACCTTCGCCGATGCCCTGGGCGAGGATGCCGAGGATGTGCCGGACGCCTATGAGCGGCTGATCATGGATGTGATCCGCGGCAACCAGACCCTCTTCATGCGCGGCGATGAGGTCGAGGCCGCCTGGGCCTGGACCGACCCGATCATCCAGGGCTGGGAAGGGCGCGGCGACAAACCGCAGGGCTATGATCCCGGCTCCTCGGGCCCCGAAGATGCGCTGATGCTGCTCCACAAGGATGGCCGCCGCTGGCGCGAGATCAAGGGATGATCCTGCAGACCTACCCCAGCCGCGACGCCCTGATGGCGGGCCTGGCCGGCACCATCGCCGAAGAACTGCGCGCGGCCCTGACCTCGGGCCCCGCGACGCTCTCGGTGCCGGGCGGCACCACGCCCGGCCCGGTGTTTGATGCGCTGACCGGGGCGGATCTCGACTGGTCGCGCGTTGCCGTCCTTCTGAACGATGAACGCTGGGTCGGCGAAGACAGCCCGCGCTCCAACACGCGGCTCCTGCGCGAACGCCTGCTCTGCGGCAAGGCTGCCGCTGCCACCCTCGTGCCGCTTTACGCCGAGGCGCCGCAGCCCGAGGACAAGCTGGCGGAGCTTGCCAAGGGGATCACGCCCCATCTGCCGATCACCGTGCTTCTGCTCGGCATGGGCGCTGACATGCACACGGCTTCCCTCTTCCCCGGCGCCGACAAGCTGGCCGAGGCGCTTTCGCCCGATGCCCCCATCCTGATGGCCCTGCGCGCCGAAGCCGCGGGCGAGCCGCGCATCACCCTGACCGCCCCTGTCCTGCAGGCCGCCAAACACGTCCATATCCTGATCACCGGTCCGGACAAGCGCGCCGCCCTGGAGCGCGCCCAGACCCTGACCCCCACCGAGGCGCCGGTTCGCGCCCTTCTTGACCAAGCCACAGTCCATTGGGCGGAGTAAGCCATGTCTGATCCCTTTGCAGCCCTGAAAGCCCACCACGCCAAGGTGGCCGACCGCAAGATCCTCGACCTTTTCGACACCGACCGCGCCGCCGGGTTCTCGGTGATGGCGGGGGAGATGCTCCTCGACTTCTCCAAGACCAACATCGACGCCGGCGCGCTGGACCTGCTGCTGGATCTGGCCGAAACCTCTGGCCTCGCCCGCAAGCGGCTGGCGATGTTCTCGGGCGAGAAGATCAACGAGACCGAGGGGCGGGCGGTGTTGCACACCGCGCTCCGCGCTGGCGACGATGCCGTGGTGCTGGTCGATGGAAAGGACGTGATGCCGGAAGTGCGCGCGACCCGTGCCCGGATGGCGGCTTTCGTGAACGATGTCAGGTCCGGCGCATTCAAAGGGCAGGGCGGCCAGATCACCGATGTGGTCAACATCGGCATCGGCGGCTCCGACCTCGGGCCGGCCATGGCGACCATCGCCCTGTCGCCCTGGGGTGACGGGCCGAAGCTGCACTACGTCTCCAACGTCGACGGCGCCCATATCGCCGACACGCTGAAAGGGCTGAACCCGGAAACCACGCTGGTGATCGTGGCCTCCAAGACCTTCACCACGATCGAGACGATGACCAATGCCGACACCGCCAAGCGCTGGATGGCGGCAAAGGTCGCCAATCCGGCGGCGCAGTTCTGTGCGGTCTCCACCGCGGCCGAGAAGACCTCCGCCTATGGCATTGATCCCGCTCGGGTTTTCGGCTTTGAGGATTGGGTCGGCGGGCGCTATTCGATGTGGGGGCCGATTGGCCTTGGCATCATGCTGTCGGTCGGCCCCGACGCGTTTGACCAGTTCCTCGCCGGCGGACGTGCTATGGACCAGCATTTCCTGACCAAGCCCTTCGCGCAGAACATGCCGGTTCTGCTGGCCCTGGTCGGGATCTGGCACAACCAGATCTGCGGCTATGCCACCCGCGCCGTTCTGCCCTATGACCAACGCCTGTCGCGCCTGCCGGCCTATCTGCAGCAGCTGGAGATGGAATCGAACGGCAAGCGCGTCTCGATGGATGGCGCCGATCTTCCCTACAACTCCGGCCCGGTGGTCTGGGGCGAGCCCGGCACCAACGGCCAGCACGCCTTCTACCAGCTGATCCACCAGGGCACCCGCGTCGTGCCGTGCGAGTTCCTCGTGGCGCGCCAGGGCCATGAGCCCGACCTTGCCCATCAGCACCTGCTTCTGGTGTCGAACTGCCTCGCGCAGTCCGAGGCGCTCCTGAAAGGCCGCTCTTTGGCCGAGGCCACCGCGATCATGGCCAAGAAGGGCCTGACCGGGGCCGAGCTTGACCGCCAGGCCCGCCACCGCGTCTTCCCCGGCAACCGACCCACGACCACGCTGGCCTATCCGCAACTGACCCCCTTCACGCTCGGCCAAATCATCGCGCTTTACGAACACCGGGTCTTCGTCGAGGGCGTCATCCTCGGCATCAATTCCTATGACCAATGGGGCGTCGAGCTTGGCAAGGAACTTGCCCTTGCCCTGCAACCGATCCTCGAAGGCCGTGAAAGCACCGCCGGTAAAGACGGTTCCACCGCCGCGCTGGTGGCCTATCTCAAAGCCTGAAGCCTCTGATCGGTCTTCAGATCTCGCAGCGGGGGCAGGGGGCGCGCAACCTGCCCCGGCCATATGTTTTGCAAGCTTCCCGAGGCAACATTGCGTCGGGCCGGAAAAGGCGCTAGGCAGCCGCCGAACCTATATGGGATGGACTTGCCTGTGACGTCTTTCTTCATTGGTTACAACAAATGCGGCACATCCAGTCTGCATCGCTGGCTTACGCTGCATGGCGTTCGCTCGGTTCATGGCGGCAAAAGCGTCAACGCCTTGCTTGAAAACGAGATCATCTTGAACCTCGCCTTCGAGCAGGCGCCCCTTAAAGGGCTTGCCGACCATTCGGCCTGGCTAGACTTCGGCATTGTACAGTCCGAATGGCGCGACTTCCTGCGCTGGTATCCGGACGCCAAATTTGTCCTCAACATGCGGGATATGGATCACTGGGTGCTCAGCCGGCTCAACCACCTGTACGGGCGCTATGTCGAATACATGAACCTTTTCTATCGCCGCAAGCTGACCTGGCAGGAATGGGCCACGGAATGGCGTCAGGAATTCATCGACCATGAGGCGGCCGTCATGGCGCAATTCCAGGGTGAAGCGAATTTCCTGCGTTTCGATATTGAAACCGGTCGGATGCAAGACCTCGCGAGCTTTCTGGAAATCGAAACGACGGATTTCACCCTGCCGTTCGAGAATGTGACAAAACACAAGCGCTTCATTATGGACGGGTCCGAGATCCGGGACTCTCTGGCATAAGTGATTTCAACGACCCTGCCGGTGTGCCGCCCCGCGCTGCATTGCGGCAAGGGGTCTCACGGACCTGTCGCCTGTCACCTTCGACCCAAAGCAAAGGCCGCCTGTCCGGAGGCGGGGCAGGTTTTCACCAACACCCCCCGAACAGGCGGCCAATCTTGCTGGAGCCGAAATTGGATTACTTCAGCGCCGCGGTCACGATAACCTCGACCAGGTAAGCCGGCGTGGCCAGCTTCGCCTCACCGGTGGCGCGCGCCGGGGTGTTGCCTGCCGGAACCCATTGATCCCAAACCGCATTCATCTCGCCAAAGGTCGCCATGTCGGCCAGCCAGATCTGGGTCGACAGGATGCGGGTCTTGTCGGTGCCGGCTTCGGCGAGGATGCGGTCAACTTCGGCGAGGCAGGTGCGGGTCTGATCCGCGACGCTCTCGCCGGGCTTGCCGACCTGGCCTGCGACCCAGACGATGCCATTGTAGCAGACCGCCTCGGACATGCGGGCGCCGACGCCGATCCGTTTGATATCCTTGTTCATCTTCGTCTCCTCAGGTTGATTGAGGCTTGCTACCGCATCGAGGCTGAATTGGAAAGTGGAGCGGAAGACCGGACCCGAATCCTCGTATCCAGCTTGGGTAACCCATGCCCCGCTTGCGATCGCAGGGGGGAGGTCAAGCCCTCGGAGCGTTCAAGCAGGACCGTCAGCCTTCAGCAAACGCGCCATCGCGTCGATGATGGCGTGATCAGAGTAGGGTTTGGCGAAGTAATGGCTGCCCGTCGGAAGGCTGCTCTCTTCCAGGATGGCCCGGCCGGATGCGACGATCAACTTCACGGGCGGCCATCGGTTGCGGATGTAATGCGCCAGTTTGATACCGTCCATCGTCCCCGGCATCTGAACATCGGTGAACACCAGATCAATGTCGTCTCGCGATTCCAGGATCTGGATGGCCTCGTCGGCCCCCTGGGCTTCCAGCGCGATATAGCCTGCCGATTGCACAAGATCGACGGCGCCCATCCGAATGATCGCGATGTCGTCAACCACCAGCACGACGGCTCTACCGTTTTTCATCAGTTACTCGAATATCTGAAACGGGATTTCTGTGAACCCCAGGGGTGAAACGATCCGGATGCACATGAGACCTATGCGGCAGTCGGGACAACAACTTGCCCCCGGTGCCTGATGGTGACGGCGGTGCCCGGTTTTGCGTCCGTGACTTCGAGTTTGCCCTGAATGTTCTTGGTCAGCGCCTCGACAATGCCGGTGCCCAGGCCGGCTTTCGGTGCGGCATGGCCGGTTGGCATCCCAATGCCGTCATCCGCGATCTTGAGCGTCCARTCCCGRCCTTCGGACGCGTAGGAGACCGTGATCTTGCCCTTGGGCTGATCSGGGAAGGCATGTTTCAGCGCGTTGATCACCAATTCCGTSACGATCAGCCCMAGRCTSACRGARAYGTCGGCTTCCACCGAACTGTCGTCGACYTCAACGRCGATGGAWWGCCGGTCGTCGTCCGCAATCATCGATGCCCCAAGRCTTTCGCAAAGCAGGGTCAGGTAGGCTTTCAAGAGCACCTTGCCGCCCTTCGACGTGGAAAGYTGCTTCTGGACGGCCGCAATCGACATCACGCGGTGATGGGCGTTCTGGATRTGGCCRCGGGCCTCGTCGGATTGCACCCGCCGGGCGCTTTGCATCAGCACGCTGGCGATGATCTGCAGGCTGTTGGCAACGCGGTGYTGCACTTCCTGGATCAAGACCTCYTTCTCGTTCAGCARATCATCCCKGWGCCGGGCGGCCTCCCGSGCGTCGGTCACGTCCGTGACGGCCAGCAACAACCGGATGTGATCCTTCACGCCGTCATCAAGAAGCTGGGCGTTGACCACCAGGTGTCGCGTCTTCTGATCGGGCCGCTTCAGGTCGATCTCATAGGCGTCGATCTTTGCGCTGCCTGCGGCCGTTGCCTTCAGCAACGAGGCCAACCGCGGCATCGCCCATTCGCCATGTCCAAGCGTGCTGATGCTTTTGCCAACGATCGTCGCAGGATCAATGTCAAAGGTTTTGCAGAACGAGAGGCTGGCTGCGATGATCTGCAGATCCGCCGAAAGGAACAGCAGCGGCTCGTTCGAGAGGAGCACAACCGCGAGTGTGCTCGGCGCTTCGACATAGCTTTTGGATTTGGTTGGCATCTATGGCCCTCGTCGGCCGAAAACTCGCGAAGCGAGTCATCACTCGGCAGGATCGGCCTGGAACACAGAGTGTCCGCAGCATCGATCTGGTAATCAGTAGCATGTTTGTCTTGTTCTGCGCCACTGTGAACTTAACGTATAGCCTGTTTGAACTTGGATATGATGCGCGACTTGAGGCCGCCGACACCCTCTTTCAGTTTTCTGACACGGATCGCGGTAACATGATTGTGGCGCTCCTCGGCGAGCTTCCTAAGCAGGTTGCCGAGATCGGTGGTGCCGGGCCAGTTAGTTTTCAGGAGTTGGTCAGCACGATTGGCAATAGGACGGCCGCCACTAATGCGGACATGGCTGAGACCCTTCGCAAATTGTCAGATGGACGCGAGATCGACGTTCTCCGTCAGGACGGCGGTCAGAAGCGGCCTGGGGCTCAGATTGCACTGAACGACCGGCTACGACTGTCTAAACAACTGAAGTTTTTCATCTGATCGTTACGGGTTCGGTTTCCGGTATCTCCGCCAAAACCCCGCTGCTGCCAACTCTGGTGTCAAACTGTGCCAACTCTGGTGGCGAGCCACACCGGTTCAATTCGGCTGCCATTGCGCGTAGCGTGACTTGCCCCTGCGCCCGGATGTCCTCCAGCACCCGGGGCTAGCCCTTTTGCTAAGGCCTCGGCATTGGCCGAGACCGCCTCCCTGAGGGCCACAGCGCCCTTCCCAGCGCGTTTGAGGGCCTCTGCACCATTGGGGTTGCCGAGCATCACTCCGCGCGCCTTGGCCACGGCCAGGGCCTCCTTGGTGCGGCGGGAGATCGCCTCGCGTTCGGCTTGAGCCACGAGGCCCATGATGCCCACGGTCAGGTCATTGGCCTCGGGCATGTCGACGGCGATGAAACACTGCTCCAAAGCAGCTCCGATTGGTTATGACGTGCTAGTCTGGTGCATATCGCCTGTCGAGAGGGCGGATCACACAAAGGAAACTCGCACGCAAATGACAGAACCCCATGACATCGCCGGAAATGCCGCGCTCACCATCTGTGAGTCCCTGATGCTGGCACTCAATGACCTCGACATCATTCCAGAAAAGAAGATCATGGGCATTCTGAAGGACGCAGCAACGACCCATGAAAACGTTCCGCATGACGACGGTCGCGCGCCGATGCACAAAGAAGTAGCGCTCCTGATCCACAAGATCATTGATGGCCGAAATTCCGTCCGCCGCCCCTGATCGCTTGCCGTGCCGCGAGGCGGGTCTTTCCCGTAACGGGAGTCGTTTATTCTGCCTATCTCAGCCTCTCAATGAGGTTTCGGACATTCAACACCTGCCACTGCCTACCCCAACTCGTCTGCATCCCTCGCCGATAGAGTTCGGCTGCCAAGGCTCTAAGCGTAAGATGTCCACCAGCACGGATATCCACCAGCGTCGGCGCCAGCCTCTCTGCGAATCTATCCGCATTGGCGGTAACCGCCCACCTGAGCGCCACAGCACCCTTTCCAGCGAGTTGGACCGTCTCGGCCCCTGCTCGTGTTGCCCAGCTGCACACCGCGCGCCTTGGCCACGGCCAGGGCCTCCTTAGTGCGCCACGAAGTGCCATGATGCCGACGGTCAGGTCGTTGGCCTCGGGTATGACCCCAGCGTGGGCATCGGATGTCGGTTTCAGCCCAAAGCCGCCCTTCGAGACCACTTCCGTGCCGCAGTGTGGCTCCCCAGACTTGTCATTCAGGCTTGCCGACGCATTGCCGAACGGACAACGTCAGCCTAGTGGGGCATTATAGTATCTCTTAATGTGCTCCTTTTTGAAGATAAGGTACGAAAGGTGTATTCTATGAAGAATTTCCCGATCGTTTGTGTCGGCGGATCTGCTGGCGGACTTGACGCCTACACGCGGCTTTTGAAAAATCTGCCAGCCGATCTGGGCGTCGCAATTGTTATCGTAAATCACCTGCGAACCGTGTCTACGTTGTTGCACGAAATTCTGCCACGCTACACGCCAATGCCGGTGGAGCTGATATCAGACCGATTGGACGTTCGCCCGAATTGTGTGTTCATTATTCCGGAAAAACGTGACCTCCACGTCCTGAACGGGGAGTTTCGCCTGAGACCGATCTCGAAGCCGAGGGGGTGGCCCGATGTCATCACTGTCTTCCTGCGCTCGCTTACGGAGAACTGGACCGGCCAACTGGTCGCGGTCATCGTTTCGGGATACGATGGTGATGGGGCAGCCGCGTTATGTGGTATCAAAGATGTTGGGGGCATCACGATTGCTCAGAAGCTCGAAACAGCCGTTCAGCCTGATATGCCGCAGAGCGCAATAGAAAGCGGCTGCATCGACTTCATCCTGTCGCCCGAAGAAATCGCGAAGCGGATTAGGCTGATCGCGGACCGGGCGGACGGTTGATGCCGCCGAAAGCCGGTAGCCATTCGCCCGCCGCGAAATGTGGGGATTGACGGACATTCCGGTTGCCTGTGTTTGCACAGGCCAGATGCCCCAAATGCAACCGGCGGCTCTCAAGATATTCGGCTGACGCGGTATCAAACCGGCGCAAGCCTGCTTTCCGCCCTTTGCGAGCGCGCTTACTACGCTAGCCGCTTCAGAAGATTCGTCACATTCGACACCTGCCACTGCCCACCGCGCCTTGTCCGGATTCCCCGTCGGTTCAGTTCCACTGCCATGGCCCGGAGCGTGATATGCCCCTGCGCCTGGATGTTCGCCAGCACCGACGTCAGTTCTGCCGCGAAGTTATCCGCATTAGTCGAGACCACCTCCCTGAGGGCCACAGCGCCCTTTCCAGCGCGTCTGAGCGCCTCTGCTCCATTCGGGTTGCCCAACTTCACTCCGCGTGCCTTGGCCACTGCGAGGGCCTCCTTGGTGCGGCGGGAGATCGCCTCGCGTTCGGCCTGAGCCACGAGGGCCATGATGCCCACGGTCAGGTCGTTGGCCTCCGGCATATCAACGGCCAGGAAGTGGACACCGCTGTCGCGCAGTGTGAGCAGGAACGCGGCATTGCGGCTGAGCCGGTCAAGCTTGGCGATGACAAGGGTGGCGCCGGTCAGCCGCGCCAGTTGGATGGCTTTGGTCAACTCGGGGCGGTTGGGGTTCTTGCCACTCTCGACTTCGGTAAACCGTGCCAGGACTTCTGCGCCCCGGGAATTGGCGAACTTGTCGATCGACTGGCGTTGCGCCTCTAGCCCGAGCCCGCTGGCGCCCTGCCGGGCCGTCGAGACCCGCTCATAAGCAATGAACTTCTGCGCCATTGGCCTGACACTCCCCGGTGTTCATAACTGCCTAACGTTCGTTGCGCAGTTGTGTACATCCGAAAGGGGTGGTCAGTGTAGTCCAAGGCGTTGATTTACTGTGTGGAATCTTCGGAAGACGTGCCGAGCTCCCTTGCGCGCAGATCGTCGTCCCACTCGGGCCTCGGCGTCGGGCGGACGAACTGTGGCTCGATGACGATCCGCGTGGGCCCGCCGAACTCCCAAGGTTTCGGCCGGTCGTTCACCTGGATCGCCAGCCGCGAACGCGATGCCGGTGTCAGACCCAGTTCGGTCATGTATTTCGCCATCAACTCGAGCTGCTTGTTGCTGATCGACAGCCAGGGCGATTGCTGGACGTAGCCGGCAGGGGTGCGCAAGATCAGCGGCGTTTCCGCCAGCTTGCGTTCGGCCTCGACCCAGCGCGCATAGGTTTGGCAATAGGCCGCCATCAGTGTGCGGTCGACTTGGGTCAGAAGCCCGATCTGGTTGAGAATCCCGGCGAGCCGCGCCCATTCCGCCTGGGCTTCGGGGGCGAGGTAGTCCGGGCAATCCGGCACGCTTGCGGGCGGCTTCGGTTCGCGCCCGTTGATCCGCCGCTTGCCCGGGTTGCCGTCCAAAATCTTGACCGCTGTCGGCTTTGGGATGCGACCTCTCATGGCAAACCGGTTGCTATTCGGCCTGCGCCACGAGCCATGGTCTCGGCGTCGGACAGCTCCTCCATGCCACAGCTCAGCAGGAACGCCACGCGCCGCGCCAGTTCCAATCTCGTGAGGACCGGCGCTGCTGCCCTGGCTTCGATCGTGTTTCCCCCGTGCGGACGCGCACTCATTCCACCCGCCGTCACCACCCTGCTGCGCGAGGCAGGCGTGATGCCGAGTTCGGACATGTAGCGTCCCATGAGTTCCATCTGCTTGTTGGCGATGCCGAGCCAGGGATTTTGCTGGATATAGCCCGAGGGGGTTTTCATCAGGATCGGCGTTGTCTTCAGCTTTTCCTCCGCATCCACCCAGCGGCTCCACGCCTGACAGTAGGCCGCAAGCGCGCCCCGATCCACGGTCATCAGGACGCCGGACTCATGCAGCGGCAGGACGAGGCGGAACCACTCAACGCGGGCTTCACCCTCCAGATGGCCGGGGCAGTCCGGCACATCCTCGGGCAACATCGGTTCGGCGTGATTGATCGCCCGCTTGCCGGGATTACCTTCAAGGATCTTGACGGCGGTGGGCTTCGGGATACGTCCGCGCATCGGCGCCTGTCCTTTCTCTCATCTGTCCGTCTCGGACCCGGGGATACCCCGTTGCCAATTTCGCGGGTGTCTCAGGCGCAGGACCCCGCCGGTCCCTTGGCCAATCGCCCCAGAGATTGACCGCCCCCCCACCGTCAGGTTCCGTCGTTGGTCGGCTTCAGCGCCTCTGTCTCGACGATCATCGAAGTGGTATCGCCGCCCCGCGCCTTGGCAATCAGCCCCTGGGCGATGGCTCCGATCGCCCGGGCTTTGCCTTTTTTATACCGTGCTGCGATCTCTTCATCCCGCTCCATCATCGCATAGAAGGTGCGGCGACCGATGCCGAAGTAGTCGGAGATCTGCTCGGTGGTCAGAACGGCCGCGAGGGTTTCAACCTCAGCCTTCTGCGCCAGTGTGAGTTCCATGGGCAGACGGGCCATCACGCCACCTCCTCTGCCGCGCGCTCTGCGCTGACCTCTGCAAAGGTCGCATCGCTGCCGGACAGCCGCGCCTCCTGCCCGGTAAAGGCCTGCCAGCGCTGGATCGCGACATCGACATAGGCCGGGTTCAATTCGATGGCATGGCAGATCCGTCCGGTGGTTTCCGCCGCAATCAGCGTGGTGCCCGATCCGAGGAAAGGTTCGTAGACCACCTGCCCTGGGCTCGAGTTGTTCAGGATCGGACGACGCATGCATTCCACCGGCTTTTGCGTGCCATGGACCGTGGCGCTGTCCTGCTCGCCACTCGGGATCGACCACAGCGTGGTCTGCTTGCGGTCACCCGACCAATGCCCCGTGCCCTCGTCGCGCACTGCATACCAGCAGGGCTCATGCTGCCAGTGGTAATGGCCCCGGCTGAGAACCAGCCTTTCCTTGGCCCAGATGATCTGGCTTCGGATGCTGAAGCCCGAGTCTTCAAGGCTTTCGGCCACCTTCGCCGCATGGAGCGCCCCGTGCCAGACATAGGCCACCTCACCGGGAAACAAAGCCCAGGCCTCGCGCCAGTCCGCCCGGTCGTCGTTCAGCACCTTGCCCACGCGTTTGGTCTCCGACGCCCCCGCCTTGTTGCGCCAGGCCGGATCATACTCCACGCCGTAAGGCGGATCGGTCACCATCAGATGCGGGACGATCGCCCCATTCAACGCGGAGACAGCTGCCGCCTCGGCGGCATCCCCGCAGATCAGCCGGTGCGACCCCAAGAGCCAGAGATCCCCCGCCCTTGCCACCGGAACCTCGGGCACAGGCGGGACTTCGTCCTCACGCGGATCGCTACCGGCTTCCCGCAGCAGATCGTCCAACTCCCTGCCGGTAAATCCGAGATCCAGCATGTCGATGCCAAGGCTCTGCAGATCCCCGACCTCCAGCGCCAGCATCTCCAGATCCCAACCTGCCCGCTCGCCGAGCTTGTTGTCCGCCAGCACATAGGCCCGCTTCTGCGCCTCGCTCAGATGCGACAGTTCGATCACCGGCACAGATCCAAGCCCCAGCTTGCGCGCCGCCATCACCCGGCCATGCCCGGCGATGATGCCATTCGCCCCATCGACCAGCACCGGATTGGTAAAGCCGAACTCCCGGATCGAGCCCGCAATCAGCGCCACCTGGCCCTCGTCATGCGTCCGGGCATTGCGGGCATAGGGGATCAGATCGCCGATCGGGCGGTAGGTGATTGCCAGTTGCTGTCCGCCGTCCATATACGCCTCCGCACGGGCCAATCTGGCCGCACGGGCAGTATATCACCAAGCTAACACATTGTCCCCACGACATTAAATGACACGAAGCGACACGGAGCGACAAAGATGTCGATGCGTCCAACCTAACATCCGCATCGCCCAGGTCGGCGTTCGTCGTACGTGAGGGCTAAATGGCGGCTATGCGGACGAAGCGGACGTTGCCTCGAGCGCATGACCGACCCAAACACATACGTTTCTGTCCCTGACCGATACGACCGTTTTTGACCCACTGGTTCTGTCCATGGGTTTCTGATCCGAACTCGAAGGTCTGCTGTGAAAGCCATTTTCTATAACAGGGGACGGATCAATCTCCGCCACCCTTTCTAAAGATTTCCGCCAGCAGACGGTCGCGAAAATCCTTCATCCAAACAGTGCGCTCCTCTGCCAATCGCCGCCCTGTGGCGGTCTGCATGGTTTGGGCGAGCGTGAACAACTTGGTCTCAAGATGATCGAGCGAAAAGCGCCGGTCGTCCAGCGCGCGGTTTTGGGCCATCGGGTCATCGGCATCGAACAGCAGTGCTCCGGTGGCGCCGGCCACATGAAACATTCGGGCTATGCCGATGGCGCCCAACGCCTCCAGACGGTCTGCATCCTGCAGGATCTTCGCTTCCAGTGTCACAGGGACGATCCCTGCCGAAAAGCTGTGGGCGGCGATGGCATGGGCCACGGCCTCCAGCTTGTCGGTCGGAAAAGCCTGCGCAGCGAGCCATTCTACCGCCTTCTTGGCCGAAAGGGTGGAGGCCTGCGCGCGGTTGGGCGAGATTTTAGCCAGATTCACTAGGTCATGAAAGAAGGCCGCAGCCTCCAGCACCTGCAGATCGGCGGGCTCGGATGCCGCAATGAGTTGGCAGTTGGCCCAGACCCGGCGCAGGTGGCCCAGATCATGCGCACCATCGGTCTGCCCGCCCCAATTGTCCAGCACAGCCGATTCGTAAATTGCACTCATCGCCTCTCCTAACGGGCTTGCGCAGCAGGCGTTAACGGCAGAAAGTTTTGCCAAAGAAGCTGAGCAGCACAATCACGAGGGACTCGATCAACCATCATTGCTATCCCTCTGACATTAAAAAATACAGCCCTCCGGTATGAGTCAATGGCAGCTTTGCGGCTCGGAGCGGTCGTTCGGGCTCACGGGAGCCAATCTTGCCGTCCGATGTCGCCTATGCGGACGAAGTGGGCATTCGGATGTTCCCAAGTGCGCTTGTCATGTTTTGACTTGGGCAGGGTCGCTGTGAAGGCCCCGGCACCCTTCGGTCGCTGAAGCCGCTAGTCTGGGATGTGGGTGCCTCTTCCCTTTGCAAGGTCTGGTTGCTAGGGTCAACGGTGAGGGCAGCTCTGCTGTTTATCAGTATTGGGATTGGTCGCTGCTTGGCCGTGAAAGCGCCTAAAGCGCAAAAACCGGAAGATAGGTGAGCATGAGAAGAAGGTATCTTGTTCTGTTGGCTTTGGCGTTTGCGGCAGATAAGACTTACCTATTTATTTTAGAGCGTTCCATTCTCGCAAACAATCGCTTGATTGAGGGTTTCATCAGTGAAACTCCCCACCCGATCAGGATTGCTCCGTTGGGCGATTTTTGTAAGACTGCAGGCGGCTGGGGGCCCTACCAATACAAACTCTGCATGCACCTTGACTCAATACCGCCGGGATGCCAGATACCCACCTTCGGTGTGCAATATCTACCCCCAACTGGACTCTTTTCATTCTATACGGAAAAATACTATCAGGAAGAGCTCAGATTTAGGGTTTGGATATTAAAAATAGACAGCAACGGCAATGTCTGCCGAGATTACCGGTAGGCCGTGAGGGAGCAAAGGGCTCGGAGCGGTCGTTCGGGCTCACGGGAACCAATCTTGCCGTCCGATGTCGGCTATGCGTGCAAACCGCCCAATATCGACAGTGAATGAACGGCCGATACTTTGAAAGGCGGGGACTGGCCGCTTTGGCGCAAGCGCGTTGCATAGCGGTCATTCACGACTTGATTAGATCGGGGTAGAACGTTCACCTCTACGCTCAGAATTTCCGTTCGCCTGCCAACTGATCGCCATTGCGCCGCTGGACCTAAGCCAATCATCGACCAGCCAGGCGAGGCCAACCAGCGCATTCTTCGATCCGAGGACTGCGGTCATAGTCTTTTCGTCCTCCGTGCATTCGAAGGTGACTGAATGAAAATTGCGTTCAAACCAAGATAGACGGACGGTGGTGCGGCCCAAGGTCGCTGGAAGGACTGTCGTTCCCTTTTGCCGTTGACTACGGCGAAATTCCTCGGCGACCTTTGCAGCGACACTAGGTCCGTTCAGAACGCCCGGCAAAGTAAATGTGACGCGATCCCGCGCCAGAGGGACGGCGTTGGCCGCTCTGGGATCATCGGCCTGAGCCGACATTCCTGCTTGACCAAGCCTGCTGAGGATTACCTCATCGGTGCCAGAATAACGGATGCAGTCAACCTCACTCGACCACATGGCCCTAACTGCTTTATCGACCTCGACGTCAGTGATGGGTTGACGCTTTACTCGGCAGTCGATCTCTCCCGTCTCGAAAAGTTCAGGGGCGATTGATTCAGGAGTTCCGCAAAGCAGGCAGCAACCAGGCTCCACATAGAAGTGTTCTTCTGCGCCTTCAGGAGTCAAAGGGCGTTTTGCCTTGCTCTGCATAACCACACGCTAAGAACTATTTCAAAGGGCTGCAATCAGTTTGGTCTTCAACTGGCGGCGGCAACCGCCTTCGACAGTGCAATCCGACACTGGCCGAATTCCAGAAAATCGTCAAGAAGGGCTCCTGGCGGCCATTCTGTGCTGTCACGGATGAGACCCTCACTGCTAGCCGTGGGTTGCCAGTCTTGGAGTATCTGCGTCCACATATCGGCGCTGCGCCATATTCTCAGCCCGGCGTCTGTGGGAACGCCAAAATCGCAAGCAAAGCGCGGCGCAACTGGCGCTTCTGATCATCAAAATTCAAAGCTACCAGAGCGGCAATGAAGTCGTGCTCGATCCGGGCCAGACGCGGTAAGTCAACATCGTTGTCGGCCATGGCAGACCGGTAAGTGTAAAATGCGGTATGCACCCAAGCCGCAGCGTCGGGGATCGCGCGGGGGTGCTCACCAGGCGGGGCTCCTTCGACCAGTTCAACCAGAGCCTTGACCGCTGACACCCTCTTCTCCCGGTTTTCCCTCAGCAGAGCGTCTGGTGATAGTTCGTCGATCACAGCCATCATCCGTGCCTCCTGCGGTTAATGAGAACAATACAGGAACATTGCCACCCTCAGAAGAGTCGGGCAAGAGGGGCGGACGTCGGTCGACGGAGTTGTCCACAACAAATCAGACGCGCGGAATTGCCGCCCGTACCAAGCTTCGTTCGCCAGCGGTTTCGCTTTACCTTTGCTTGTTCTCCAGGCTCGCACTCCGGCTCGATTAAATCAGCAAACCAGGGGGCTGTTGCTCCACCCCACCAGCAACGTGGTGTCACGCTACACCCCCACCACCCCCCCTTTAGGGGGTGGGGGGTGGAGCACCACGTTTTTGCTCCACCCCGCTCCACCTCTGCTCCACCTCTCCAACACAGGGGTGGAGCAATCATTTTGCCCATTCGCCCACCACAATGCAGGGGCGGCTGCGGCGGGCTTCGTCTTTGACGTCTCGCTTCATGAGGGCACCGCTCTTCAGCCAGGCCTCGATCATGCGCTTGATCCGCTTCCGATCGTTGGCGGCGTTGAGGCCAAGCACTTCGGCCACGACGTCTCCAACCCAAGAGGTTGACTGGTCGCTATACCGCAGCGGCTCCGGCGCGGCTTCGATCGCGTTCTGCACGGCAAGAAGGTCGCGCACAGAGATGTCATCGAAGTCATCGGGCCAGTCCCAGCTTTCAACAACGCCGACGCTGTCGCCGTTCCCCAGATCCACTGATACCACGCGGCGCCATTCCCGCTTGCCAGGTGGAGCGAGATTGGCCTTGTCGCGCACAAGTGCAAAATAGACCGATGTGTCCGACCCAGCAATTCCCGCCCGCTCGCGATCCTCAGGCGTCATGCGGTTCAGCACACGTCCACTCCGCGCAGCACCAAGCAGGGCGGAGGCGCCACGGGCCGCCTCACTGGTGCCATCCTCCCCACCCAGTTTCCTCGTGTGGTGCACCAGTTCGACGGCGCAATTGCAACGCTGGGCCAGAACTGCCCAATACTGCTTGGCAACCAGGTCGATGGCGCCATTGTCGTTCTCATTCACCTGATGAGACGACACGAATGGATCGACGATCAGCACATCGATCTCCCGCTCCATGATCTCGGCGGTCATGGCATCGAGTTCGGGGATGTTGACCAATGTCCCGTTTCGTACCTGCATTGCTGCGCAGAGCGGCCGGTCCCGACCGCTGTCGATGAAGAGCCGCCCCCCCAGCGCATCCGCGGTAACATTGTGGTGGATCATCGCAGCGGTAACACGGCGCCGCAGTTCGTCGGATGGGTCCTCGAGATTGTAGACCCAGGTGCGCAGGGGACCCTGGACCCATTCACCGACCAGCGGCCGTCCGGAGGCCATCGCCAGCGCCTCGATGATGCTGTTGGACGACTTGCCGACGCCACCGGGTGCGACGGTCACCGAGACCTGCTGACGCAAGAGATGCCGACCGTAGAGCCATGGGCGTGGCGGAATAAGGGAAGGCTCCACCCACTCGAAAGGCGTGGGAAGGGCCCGGCTGATGCGATGCCCTGCGGTAGTGCCATCTGGACCTATTGCACCGAATGATGAGAGAGAGCCCTCTGGATTGGTGCGATGCCGGACGCTGTCATCTGACGTGCGCGGTACCGTCTGTCTCCCGGCGATCCGCGCGGCCGACATGGCAAAATCCTGTTGATCGCATTCTTCGCCATAGGCGCGCACCGCGGCTTCGAAAACTCCGGCATGCTCGAAGGCCACGTAGAGATCAAAACTGTCGCCAAACCTAGCCCCAGTCTTGCTCGGCGAACCGAGCCCCGCGCTGGCGTCGCTGCCGCTGAGACTAACCCAGTAATCGCCGTAATCGCGCGTGGCAAAGGTTCCGCTCGTCTGGTGCGGGGATCGCCAACTATCGGTTTGCCCGAGGCGCTCGTAACCATACCGTGGCAAGAGATCGGAAATCTTGTTCGCGGCGTTGAACCGTTGCACTGGCGTAGCGCCCTCGGCAACCTTGGGAAGCTCCGATGCCTTCTGCGCGCGTCGCGCAGCAACTTCCCGTCTGGCCTCTTCGTCCGCCGCGCGTTCATACATGCAACGGCGCGTCACTGGATGATCCTGCGTGAGGTTCAGCGGCTTGCCGCGGAACACCTCCTGCTCGTAATGGTCACCCCGGTTTGGCAGGTAGACGATCTGCCCAGTGAGCGCCAGTTTCCGGTCAGGTACACATGTGCCGCCGCTGGCTTCCTCCAGCAAATCGAAGAATGCCAGCGCCATCTCACTGTAGTCTGCCCCAGACAACGGTTGGCTCAGCGGAATCAGGACGCGCCAACGCCGGGCTTCCTCAGTCGAAGATCGGGTGGCATAGATCAGCCGCGAAACGCCTGGCACGACTGCCTCCAGCACCTGCTGGAGATCGCTGAGCGCCATGTTGTTCTTGTCGACATCGATGCAGAACCACCAAAACGAACCACGCTCGCGCTGGACGGCATGATCGCGCGCGTCGAAGCCAGTATAACTCGACGACATGAACCAGCGCGCCGAAGATTTCGGCACGCTCTGCGGTGCCAGAACCATGGCGGCAATCTCGCGACCTGTGATGGTGCTGTAGTCCAGTCCTACCGAAGCATGCAAATTGAGGCGACCATCGCTCAGCGTGATCGCGTGCGTCTCGCTCTGCCCTACGCCAGTCGGAAATAATGCCTGTGGCCGTTGGCCGGCAGCGGCAGCGCCGTCGTTTTGGGGCTCGCAATGGGCCGCCGAGCGATCCACTATCGCGTCAGTCATGATTGCCCCCTTCTGTCGCTCGATGGCCGTCTTCCCAGGCCAGCACATCCTCGCGGCGGTAAAGCACACGACAGCCGAGGCGGATCGGCATCGGGCCAACACCCAATGCTTCGCGCCGCTCGATCGTACGGATGCTGACCCGCCAAAAGACGGCAAGTTCCGCCCGGGTCAGCCGGGACGGCAGGATGGCGGATTGGGGATCAGGGCCTGCCATTCAGTGCAGCGCCTGCGCAAGCGCGACATAGACGGCGAACAGCGCCCCGCCGTCGGCCATGACGCCCACATCCTCGATCCGGTATTTGCGACCGGCCAGAACAACTTGCGCCAGATCCCAGGCCCGGTAGTAGCCGGGCAACTTTTGATAGTTCGGTTCATCGTCCATGTTTCGCCCCCTTCAAGGCCCGAACTCGCGGGCATCTGCAGGTCAAAGGCCAATCGGTGGCGGGGAATGGGACATGTCGGAAGAATTATCTCGCATGGCGGTGAGTTTCTTCATCGTGCGTTGATGCCGCTTGCGCGCCGCCTCATGAGACAGGCCAAGCGCGGACGCGGCCTCGGCCTGATTTTCCCCCAGCGTGATGATACGCAAAAAAAGGTCGCTATCGCGGCCCAGAACGGGCAGCAGGCGGCTGCGCCATACATCGCGGTCCGTGATGTCGTCGTCGCGAAGGGGCGCCGTGACCACCTCAAGGCTGTCGAACATCGGCAGTTCGATGCGCCGCTGTGCCTTTCGATCCAGATAAGCACGCCGAAGATCGCGTTCGGTGTTCATGATCAGTGTCGCGGCAACTTTCTGCACCGATGCAAGGTCCAGGCGACGAACGCCGATCGCGACATGCCCGAGGATATCATCGGCCAGATCATCACGATCCAGCGGCCAATCGCGCCAAAGACGATACCGCACAGCATCAAGTCCGGGCCAAAGCGCGAGGATCAGGATGACGGCCGCCAGCTCTGAGACGGGGCCGCTGGCTTGCACTTCTACAGCAAGGGCGCGCACGACGGCATGGCGCTGCGTCGACGGGTCGGTCGTGCTGTGCTGCCGCTCCAACAGCGCATCGATGCAGGGCGCCGCGGCCAAAACTGCATGACGCGTCTGCATCTGCCCAAAGAGCAGTTCGGAAGAGCGCCGATGGCAAAGGGCAAGGAATTGCAGATGGAACGCGGACCATGAGGTGCGCATGATGTCCAGCCTTTCGGCCGGGCGTCTGGCGCCTCACGGGGGCTCTGGGTTTCAGGGGATCAAAAGCGAAACGGGCGCCACTGGGGCGCCCGGGATGGTCAGGTGCGGTTGAAGGTGCCGCAACCGCGGCAGGTCGCTTCGACAGGCAGGGTCACAAGGTAATCGTGACCGTGAACACGCACCTGCAGTTTGCCGCCCCGGCGCACGCCGAGCAGCTTGCCGCATTCAAGGCAGCGCCACTCAGCACCCGACGGTGCCGGACGGTTCGGAGTGGTGGAGCGGGGAGGCAGGACGGGGAAGTTCGAATTGGCCATGAAAGGCTCCTATCGTTGGAGGAGCCATTGAATTGTCATGGCGAATCTGAGTGCGTCAGTGACCCAAATTCAGTTGGTTCTCAGTTGCCACTGCTTCTATGTCGCAATGGCCCAAAGGCCGCGGCCAGCGGAATGTATGTACTTCCCGTTGATTTCTTTCCACTCTTTGCCAAAGGCATTTTGTGGATGGGCCATTTTTGTTCCCATCATGGTATCAGCTAACGAAAGACCGGGCGCACCTTCGCGTAAGGCAGTTACCAGGTTTTCGACGATGGTGACCCTGGCGGCGCTGTCCACCAACCATGCCCGTTGACCAGGTACGATCAGTTGGGCGAGTCCCGCCTTCCATTTCTTGAAAACGACGGTTTCCCCCGCTTTTGCCTGAACGAGTTCACGCGCATAGCTCTGCGCAACTGCAGCAGGATCGATTTCAGGGCTGGTGTCATCATCTGTCAAGCAGGACTGGAGCGCGATGACCGGATGTGTGGCAAGGCTCGTGAAAGGTGCATCTCCGGCGGCGAACACAACGCCATTGACCAGATTCGGCATCCCCCGCAGGTGCCGGTTGACCGCACCACAGATCCCAACGTCGCCAAGCCCAGATGCAAGCCAGACCGGAACCGAGCGACCATCGACGAGAATTTGACCGAGACGCCAGATCCGCTCTGCCTCCCTGAAGATTTTCCCGGTTCGCTGAAGGGGCGAGAGAAACTCCGCCAACTTCTGCACGATGCGCTCGACGTCGATATCGTATTGCTCGACGAAATCCGCATGGACTGTTGCGGCGGGCGCTCCATCGGCAGCATTGACCTCATGCGTGCCCTCATCTCTAAGAACACCAATTTCGCCGGACTGTATGGGACCATCTTCCTCGGTTAGGCGGATGTCCTCCAGACCCTTGCGGCGGATCAGCGCCGCCTGAGACAGCATCGCGATATTGGCACCGAAATATCCCAAAGTGTCGCGGTCGGCGAGTGCCCCGTGGTCGAGAAGTTTGAGCAGTGGCCTGATCTGCATCGAAAATTCTTCCTGACGCAGGTCACGGAAGCGCTCCATGATCTTCCAATGCGCGAGAAGCGCCTCGCCAATATTCCGCCTTTCCGGTTCCCGCTGGTTGGCGATGGAACAGCTGTTCTTGCCCGAAACCGTCATGCCAAAGCTCGACAACTTGCCGTTGCCTTGTTTCACGTATTCGATATGGATCTTGGCGTGGGTGATCCGGCCGGAACCGGGCAACCCTTTGGCAGCCCCCAAGACGCGCGGCGCAAGTTGTTCCGCCTCCTTGCCTGCCCGGGTTCTAAGGGTCAGGAATTGGCCATTGGTGCCCATCGAAATACCAAATTCCACAACGGACACCTCCTTGACCTGATCACAGAGATGGGCCGGTGCGTCGAGGTGCAAGGAATTGCGCAGAGGCCAGAGGCTGAACACCTTCCAGCTCAGGGGATCGCTCTTCAGATCGACGCCGAGGACGTCGACGGCAAATATTTCTGCGATCCGCTTCCGGAGCAATCTATCCTCCGAACAGATTTCGATCAGACCGGTCGCGGGCGTATAGCTGAGTACAATTTCCCGAGCCGGGAGGTAGGTGAGCTGATCTATACCGCGATCTTTTTTATAGGTCCTGACGCTGGTGAATTGACCCGCGGTAGTAATCGCGACGACCCACCTTGCAAGCTCGCCCTCCGTCAATGGATCCAACCATGCCGTCACTTCGCAGCCTTCCGACAGATCAAGGTCCTTTGTGAGCTTCTGCGCCAGGGCCACAGAGTCAAAGCCGTCTCCCGCAAAAGGGCGCGGCGCCGACAGGCCGAACGTGTCGAAGAGCCGTTTGACGTCACGGAAATTACGAAGTCGGTGCGTGCGGTCCACCCGGTTGAAGAACGACCGAGCGAAGAGATAGCGCCAAGCGCTGCGCGCGATTTCAGCATGACCATTCTGGCAGTCGGCCAGTTGTTCGTGAGACAGAGCATCCGGCGCCATCAATTCTGCCAGCCTATCAGGCACAGCTTCAGCCTGATCGAGAATAAACGCGGCAACCAGTTCGGCGTTCTTCAAGTACTGGACTGGGAGCGCCTCAATGACAGTTGCAAGATCACGCGGATCGGCAGGAGGCGGAACGTTGGCTACGTCGCTTGGCTGTCCTTCAAGTCGGGCGGAATTCGCCTGATTGACGAGGATCATAACCCAATCGGTCGGCACATGATCCACGACCTTCTTAAGCCGTGGAAAATCGTTAATTCGTTTGCGCGCCATGCCCGATCCTGCTCTAGGAGAATTTCAACCTGACGGTGAATGCTGCGGCAACTGGCTCAGATTTTCAAACGGAATCAGGTGGAGGGATTTCTTTCCGGGCATGTCCCATTTCCCCTCTCCGATTGGCCTTTGACTGGCAGATGATCTCGAAAGGTCTGCCATGTCCGGTCCCAATCCCCTTTCCGCCCACCTGATGTCACCGCGCGAACGCCGCGAGGAACTGTGCAAGATCCTGGCCTTCGGCCTGATCCGCCTGAAGCAACGCAATGCAAGCCAACTCTCTGACCGCACTGGAGAAAGTTCGCTTCACATCCCGCCCGACCAGAGCGGTAGTCGCCCTGCAACTCACCGGAGATCCGCATGACGACCGATCATATCCCCGCGCGTTTGGCCGCGCTGAAGACCACATCGACGCCGGACCTGAAGGCCCAGTGGCGCGACCTCTTCGCGACCGAACCGCCGCCGTTCAACCGTCGGTACCTTGAAAGCCGCCTCGCCTACCGCATTCAGGAACTGGCCTATGGCGGCTTGAAGCCCGAGACGATCCGTCGGCTGGAGGCCCTTGGCGAGGAACTGGATGGTGGCGATCGCAAGAAGAGCCGCATCCGGGCGGATCTGAAGCCCATCGCTGGAACGCGGCTCATCCGCGATTGGCAAGGCGTCGAGCAGGTCGTCACCGTACTGCAAGACGGTTTCGAATGGCAGGGCCGGCCCTACCAGTCGCTGTCGGCCATCGCCCGCGCTATCACCGGCACGCGCTGGAACGGTTGGGTGTTTTTCGGGCTGAAAAACCATCGGAGGGCGGCATGAACGCACTGGTCAAACCCGACAAGCCGGTGCGCAAGCTGCGCTGCGCGGTCTACACTCGGAAATCTAGCGAGGAAGGGTTGGAGCAGGAGTTCAACAGCCTGCACGCCCAACGCGAAGCCTGCGAGGCCTATATCGCCAGTCAGCGGTCCGAGGGCTGGGTGCTGGTCCGCGATCAGTACAACGATGGCGGCATCTCAGGCGGCACGCTGGAACGCCCCGGTCTGAAACGGCTGCTGGCCGATATCGCGGATGGGCTGGTCGACGTGGTGGTCGTTTACAAAATCGACAGGCTTAGCCGCTCGCTCATGGATTTTTCTAAGCTGGTCGAGGTGTTTGACCGCAATGGCGTGACTTTTGTCAGCGTCACGCAGTCGTTCAACACCACCACCTCTATGGGGCGGCTGACGCTGAACATCCTCTTGTCCTTCGCCCAGTTCGAGCGCGAAGTGACGGCCGAACGTATCCGGGACAAGGTCCGCGCCAGCCGGATGAAGGGCATGTGGATGGGTGGTTGCCCGCCGCTGGGGTACGAGGTGAAAAACCGCAAGCTGGTCGAAAACCCTGCCGATGCCGCCCACGTCCGGTGGGTCTTTGCCCGCTTTATCGAGATCGGATCCGGCACCGAACTGGCGCGCGAACTGGCGGCACGTGGTGTCACCACCGCCCGCGGCCACCGCATCGACAAGAAGTTCATCTACCGAATGCTGAACAACCGGGTCTACATCGGGGAGGCGGTCCATAAGGGGACCAGCTATCCCGGCGAACATGCGGCGATCATCGACCGGACCATATGGCACAAGGCCCATGCCATCCTGACGGAAAGTCCCCGCAAACGTGCCGCCAACACGCGCGCCGAAACACCGGCCTTGCTGAAGGGCCTGATCTACGGCCCGGATGGCGCCGCCTTCTCGCCAACCCACACGAAGAAGAGCGGGCGGCTCTACCGCTACTATGTCAGCCAATCAGTCCTGAAACATGGCGCCGGCGCCTGTGAGGTCAGCCGGGTGTCCGCCGGGGAGGTCGAGGCTGCAGTCATCGGCCAATTGCGCGCAGTCTTCCGTCAACCGGAAATCATCGCGGGCACGTTGAAGGCGGCGCGGGAGAAAGATGTGGGGTTCAATGAGGCCGAGGCCCGCGAGGCGCTTATCCAGCTTGATCCCCTGTGGGACGAACTCTTCCCCGCCGAACAGGCGCGCATTGTCAGGCTCTTGGTCGAACGCATCGACATCGGCACCGACGGCATGGCGCTCCGCCTGCGGGTCGATGGCCTGTCAGGGCTGGCCCGCGATATGCGGGCGAAGGAGGTGGCATGAAGGTCGAGGTCCATCCAGCAGACGTGATCACGGTTCAGGTTCCATTCCGACTTGTGAAACGCGGCGGGCGCAAGGAAATGGTCCTGCCGGAAGGGACGGCCCACAAGACGAGATGCACCGACAGCACGGTGGTCAAGGCGCTGGGACGGGCGTTTCGATGGAAGCGGATGCTGGAAAGCGGGGGGTTCGCGACGATCGGCGATCTGGCGGCGCATGAGAAGATCGCACCGAGTTACATGACCCGGGTGATGCGGTTGACCCTGTTGGCACCGGGGATTGTCGAGGCGATTGTTGAAGGGGGGTGCGAACTGGGCATGGCAGAGTTGCTGGAGTTGTTCCCGGTGGAGTGGAACGTGCAGTATGTGGCCATCAGGTTATGAGCCGAAACGCCAGCGATTACAATAACTTAAGCATATCAGATGGTTACGCGATAACCCTTTGAACCGTCGACGCTTTTCAACCGCACCGCGCCGCAGCCACCCGCAGCGGGTGGGCCCAAACGGTGAACAACGTAGTTAGACAGGTTGACCTATTGTTGACCCGAAAGAAAGTACAAGCACCTGTTCCTTTACACTTTCAGCAGATCTTCAGCCTCTCTGAGCAGTTCACCAAACTGGACATCTCCACCTGAATGAAGGCGGCCAAGTTCTTGCGCACCCCACTCAGCGTAACGCTCTAAGCTACGATATACTGGCTCGTCTGTCATACTTCGCAATGCTGACACTGCGACAAACAGTGACCGATCAGGATCAAGCGTCCCTATGTTGAATACGGTTGTCCGACTGAATTCGCCTGACTCGAAACCACCATGTGCGATCCCTAGTCCAACAGCAAAACGATAGGCGTCGAGAACGCGATGAAAGACGCCAGACGTCTCAAGCGCCCGAAGCACCCCAAGACCCGCATTAGAAAGTCCCACTGTGGTCGGTTCCGGGCTCATATTGTGACTTCTCGCTCAAGCACGATAGATGACTGGCGCGAGGACTGCCGCTCAATCCGATAAATCCGAGAAATCCGATGACTTATAGAGGGAAGGTCTCGATCACGGTCCATCTCGCCCTCGTGTACCAACAGGATAACTTGCTCTGCCATTTCAGGCAGATGCTTTAGGACATTCGCTCTGTGCGTCCAATCAAGGCGACCGAATGGCGTATCCATAACGATTGGACCTCCGCGGCGTCCAGCCTTATTCAGACCATCAATCAAAGCGAGGGCGACAATCTGCTCAGCACCAGCGCTCCTCTCCGTCACCGAACGGCCTTTCTCATCCAAAATTGTCAGACCATAGTTTTCATTGATTGAAAGGCCTCCAAAGTCGGGCTCAGACGTTAGGCGTATAAATGAGTCGGCCGCATAGTCCTGAACTCGTCTACGTTGCCGATCGCGAAGACGATCAACTCCCGCAGTGAAAATCTTATCGAGCGCACTATACGCAGCAACGAGCTTGCTACTCCGCTGACCACGTGACTCCGGGTTTCGGGAAAGCATCCTGGACAACTGGTCAAGCTTTCGTCTCATCGTTGAGATTTCGGACTCTCGAACCTCAATTTCCTTTTGAAGGCCGATTGAAACTGCCAGCTTTTGCTCGCGCTCACTTCTAAGGCGCTCAACGGCCGCCGGTTCAAACTCTCGAAGCGAAGCGCGAACCTCTACAAGCGAGGCCCGCAATGACGTCTCTTTTAGAAGAACTTCACGTGTCTCCTTCTCAGCAGCTAGAACACGATGGGCCAATCCTAAGCCCTGAATACGAGCCAACTGCTCAATCTTGCTAGAAATGACGCTAAGCTCGCTGAGATTCTCTCCGGACTGCGCAGCTCTCGCTTCGATTTCTTGAAGCTTCAACATTACCAAATGGCTCTCAGCATCATGAATTCCTTGCTCACAAAGAACGCACCTTCTGTCTGCCAAGACAGTGCGCAGGTCAGCGATCCGCGAAGAAGTTATCGCGCTCGCTCTAACCGCCTTAAGCGCAGCATCACGATCGTCCTCAAGTCCTCGCCTTATCATCGCCAACTGTGGCTCAAGAAGGTCACGCCAAGCCTCTTGCAGCAAATCAGCTCGACGTGCTCGCAAGCTCTTAATTTTGGCGACAATACTAGCCAGTTCAAACTCAAGATTCCGAAGTCGTTCGCTTTGCTCAACGGCGGTTGTCATGGACTCAAGGCGCTCCAGCAAAGCAGAAGTCTCCTCGCGCAAGAGCCGAACTCTAGCTTCAAGGCCGCCCTTCTCCTTCTGCGTATCGGCTATACGCGACTGCAGAGACCGTTGTTGTTCAGCTTGGGCCGTCAGTGTTCTAAGTTGCTTCAAGTCCTCCGACTGTCGCGCTTGCGCCTGCGTCAGTAATGTCCGAATCTCTTCGCCTCCCTTGGTCAGCGCGGGAAGACCAAGAACATGTTCAATTGCCTGTTTAATTTTCAATGCAGAGTTCTCATCACGAACGAGCATCTCGTACTCTTGAAGTAACTCACCATCGAAAAGAAAGAATCGAGAAATGCCCTCAGGCATCAATTGATTCATTTCGAACGCTCGATCCTGACCTGTAACAGGGATTCCGTCCTTTCGCAGCGTAAAGATCTCCTGCAGCTCTTTGCTCGAAACGGGGTGCGCCACATGTTGAAAGGGGCGAAGCTCGCGCCGGAGCTCGTATTGCGACCCGTTTGCGTCCAGTTCAACCGAAACGAAAAGCGACCAATCACCGGCTAGCTTCGCATCTTCATTAATCAGGTCCATCCGATCTATCTGACGAGATTGCCTCGCTGTTGCATAGCCAAAGAAGGCAAAACGAATTGAGTTCAGAAAGCTCGTCTTACCACGCATATTGTCTCCATAGACGACAACCACGTTGCGACTTCCAGACGGCATCTCCATAGTCTGAACGCCTCGATACGGCATAAAGTTCTGAACTGTGATTTTCGTCAGCCTCATGATGAGCCTACTTTGTTACTATCGACCTCGGCCTCCACGGCTTTCTTCGCCCCAAGAAGTACTGCGTCCCGCTCAGTGTCAAACTGAAACCGACGCTGAAGTTCATATATTTCGCGAACGAGCCCCTCACTGATGAGCGCCTGCTGTTCCAATCGCAACTGCAAGAGGATTTCTAGCACTACATCGTCGCGATCAGGAGATTCAACCATAGATAGCTCCCTTCGGGATCTCTCGAGGCCACGCACTTTCGCTTCCCTCGACCGCTGGTAGGTCTGCAATCAATTGTGAAAGGCGAGCATCCTTGAGTTCTGCTGAAGCTACAAGAAGATCGGACTTATTTTTCCCACACGTCTCTTGTAGTGCATCTGAGACTTTCTTTAATAGCTCTTTTCCGAGAGATGATTCAAATACAGGCAAAGATTCAAATAACTTCAAGCTAGACTGGCAATTCGCGCGATCATCGTTGTATAGGGAGTACTTTATTTGATCTCGTTTCGACCTAAACGAGTCATAGAAAGTTGTTTTGAATTTCGCCGCTATTCCGTTGATCATAGCCTCTACGTCTTGTGGCTGAAGGTCAGTGCACGAACTTATGTGGGCCGGATTCAAGAAATAGTGCTCAACATCAGAGTAACTTGTTAAGAACACACTATATGCCTTCCCATTCTCCGGGAAAGCAGCCATAAATCTTGCTTCATCCTCCGCAGTCATGAAGTCTCGGTCACGGTGGATTATTACCCGCACCCCGGGCTTCACCAGATTGATGAAGCGAGATAGATCGATTGCTGAATTGAACTTTGAACTTGTTCTATAACTATGTATTAAAAACTGGGCAGGCTTTGCGCCATTCGCCTCAAGGAGCACGCGTAGATAGCTTGTGTCAGTATCTTCAGTCAGTACTATTGTCGCACAGCCTGTTGAGTAGAACCTCTCGGCGCCTTCAAGCGCCCCGAGACCGACCAGCATTGATATTCTATCTTTGCCTTGCTCGGGATGAACTGATCCGTCATCAATCCAGACGAAGTTGGTATGCTCTGAATTCTCTAGTTGATCTAGAATAGTCCTTGAATGCGTTGCCAATAGCACCGATGTTTCACCACCTGCTGCGATTTCTTTAAGTGCTGATGCAATCATTCTCTGATTGTTTGGATGAAGGTGAGAATCAGGCTCATCGAGGAGAAGCAGCGCCGGGGAAAAGTTTACAACGTAAGCAATGATTTGGAGATACTGCAACACCCCGGTCCCAAAAGCTTCAATGGATCGCGAAATCCCATTTACTTCAATTCGAGCATCTATAACTTGGTGCAATTTTGGGTTGAAATTTACCTCGAGTCTTCCATTTGGAACAATTCTCTGAAGGAGATCGTTTAGGCGCTCGCGACGCTCTGGTTTCTCATGAATCCGAAGCAACACATTTCGAAGATATAGATTCGCCTCACCTCCAGCTATTCCACGCGCTAGAATGGCATCAACACGGTACTCCTCCCTAAGGGGAATTCCCGCCAGGCCCGGCACATAAATGGAGAACGGCCTCGAGCTGTCAGAAAACATCTGGGTGGTTCGCTCAAGGTCGGTAACCTCCAGTACAATTGACTCACCAGCCCCCCGCGATACTTTTACCTCGTATTCGAACTTTGAGGCTTCACCTGCTTTGGCCTCTTCGAACTCGAATGCAACCGAAATAGGTGGGGCGCCCTCTACCAATCGGTCTTCATGGGCGAGGTCCCAGAATTCCCGCGTTGGCTGATAGCGAACCTTGTCCGGGGTAAATGTGTCGGTTCCAACCTCCGCTTCGGACTGAAGTAGCCCAACCGCAAAGTGCGCCGCTTGGAGTACACAACTCTTTCCCGAATTGTTCCCTCCGACTAACACGGTCAATGGAGAAACTGGCACAGTGGTGCCTGCTATCTTCTTGAAGTTCGCGATCTTAATTGCTTGTAACTTCACTCGGCGATCCCGTTTCGTTCTAACACATCCACAGCGTCTTGTCGGCCATCCATGGGTAAGAAGGCCTGTCCACTTTGAGCATCGTAGGCGCGTGGACCACATCTCGCAAGGGTGGGCGGAAAATGGCCCCCCTGAGTGCCTCGTGATCACCGCGGCGGCCGCCCGAGGCTCTAGATGCGTTTATACACCCGCGACTTGCACGACCTCCGTGCAGAGGTATCTGCAAGTTGAGACCTGCGACCGCTTTGCGGCAACTTCGCTGGCTCGCGAACGCCTTCCGACGTTCTGTCGCGTTGCACGGCCCTTCGAAGGTCAAACTTCGAACGGAATTCTGGTGATGGACCTCGCTCATCTGGCTCAGTACAATCAGGCTTCATTGGCGCAGCGGCGTAACCGCTGTCACAGGGGGCAACGTGGCATCGCAGATTGCAGGTTTCGAAGTTGACTTCTTTCGTTGGTTCAAAGATCGTCTGAGGGATAAGGGTCTTCAGTTCTCTCAGTGCGGTTTCAAATTGGGTACCAGCCTTGGCTCCCGTCATGAGATCAATTTGAAGACTGGCTTTTGGAGAGAGCCGAATTACTCAGCGAACAAACCGCCGCGATGGCTTTACCAGATCGAGCCCGATGGCGCGGGCTGGAAAGCTGTAAATCCTGCGAAAGGCCCACTGAATCTGGGCGCAATCAATGCCTCGCAGGAAGACAAGGCAGGTGTAGTGTTCCGCCTGGTGCCACTCTTGCGACAGGGGACGAACGACTATTTCCGCGACGATAGCCTTGAAGTCCACGCCCTATTCGTTTTCCACGGGGCAACGCCGCAAGGCTCCTCGGCTGAACCGTTCCATTTCGACCCCGATAGCGGGGCGATGAAGTTCAAGGGCGCTGCCCTGCCCTATCTGGTCGCTGGACTTCTCGCGGTGCAGCCGCGCGACCACGAGGTCGAGGTGACGCTCAACGGCACGCTTCGCAAGGTGACCTATGGCGAAATGATCAACGCCCTGGCGGCGGACATCATGGTTTCCCCAGTAGGCGGATCGGCGGGACCGATCCCGGTTTACGACCTGAGCGACAAAGCTGAGTTTGAACGGCTGAAGAAGGACATCTCGGACGCCTGGACGGCAGCGGGACCGGTGGCCCCTCCGGCTCTGGCAGCAGGCTCTAGCCTCCCTGACGAGGAAGACGAGGTTGCGGATGACGACGAGATCGTCGCGGCCGCCTCGCTGCATATCCCCGAGATGAGCGATCTGCTGGGTATCGACCCTACAGTCTATCGCCAGATCAATGCCGCGCTTGCCTCGGGCAAGCAGCATATCATGCTTTACGGCCCGCCGGGGACGGGGAAGACGACGCTTGCCCGCCATATCGCCACGGTGCTGACTGGCGGGAAATGGACACTGGTCACAGGCTCATCGGATTGGAGTTCGCAAGACATCATCGGGGGCTATCAACCTGTCGGCAGCGGATCGGTGGCCTTCATTCCGGGGGTGCTGCTGCGCCGCTTTGACCGACCGCTAATCATCGACGAGATGAACCGCTGCGACATCGACAAGGTAATCGGGCCGCTCTTCACAGTGCTGTCGGGGCAGCAAACCACCCTCCCCTATCGGCTCGACATCGAAGACAAGGATAGCCTGCAATATGTGATCCTGCCTGAGAGCAAGCCCTCGGCTGCGGCGCATGAATTTGCACCGGGACCGCACTGGCGCTTGGTGGCGACGATTAACTCCATCGACAAGGCATCCCTCTACCAGATGTCCTATGCGCTCGCGCGACGCTTCGGCTGGGTCTATGTCGATGCCCCCCGTGATACGGCGGGCTTCATGGAAGCCTTCCTGCGCAAGGAGGATCCTGCTTGGGCGGGACCAGCGGCAGGAGCCCCTTGCCCTCTCGCTGCGTTCTGGGCCGCGATCAACACGGTGCGGGTGATCGGCCCAGCGCCCATCATCGACGCGATCAAGGCCGTGCAGGCGATGGAAGAGCACGCGGCCTTCTTTGCCGCTCCGACGCTTTCGATGAAGGAAGCGCTGCTCGACGCGGTGGACATGGTGCTGTTGCCGATGCTCGATGGGATCGTTGTGCAGGATGCGGAGCTTTTGGCGGGAAAGGCTGTCGAGGTCTTTGGGCTCGATGCCGAACAGAGCAGGCGGATCAAGGCGCGGATGGCGTCCGTGGCCGTGTAGTTGACGCGTGATGGAGACGCTCGACCAGGCTATCGGTGACTACGCAGCGGGGGTGTTCCTGCGGTATTTCCGGCACGGGACGCTGGCAGGGACGGAGAGCCCCCATCTCGATCTCGCTCGGGACATGGACTTGCTCAGGGCGCATTGGGCGCTGTCGGAGCCAGTGCGGACTTTTCTGTCTTATGTGCTGACGCATCTGCACGAAGCCCAAAGCCTGCTGCAATTCGTCAGAAGGACGGATGATGCCGTGGCGCGGGGGCGGATCGACGCACGGGGCACAATGCTCGCGCGGCGGGTAGCCGGTCATCCGTCACTGGTGATCTACGAAGAGCCGGTGCGCAGCTTCAATACAGGGCCGAACCAGGTCGTGGCGTGGGTTGTGCAGACGGCTTCGACTTATGCGGCGCGGCTCTTCGCCACTCAGCCTGCGGGCTCGGCCTATGCCCAACTGGTCGAAGAGGCAATGGCGGATGTGACGGCAGTGAAACGCCTCGACGCATTGCGCGAGGTTCTGAAGAGCGTCGCCATCCATCGCAGGCCGGGACCAGGAGCGTTGCGGGACGCGGCGCGGTCGCGGCGGATGATCTACCGATTGGCGATTGCCGCCTATGAAACGCTGGCGCGGGTAGAGGCCGGAGACGAAGAGGCGCTGCGGAGCGTTCTGCTCAGCACTTTGATCGGGCCTCTGGAACAGTGGCGGCGCTTTGAACTGGCCGTGGGGCTCGGGATTGGTGAAGCCTTAGCTGCAGAGACAGGCGAGCCGATGCGCCTTGCCTTGCTTGGCAAGCCATCGGGAGCGCCGGTCATCTCATGTGGGCGATATGACATCTTCTGGCAGGGTGGCGGCGGGCTGTTCACCCCGCCTGCCTTGGAGCCGTCCGAAGAGCGTCTCGAAAGCCTACTGGCAGCTTACGGGATGGCGCTCGCTGCGGACCGGCCGGATTTGGTGATCGCCGACCGGTTTGCCGGTCAGGTGGTAGGGATTGTCGAGGTGAAGTATTTGGCGGGGGACACGGCAAATGCCCGCTTTCGCGAAGCGGCGGGACAGATCGTGCGCTATGCGCGGGGCTATGCCCCGGAAGCGGGGATAGACGGACTTGTCCGCGCCTCGCTCATCGCACTGAGCCGCGAAGTCCCTGCCCACTTGGATGAATCCGCCGCCGCACCCCGTGCGGTGGATTTCGCGGGGTTGACCGATGGACGACTGCTGCTTTGGGTGCAGGAGCGGCTTCTGGCCCCCCCTACCTAGAGCGCAGAGGTAGTGGTTACTCTGCGGCGATCTTCGGCGCGGAATTCTTGCGCATTGTAGCAGGGCGCTGGGCGCCGCCGTCCTCGAAGAGCGGCGCATCCTCTTCGGCAATTGGTCGCGCACAAGGCGAGGCTATCTCGTATGGAATGCCCCGATCCTTCGGCAGGGACTGAAGCGTGGGCTCAAAGCGGGCACGGGCTCCGAGAAGATATTCCTCGGACAGTTCGCAACACGTCCAGCGGCGCTTCAAGTTCTCAGCGACGACGCCCGTCACGCAGGAGCCGCCGAAGGGATCGACCACTAGGTCACCCGGGTCGGTAAGGAAGCGGATGAAGTACTCGGGAAGCTGCGCGGGGAAGCGGGCCGGATGGATCGGGATGTTCTCGGCTCGGCAGTGATCCTGATAGCGCCCATTGGACTCAGTATTGGCGATGGCTAGCAGGTTTGGCGGGACGGAGCCGCCGTTATCCTTGTTGAACTTGTCTGAGATGTCATGCCCCGACGGACGCAACTTGGCCTTGTAGCCGTTCTTCAACAGGTGCTCCATCGATTTGGAGTAGGGCTGAAGAACCCGCTTGTTGTTGGCCTTGGGGTATGGCGTTTTCGAGAGCCACCAGATGGTGTTCACGGCGTCTTTGACGCGCACGCGGCGGACGTTTACCCATTCGGCGGGAGTCGGGAGCTTCGACGGGTTGAACCAGTAATGCTCCTGGCACAGGTGGAAGCCGTATTCTTCGACGAGCATGACGAGGAGCTTGAAATGGTAAAGGCTGCGTGTGGGTTGCCCTGGCACCCATGCGCCGCCAATGTCGATGACGAGGCTGCCTGTGTCCTTCAAGACGCGGTGAAAGCCTTCCGCGAAGGGGCGGAACCAGTCGCAGTAGCGATCAGCATCTTCATTGCCATAGCTCTTCTTGCGCACTAGGCCGAAGGGCGGCGAGGTCATGATGAGATCGACGCTGCTTTCCTCGGCTTTGCTGAAGAGGTAGCTGCGGCTGTCGCCCCAGAAGATTTGCCCGTGAGCGGTCTTTAGAAACGGGCGCAGGAGATCAGCCGGAAAGTCTCGAGGATTGGTCTTCTCCTCGTCCATCGCAAGCCCTTCTTCCTTGGTGAAGCGGCTATGCAGGAAGCGGATATATTCGCTGAGAGAGGCGTACCCCTGTGCGGCGGCGGCGGTTTCGATTTCGGTGCGCTCTTCCTCAGTGAGACGGATATTCGCGTTTTTTGTTCTTGGATTCTCTGCTCTTGGCCGTGCCATCGTATCGATTTCCCTGCTTTTCGTGTCACTCTATGGGACCTGTTTTCGTAACACAACAACCTAATCGGTTAACCGTCACACAAAAACTTTCGAAGCTTATTTCAGATCATCCGAGCAGCGCCAACGACTCATATAGATACTTACTTCTCCACCAGCCTCAACCGCGGCTTTAGCATCTCACCCACGGCGTTGACGCCCGCCCGCAGCGGCGAGTCGATCAGGTGAGCGTAGCGCTGGGTGGTGCCGATCTGGGTGTGGCCCAGCAGCGGCCCGATCATTTCCAGCGAAGCCCCGCAAGAGACCAGCAGGGATGAAAACGTGTGACGCAATTGGGGTCTGAAGTCGTGGACTGCCGCCCTAGCCCCCATTTGACCTGCTTCCCATTTCCTGGACCGAACCGAGCTGGGATTTTCCACATGCGCTCTAGGCTCGAGGACCTTCCCGCCGTTAGTTGGGTTGCATTCCAGTGCGAGCCAGCCCCGACGACATCACCCTTCGCCATACTTTGACTTATAACGCTCTTCCGGCGCAAGCCACTCCTCAAGAAAGTCCAAGGGATCCAACGTCCCGATCATCTTCTTTGCCAAAGCCAGACGCTCCATAAGCCGGGTTCGGCGTTCTCCGTCCAGCAACGCCGTCCGTTTCTCTGCTTCTGAAAAGAACCTTTCGATAGCCACCGTGACCGTCCACCGATCCATTATGTCAGAGAGCTGTTTGCCACTCTCAGCAGATGCCTGCTTGACTTGCCGCTGATCCTCTTCCCGACGCCAACGTTCCTGCCTCTCTTCCCATTCTCGTTGCCGCCGGGCAGCCTCGACCTCGGCTGAAGTCATGAGCGCCCTGATTTCGGCCTCAGAGCTTTCCAGTGTTCGCAAAAATGCTGGAATCATCTCGCCGAACGATGCTTTCGCGGTCTCCTGCCAAACTTTCACCCAATCGACGCCATGCACAGGAGAGTATGCGACCAAGCGGAAGCGTCCGCAGGGAATATCCCGCTCAGTCGTCCATGAATTGGTGAGTTGCCAGGGTCTCGCCGACTTTACCACTTTGCTATCGTCGCGAACGTATTTTCCATCGATATACCGCATGGTTACCTGTTCGGTCATTTCGATTAATGCAAGGCCGATGGGCATCGATCCGACATACGTGATCGTAGGACGGTGCGGCGACCAGATGTTGCCAGTGCCATAACGGCCATATTTCCGGTCTTTTCCAGGCGCTTCTCGCTCTTCAATGTGAACGCGGTGCATCCTCTGATCCGGCAACGCAAACTGAACCCGGTGCCCTTTCTGGTCCAGGGCTTTGTAAATCTCGTCGGCGATATCGAGGGCGCGGAGGAGGCAGTTTTCCGAGGTAACAATGTCAGGCAGGAGCAGTTTGTATGGCCTGAGGAATTCTCCCTCGTCCAACTTGCGTGTCTTGCGGAAATGCCCCTCCACTCCAACGAGCATCGGATGGCGACCGGCCCGGATCGTACTTAAGGTCCGAGCCACATTTGTATTTCTTTGAATAGTCTTCGATTTTGGCGCCGCGATCGGTCGGTCTTTCGACCAGCTCAATTGATCCCCCGGCAACGCGGGGGGCAGGAAAGGACGTGGTTTTGCTTTCCCGACCGCCATCTTCTGCCAGTACCCTACAGGTGGTCGCGGCACTTTGAGGGCCTCACAAATCCGGGCAAGATAGGAGCCGGACACGCCGAACTTCTCGGCAAGATGATTGATTGGAGTGACCCAGACCTGTGCGTATAGGTCCTCGCGGGTCACTTCGAATTCTTCGACAACCGAGGCAGTTGAGGGAACGTTCATTGAATACTTCTCGGACGGTGGAATTTGCCGATCTGGGGATACCCGATCGCTATCGGTTCTCACCAGAACTTTCTTTGATTGACCGCTGCCGACATCCGCCGCGCAAAGTCCGGTTGCCCTTTCTTGAGCGGAAAGTGTCTTCATTGTGCGTCCGGCCCGCCGGTTTGCGCGGAATGCTCTTTGCGCGATTTGGACGCCCGTCGCGTCTGCAATGCGAGTGGAAACCACAAACCATCAAAATGGTGGTAAGATTTTCTCATTCAAATACAGATGCTTAAAGCTGAACACTAAATCCGCGCAGTCGTCAGCTTTGGAGAATACCCGTCGGGAGAGAGCCATTTCCGACGTTCTCCCACAAACGCAGTGTTCAGCTTTTCCCGTATAACCCCCGAATATAACGACAAAATTCGGCTAGTCGTGGCGACGGAGATTTTTTGCATCAGGGCAAGTGGCGGACAGAGAGGGATTCGAACCCTCGAGACGGTTCCCCGCCTACACACTTTCCAGGCGTGCGCCTTCGACCACTCGGCCACCTGTCCGTTGGCCGGGTGTTTACACGCGGGATAGCGGCGGATGCAAGGGGCCTCGGTGAGGAAAGTTGGGGCCGGGCGGGGGATTATGGCTTTGGGTGGTTTTGTGGCGGGGAACGTCGGAGCGGGCACGGGGAGGTGTCGCGGTGGAGGTGTCACGCTGCAGACTTCACGGCGGCGATTGCTTGATGGGCGGTCTGGCAGGGTGACCAAGAAAGGGGGGCCGCTGTTGAGCAGTTGCGGCGGGCGGTCACGATGGGGCGAGTGTGGAGGCGCAGTCGTGGAGGGGCGGAGGGCTTCGGTTTGCCAAGCCAGGTGGTCTCGGGGCGACGGTGATCAGGAGGAGGTTGTGCGGACGGACGGCGGGGTCCAGACCGTCAGGCGGGGGCGGTCACGAGAAGTGGCTGACCCCGGTCCAAAGGACAGATTGGCCCCGGAAAAGATTAAAGGGACAAGGCTGCCAGGTTCCTGCCACCAAGACCGGGCATTCAGGCCTGAGCCGCCAGGAGAGGACAGTCGGGGCAGGCCCGTCAGGGCAGGACAGACAGAGCAGGACAGTCGGGACAGGCCCGTAAAGTCAGGACAGCCAGGACGGCCAAGACAGGCCGGTCAGGACAGGGCGTTCAGGACAGGGCGATGGTGACGCGGCGGTTCTGGCGGCCCTTGTTCTCGATCTTGCCGATGGTGAGACGGCCGATTTCGCCGAGGCGGGCGACGTGGGTGCCGCCGCAGGGTTGCAGGTCGATCTGGCTGGCGCCCGCGCCGATCCGGATCAGGCGCACCCTGCCCTGCCCGCGTGGCGGGCGCACCGACATGGTCTTGACGAGGCCGGGGTTGGCGTCAAGCTCGGCCTCGGTGATCCAGTCCTGGGTCACGGCGAGGTCACGGTTGATCAGCCGGTTCAGGGCGGCTTCCAGGGCGGCCAGATCGCCGGGCGGGTCGGGCATGTCAAAATCAAGCCGGCCGCGTTCGGTGCCGATCTGGCCGCCGGTCACCGGCAAGGGGATCACCACCGACAGAAGGTGCAGCCCGGTATGGACCCGCATGTGGCGGTAGCGGCGGTCCCAGTCGATGCGCTGCAGGATGCGGGCGCCGACCGGCGGCAGGGCGCGCGGCTCGCCCGGCACCAGGGCCACGCCGCCCGCCTCGACCTTGACGGCGGTGGCGATGGGCAGGCGCTGGCCCTGCCATTCGATCACGCCGCTGTCGCCGGGCTGGCCGCCGCCGGTCGGGTAGAAGACCGAGGCCGAGATCACGATGCCGCCTTCGGGCGTATGGGCCACGACCTCTGCCTCGGCCTCGGCCAGATAGCTGTCATCGCGGAACAGAAGTTCGGTCAGGGCGGCTGGCTGGGCTTCGGTCATTGCGGCTTCTCCTCCGGGACGGGGGGTGGCAGGCGGCGGGCTTCGGGGGGCAGGGGCGCGCCAAGGATCGCCTCGACGGCGGCGATGTTGGCGGCCTCTTCGGCCTGGGCATCGGCCTCGGCGGCGGCCTCGTCGGCGCGGCGCTTGAGGTAGTCGCGGTGCAGGGTGGTGAAGGGGATGTTCTCGGCCCGGAAGCGTTCGGTGATCTGGTGGTTGATCTCGGTCCGCACCGCGACCTGGAAGTTCACGTCGCGCAGGATGACGCGGATTTCGAACTGCTGCACTTCACCGGCGAGGCCGATGAAGGCGATCATCGGCGGCGGCGCCAGCAGAACCAGCGGCTGCGCCTCCGCGATCTCGCGCAGGAGGGTCGCGACCTTGCGGCTGTCCTCTGTCAGGGGCACGGTCACCGGCACGATCAACCGGCCGGTCAGGCTGAAGCGGGTCCAGTTCGTGACCCGGCCCGAGATGAGGTCCGAGTTCGGCACGATCACGTCGGAGCGGTCGAAGGTCTGGATCCGTGTCGAGCGCACCGAAATGGAGGAGACGATGCCCTGCACCGGGCCGACCTCGATCCAGTCGCCCTCGGAGACCGGGCGTTCGATCAGCAGGATGATGCCCGAGACGAAGTTCGACACGACGGTTTGCAGGCCGAAACCGATGCCGACCGACAGGGCGCCGGCGACGATGGCCAGGCCCGACAGGTCGATCCCGGTCGAGTTGATCGCGATCAGCGCGGCAAGCATGATGCCGACATAGCCCACGCCCGAAACGATGGCGTTCTGGCCGCCATGGTCCAGCCCGGTGCGCGGCAGGATCGTGGTCTTGAGGGCCCCCTGCAAGAGCCGTGTCGCCGAATAGCCGATGCCGAAGACGACGGCGAAGAACAGGAAATCGGTGGGCGAGATCCGGGTCTCGCCCAGTTGGTAGCCTTCCTGGAACCGGGTCCAGATCTCGGTCAGGTCCGAGGTCCGCGCGCCCCAGATCAGCGCCACCACCGGCAGCATGGCCAGGGCCAGCGCAAAGCTGATCAGCACCGGGGCGAGCGCGTCCTGATCAGTCTCGGCCCGGGTGATCAGGGCGTAAACATCGCTGACCAGCTGCTGCATCAGGTAGAGAAGGGCGATCAGCCCCAGCGTCATCGCGGTTGGAAAGACCAAAGCGCCGGCGGCCGAGATATAGCCCACCGCCGCCAGCAAGGGCCCGATGATGCCCACGACATTGGTCGCCCGGGCCAGGATCGCAATCAGCCGCGCGTTGTAGGTGGCGCGGCCCTCGTCGCCGCTGTCGGCCTTGACCTGGCGCAGCAGATGACCCAGCCGGACCAGCAGCAAGGACCCGATCAGGATGATCGGAAAGACCAGGACCGAGGTCGCGGCATCGCTGACCTCGATCTCGGACATCGCGACCCGGCGCAGCAGGGCGATGGCCAGCAGCAGCCCGAAGGAAGTGATCAGCACCCTGCCCTCGGCCCGGCGTTCGGGCGGAAGGTTGAGGAAAGCGCCCACGGTGTTGGCCATCGGCTCGCCGGTCGTGTCGGTCACCGGATCGGCCACCGGAAAGATCCGCCCGCCGAGCCAGATCGCGGCGAAGAGGGCAAAGCCCATCTGCCCGAGCGAACCTGCCACCAGAAGCCCGACCATGCCGAGGACGCCCGACAGGCGCAGCGCCTCGGTCAGGGCCATGCAGCCCAAGACCGGCACGATGATCACCCCCAGCGAGGCGAGAAAGCCGCCGATCCGCCGCCCGCGGGCCGAGGTGCGGCCCTGCAGGCGCAGGACCAGCCAATCGACCCAGGGTCGGCCACGCCACAGCATGGCCAGGGCGAAGACCAGGAAGGTCAGGATCAGGGGCAGGTTGTTGATGGCGCGCTTGCGGACATTGGCATCGCCGACGCGGGTCACCGTCTCGCCCACGATGGTCTTGACGGTCTGGGTCAGGCCGCTGACTGCATCGGTCCAGTTGCCGGGGTAAAGCGGGTTGGGCCAGAGTTTCAGCAGCTCGTCCGCCTGCCTTTCGCGCAGCACGCGGTCGATCTCGCGGATCAGGCCGTCGGCGCGTTGATAGGCCTCGTCGGCGGCGATGCCGGGGGCCTGCAGACGGCCCATCTGGGCATTGAGCTCGGCCCGGCGGGTGGCGATCTCGGGCGCCTCGGTGGCGCCTTCGGCCGGGGCCGGGCCAAGTGCCGAGATCTGGTCCTTCAGCGTGGCGATCCGGGTGGAATTGGCGTTCTGCGCGCCCTGCAGCTGTTCGCGCCAGCGTGTCAGTTCCAGGCGCAGGTTTTCCAGCGACACGTCCGAAAGGTTGGGGTTGGAGATGGCGGATTCGGCCCGCGTCGCCATCCGCTCCCAGCCCTGATAGTCCAGCGCGCCGCTGCTGGCGCCGCCGCTGGCCACCGGCTTGGGCGCAGCCCCGCCCGCCGCCCCGGCTTTCGGTGCGAAACCGCCCGAAAGCGGGGCCTCCCCGGCCGTCGTATCGGCGATCGCGGTATCAGCGGTGGAGCCTGCGGCGGCGGTGCTGTCGAGGGCACTGCGCGGCTTTTCGGGGATCAGCGCGCCCGAGCCATCGGCATGGACCTTGACCGTGGGCTGCCCGGGGGCGGCGCCGCCCGAGATGACCGCGTTGTCACTGGCCGAAGTCTCTGGCGCCGGGGCCACCGGGATGACGGTGACCGGTGCCGCCTTGTCCTGGGCATAAAGCGGCGCGCCCGGCGCCAGGGCACAGAGTGCAGCCAGACCTCCGGCCAGAAAAGCGCGCCTCAGGCGGCGCTTCATCCGGCCCGGGCCTGTCATGCGTCCTCGAAAACCGTGGGAATGTTGGACGGCGCCCGGTCCAGCCATTCCGGCACCGGCAGGCCCTTTTCCTTCAGGAACGTCGGGTTGAACAGTTTGGACTGATAGCGGTTGCCATAGTCGCAGAGGATGGTGACGATGGTCTTGCCCGGCCCGAGGTCGCGCGCCATCCGGATCGCGCCGGCGATGTTGATGCCCGAGGAGCCGCCGAGGCAGATTCCCTCGTCCTCCAGCATCTCGAAGACCAGGGGCAGCGCCTCGGAATCCGGAATGCGGTAGCTCATGTCTGGTTTGAAGCCTTCGAGGTTGGCGGTGATCCGGCCCTGGCCGATGCCCTCGGTGATCGAGTTGCCGGGGCTCTCGAACTTGCCGCTGGTGTACCAGGAATAAAGCGCCGCCCCTTCGGGATCGGCGAGGCCGATCTTCACGCCCTTGGGCTGCAGGGCCATGGCGGTGCCGGCCAATGTGCCACCCGAGCCCACGGCGCAGATGAAGCCGTCAACTTTGCCGTCGGTCTGCTCCCAGATCTCGGGGCCGGTGGTTTCGATATGGGCCTGACGGTTGGCGACATTGTCGAACTGGTTGGCCCAGATCGCCCCATTGGGCTCGGTCCGCGACAGAGCCTCGGCCAGACGACCGGAGTAGCGGATGTAATTGTTCGGGTTCTTGTAAGGCACCGCCGGCACCTGGACGAGTTCGGCCCCGGCCAGGCGGATCATGTCCTTCTTTTCCTGGCTCTGGGTTTCCGGGATCACGATGACGGTGCGGAACCCCATCGAGGCGCCGACGAGGGCCAGGCCAATGCCGGTATTGCCCGCCGTACCCTCGACGATCGTGCCGCCGGGTTTCAGCAGCCCGCGCGCCACGGCATCCTTGATGATGAACAGCGCGGCGCGGTCCTTGACCGACTGGCCCGGATTGAGAAACTCGCATTTGCCGAGGATGGTGCAGCCCGTCATCTCGGAGGCCCGCTTCAGCTTCAGGAGCGGTGTGTTGCCAATGGTGTCAGCCAGATCGCTATGGATGCGCATGGGGGTCCCCTCAATCCTCTGGGCTCTGTGTAAGCAAGGCTTTGGCGAAACTCAAGCAAGGCCGGGCAAATCTTGCCGAAGCCGCGCCGGGTCCGACCCGTGATCCAGTTGAGCGCCTGCGGCGCAGGTCTTTTTCTCGCCTCTGGCCTGCGGCCAACCGGCTCGGGCGATGCCTCCGGCGGGAGTATTTGGGCAAAGCGCAAACACAAGGCGCCCCTGCCCTTCCATTTCATCCAGATGCAAATATCCGCGGGGGTGAAGCCGAAGGCGAGGGGGCGGCAAGCCCCCTTCCCCGGGTGGATCAGGGCGAATCGCCGGGATGTCAGGCCTGCGGTGGTGCGGCTTCGGGCAGCCAGTGGTCGGGCAGCAGCTCCCGCATCGGGCGGCGTCCAGTGGGCAACAGGACCTCTGTCGCGCGATTTGCCGGGTCGATCTGGACGATGAGTTCGCGGCAGCGGCCGCAGGGCGGCAGGATCTGGCCCTGGGCATCGACGGCGACCACGGCGCGGATCCGGCTTTCGCCGGCGGTGATCATCGCGGCCACGGCGGCATGTTCGGCGCAAAAGCCGAGGCTGCAGGCGGCGTCGATGCAGACGCCGGTATAGATGCGTCCCGCGGCGCTGCGCAGGGCGGCGCCGACGCTGGCCACCTCCACCGTCGGCGACAGGCGCCGCGGCTTGACCACGCTCAGCGCCGCTGCCAGCAGTTCCGCGTCATGTTCCATCGTCATACCCCTTCAAAAACCGCGGTTTCACAGGGATTTTGCGCTTCCCCTCCGCCGCGTTCCGCTTTATAGCCCCGCAGGTCGCGCCATGCACCCTTGGAGGATGGCGGACTTTAACAGGAGAATACCTATGGCACGCCAGATCAATGATCTGAACGTCGAGGTTCGTACGGGGACAGGCAAGGGGGCCGCTCGTCAAACTCGTCGTGAAGGATTCGTACCCGGGATCGTTTATGGGGATGGCCAAGAGCCCATCGCCATCAAGGTTCCGTACAACTACCTCTTGAAGCACCTGAAGGCCGGCCGCTTCCTGCAGACCCTCTTCAACCTGAAAGTCCCGGGCCAGGCTGACACTCATGTCATCTGCCGCGGCGTTCAGCGCGATGTGGTCCGCGACCTGCCGACCCATGTCGACTTCATGCGTCTGCATGACGAGTCGCGTATCGTCCTGCACATCCACGTCACTTTCGAGAACCACGACGCGGCTCCCGGCCTGAAAAAGGGCGGCACGCTGACCATCGTGCGTCCGGAAGTCGAACTGGAAGTGCTCGCGGGCGATATCCCCGATCACATCACGATCGACCTGACCGGCAAGAACATCGGCGATGTGATCCACATCAACGACGCCGTCCTGCCGGAAGGCGTCAAGCCGACCATCGCGCGCAACTTCGTCATCGCCAACATCGCGGCTCCGGCCGGTCTGGTGGCTGCGGAAGCTGAAGCCGAGGCCTGAGCTTTCGCCGGGTGAGGTTTTGAACGGGCGGCATCCCCTTGCCGCCCGTTTTCATTTGCGAGGCTTGCACCGCATCAGGGCAGGCGACATGCTGGGGCAGAGGTGAGGCATGAAACTCTTCGTGGGTCTGGGCAATCCGGGGGCCGAATATGCCGGCAACCGCCACAACATCGGCTTCATGGCGCTGGACCGCATCGCGGCCGATCACGGCTTTGGCCCGTGGAAGAAGGCTTTCCATGGCCTCGTGTCCGAGGGCCGGCTCGGCGGCGAAAAGGTCGTGCTTCTGAAGCCCGAGACCTTCATGAACAAATCCGGCCTTTCCGTGCAGGCCGCCGTGACCTTCTACAAGCTGGCCCTGGCCGATGTCGTGGTCTTTCATGACGAGCTCGACCTCGCCCCCGGCAAGCTGCGGGTCAAGATGGCGGGGGGGCATGCCGGGCATAACGGCCTGCGTTCGATCCATGCCCATCTGGGCGAGGCCTATGGCCGCGTCCGCATGGGGATCGGCCATCCCGGCCACAAGGATGCCGTGGCGGGCTATGTGCTGCACGACTTCTCGAAAGCCGACCGCGACTGGCTGGAGCCTGTGCTGCAGGGCGTCTCGGATGGCGCGGCGGATCTCGCCCAGGGCGAGGACTCCCGCTTCATGACCACGGTCGCCCTTCGCGTCTCGCCGCCACGCAAGGCCCCCCGCGATGCGCCGGAGGCCAGGACGGGCGAAACCAAAGCGGCTGAACCCAAGGGGCCGGCGGTTGAGAAACCACGTGAAGATCCCGCTGCAAGTCCGCTGACCGCCTTGCAAAAGCTGGCGCAGAAGTTCCGCTCGTGACATTGGCCGGTAGGATGGGCAATTTGCCCATCTTCGGGACCTAACCGGCCTCTTTCGCCCCGAACAACCCGGCCAGGGCCCGGCTGATCGTCGCCGAAACCCCGGGGCGTTCCACCGCGACAAAGGGCATCGGGCGGCAGATCTCCATCGCTGTCAGACCCACCCTTGCGGTCAGCGCCCCATTCACCACCCCCTCGCCGAAGCGGCGCGACAGTTTCGACAGGATGCCGCCGCCGGCGAAGGAGCCGATCAGGTCGTCGGTCAGCGCCACCGCCCCCGTCGCCACCAGCGACAGGAAGACCCGGCGGAGCAGGCGCCATGAGCCCAGCGATCCCGCCCGCCCGCCGTAAATCTCGGCCACGCGGCGGATCATCCGCAGGTTCGACACCAGCGCCGTTGCGACATCGGCCAGGGCCAGCGGGATCAGCGCGGTCACCGTCGCCACCTGCCGCGCCGCGGCCTCGACCTCGGCGCGGGCGAGGTCATCCAGCGGCAGGATCAGTTCGACCTCGGCCAGCCGCAACAGCGCATCGGCATCCAGCACCTCCTCCTGCCGCTCGGCCAGCCGCGCGCGGGCCCATTCCATTTGCGGCCGCCCGGCGTAAAGCCCTTCCAGCCGGGCCAGAACTGCACGGGCCTGCGCCAACTCGCCGCTTTCCACCGCCTTCAGCGCCTGCAGGCGGATGCTGTCCAGCCGGGCGAGACGCGAGAAGGCGCGCAATTCGCCCACCACCAGCACCAGCACGATCCCCGCCGCCAGCACCAGCAGCACAAGCGCCAGCCAGCCGAGCCAGATGTTGCTGGCGATCAGCCCTGCCACAAAGTTCCACGCCGAAACCGTGATCACCAGCGAGAAGAGGCTGCCGAAAACCCAGGTCGCAAAGCGCGCGAAGGCCGAGCTGCGCCGCGCGGCCAGCCGGCGCACGCCCTCCATCGCCTGACCCAGCGGCAGATCCTCGGGCATCTCGGCCAGACCGGGGTCGACCTCGCCCGCCCGTTCCAGAAGCGCCGGGCGTTTCAGCCGCTCGTCACCTTGCGCCATGCGGGTTCTCCTTCAAGGTCACAGCCAAAGTCACAGCTTGTCCCCGATCAGAAACTCCGCCGCGCGGTCAAGCCGGATGTGCGGCGGTCCCTCGCCGGGCTTGCGGGCAGCGCGGGCCGGGGCAAAGCCCATCAGGGCGAAATCGGCGTCGAGCCATTTTTCCGCCCCTTCCCGCGCCGGGGAGAGGATGCGCGCGGGGTCGAGCGGCAGTTCACCGGCATACATCGCGACCTGCCTTCCATCGGCGAGCCGCCCGCGCACCGCATCCAGCACCTCGCCGCCGCGGGTGATCTCTTCCTCCACCGTGCAGCGCAGGCTGGCCAGCGACAGGGCCGCCGTCCCGGCCCCGGCGAAATCGGCGCGGGCCTTGGCCTCGGCCAGCATGGCTTGGGTGATCGCGGTCAGGGCGGGGTGCTGGCGGTGGTGCAGATGGTCGGCCTTGGTCGCGGCGAACAGCAGCCGCTCGACCCGCCGCCCGCCCAGAAGCAGATCCAGCCAGCCGTTGCGCCCGGGGCGGAAGGCGGTCAGCACCTCGGCCATGGTGCGGCGCAGATCCTCGACCGCGGCCGGGCCCTGATGCAGCGCCGAAAGCACGTCGACCAGCACGATCTGGCGGTCGATCCGGGCGAAATGGTCGCGGAAGAAGGGGCGGACGACCTTGTCCTTGTAGGCGGCATAGCGGCGCTCCATCTCGGTCCAGAGACAGCCGCGCGGGCGTTGGGCGGGCTTGGGCAGGGGGGCAAAGGTCAGGACCGGGCTGCCCGCCAGATCGCCAGGCAACAGGAAACGCCCCGGGGTGCAATCGGTCCATCCCGCCGCGCGCGCGGCGTTCAGATGCGCGGTAAAGCTCGCGGCCAGCGCCATGGCTTTCGGTTCGTCCAGGCGCAAGGCGCCATCCTCGGCCCGAGCCAAGGCCATGAAATCACGCGCTTCCGCGCGCTTGGCCAGCCGCGACAGCACGCCGTCGGACCAGTCCTCATAGCTCTTGTCCAAAAGCGCCAGATCCAGAAGCCACTCGCCCGGGTAATCCACGATATCGACATGCAGCACCCGTGGCCCGGTCATCCCGCCGATGAAGCCGCGCCCCCGGGTGCGGAAGGACAGCCGCAGTTCCGACACCGCCCGTGTCGATTGCGGCCAGCGCGGGTTGTCGCCCGTCATCGCGGCGAGATGGTCCTCATAGGCAAAGCGCGGCAGGGTCATGTCGGGCTGCGGCTGCAGATAGACCGCCTCGATCCGGTTGCGCGCGGTCAGCTGCGGCATCCGACCCCGCTCCAGCAAGTTGGCCACAAGGTTGGTGATGAAGACGGTCTTGCCCGCCCGGCTGAGGCCCGTCACCCCAAGCCGCAAGACCGGAGCCGGCAGCGCCAGGGCCTCGACCCCGCGCCAGACATCGTCCACCAGATCTGAAACGCCCAATCCCTGCCCCTTTGCCTGCCCCCCTTACATAGGCACGGCCAGCCCCCCGATCCAGCCCCCCCGTTTCTAGGGCCCCGTTGCACAAGCCCCCCCAAGCCGCTACAGCCACGCCATCCCCTTTCCCAACCCGGCCCTCCCATGCCCCGCTATGCCCTCCGCATCGAATACGACGGCAGCCCGTTCAACGGTTGGCAGCGCCAGGCGCAGGGTCAACCCTCGGTCCAGGCCGCGGTGGAAGAGGCACTGGCAAGGCTGGAGCCCGGCCCCCATACCATCGCCGCCGCAGGCCGCACCGATACCGGGGTGCATGGGATCGGTCAGGTCGCCCATGTCGACCTCGCGCACGACTGGGACGCGTTTCGTTTGTCCGAGGCGCTGAACCATCACCTGCGCCCGCAGCCGGTGGCCGTGACCGCCTGCGCCAAAGTGACCGAGGATTTCCACGCCCGCTTCTCCGCCATCGAGCGGCGCTATCTCTACCGCATCCTCGCCCGCCGCGCCCCGCCGGTCTTGGACCGTGGCCACGTCTGGCATGTGCTGAACCCGCTTGATCTGGAGGCCATGCAGGAAGGTGCCGCACATCTGATCGGCTTTCACGATTTCACCACCTTCCGATCGACCCTCTGCCAGGCCAAAAGCCCGGAGAAGACGCTGGACGAGATCACCATCACCGCCCTGCCCCAGCCCCAGGGCACCGAGTACCGCTTTCACCTGCGCGCCCGCAGTTTCCTGCACAATCAGGTCCGCTCGCTGGTGGGCTCGCTGGTCCGTGTCGGGGTTGGCGCCTGGGCTCCCGACCGCATTGCCGCGGCGCTTGCGGCGCGCGACCGCGCGGCCTGCGGCACGGTGGCGCCACCGCAGGGCCTGTGCCTCACCGAGGTGCGCTACCCGGTCGATCCGTTCGCGTAAGGGTTGCACGGCCCCGCCCCCCGTTCCCGCCCTGTCGCAACGCTGGGGCAAAGTGTCGCGGCCCTTGCGCAGCCCCGCGGATGTTAGCGCAACCCAAAATGGCCGCAAAGGAGAAGCGGCCAAATTAGCCAGATCTTCCAGTGTGTTACCCTGCGCGCCCCCCTGCGACGTTCTGGAATTTGCCAGATTGTATGCTCTGGTATACCCAAAAAGAAATTGTAGCTTTCGTAATCACAAAGTTGCGATAGAGTTGAACCAGCGAAGAGATGACACGCAGCGCCGCCGGGGAAAATCGGGGTGGCGCCTGCGGTCCAGGGAGGACTGAATGACGGATCGTGCGCCGGCGGTTTACACCGCCACCACCGAGTTTACTTCCAAGGCCCATGTGACTCCGGCAGGCTATAAAGCCCGCTACGAGGCCTCGATGACCGACCCCGAAACCTTCTGGGGGGTCGAAGGCCGCCGGATTGACTGGATCAAGCCCTATACCCGCGTCAAGAACACCTCCTTCACCCTGGGGGAGGTTTCAATCAAGTGGTACGAGGACGGCACCACCAACGTCTCGGCCAATTGCATCGACCGCCACATGGTCAAGCGCGCCAACCAGACCGCGATCATCTGGGAGCCCGATGACCCCAAGACGCCGTCGCGCCACATCACCTATGCCGAGCTTCTGGAGCAGACCTGCCGTCTGGCCAATGTGCTCAAGGCCCATGGCGTGAAGAAGGGCGACCGCGTTGTCCTTTACATGCCGATGATCCCCGAGGCGGCCTTCGCCATGCTGGCCTGCACAAGGATCGGCGCGATCCATTCCATCGTCTTCGGCGGCTTCTCGCCCGACGCCCTGGCCAACCGGATCAACGATTCCGAGGCCCGCGTCGTGATCACCGCCGATTTCGGCCCACGCGCCGGCAAGAAGACCCCGCTGAAGGCCAATGCCGACCAGGCGCTGTTGCACTGCAAGGACAATGTGAAATGCCTCGTGGTCAAACACACCGGGGATGAGACGCACTGGACGCAGGGCCGCGATTTCGACCTCAAGGCCGAGATGGCCGCAGCCTCCCCCTATTGCCCCTATACCGAGATGGGGGCGGAGGATCCGCTCTTCATCCTTTATACTTCGGGTTCGACCGGCAAGCCGAAGGGTGTCGTCCATACCACCGGCGGCTACCTCGTCTACGCGGCGATGACGCATGAGATGACCTTCGATTACCACGACGGCGACATCTTCTGGTGCACCGCCGATGTGGGCTGGGTCACCGGGCACAGCTATATCGTCTACGGCCCGCTCGCCAATGGCGCCACGACCGTGATGTTCGAAGGCGTCCCCACCTTCCCCGACGCCGGACGGTTCTGGGAGGTGATCGCAAAGCACAAGGTCACCCAGTTCTACACCGCCCCGACCGCGATCCGCTCGCTGATGGGCATGGGGCTGGAGCTGGTCGAGAAGCACGACCTGTCGTCCCTGCGCCTTCTGGGTTCGGTCGGCGAGCCGATCAACCCCGAGGCCTGGAACTGGTACTTCCACAACATCGGCAAGGGCAACTGCCCGATCGTCGACACGTTCTGGCAGACCGAAACCGGCGGCCACCTGATCACGCCGCTGCCGGGCGCCGTGCCGCAAAAGCCCGGTTCGGCCACCCTGCCCTTCTTCGGCGTCAAGCCCGAGGTGCTGGACCCGGCCAATGGCCATGTCCTGTCGCAGACCGAGACGGAAGGCGTCCTCTGCATCGCCGACAGCTGGCCGGGCCAGATGCGCACGCTCTGGGGCGACCACAAGCGGTTCGAAGAGGCCTATTTCGCGCAATACCCGGGCTATTACTTCACCGGCGACGGCTGCCGCCGCGATGCGGATGGCTATTACTGGATCACCGGCCGCGTCGATGACGTCTTGAACGTCTCGGGCCACCGTCTGGGCACCGCCGAGGTCGAAAGCGCCCTCGTCGCCCACCCGAAAGTCGCCGAAAGTGCCGTGGTCGGCTACCCGCATGACATCAAGGGCCAGGGCATCTACGCCTATGTCACCCTGATGCAGGGGATCGAGCCTTCCGAGGAGCTGCGCAAGGACCTGGTGAAATGGGTCCGCACCGAGATCGGGCCGATCGCCACGCCGGACCTGATCCAATGGGCGCCCGGCCTGCCGAAAACCCGCTCGGGCAAGATCATGCGCCGCATCCTGCGCAAGATCGCCGAGAACGACTTCGCGGCCCTGGGCGACACCTCGACCCTGGCCGATCCGACGGTCGTCGACGACCTGATCGAAAACCGCATGAACCGGGCCTGAGACCCGCAAGGGTCAGGCACCGGCCCGACATCCCGGCCCCGCTGGGCCGGGACAGAAGGCCCCGCCCGCAAGGGCTCACGGCAGAAAAACCCGCCCGCAAGGAGCCGGGGAGGAAGAACCCGACCGCAAGGACCCGGGGGAGAGGATTCCCCGACCGCAAGGGCGGGGGAGAGGGGCTCGCCCGCAGGGGCGAGACAGGAAGGACCCGCCCGAAGGGACGGGAGGGAAGGGCCGGAGGTTGAGCATTCCGCCTGAAGGGCAGGACCGCTCAGTCAAGCAAACATAAAGACTTGCACTAAGGGAGAGAGACAATGTCAATAGGAACGGCAGATGTGGGCGCCCGCTCGCGTCCGATGTCAGCCTCGGAAAGGAAGGTCATTCTGGCCTCCTCGATGGGGACGATCTTCGAATGGTACGACTTCTACCTCTATGGCTCGCTGTCGGCCTATATCGGCGCGCAGTTCTTCACGCCCTTCCCGGAAGCGGCACGGAACATCTTCGCGCTTCTGGCCTTTGCGGCAGGCTTTCTGGTGCGTCCCTTCGGCGCCCTTGTCTTCGGCTCGCTGGGCGACCTGATCGGGCGGAAGTATACCTTCCTCGTCACCATCCTGATCATGGGCGGCTCGACATTCCTTGTGGGTCTTCTGCCGGGCTATCAAAGCTGGGGCATCGCGGCGCCGATCATCCTGATCGGTCTTCGGATGCTGCAGGGTCTGGCGCTTGGCGGTGAATATGGCGGGGCGGCGGTCTATGTGGCCGAACACGCGCCGCAAAACCGGCGCGGCTATTACACCTCCTTCATCCAGACCACGGCCACCGGCGGCCTCCTGCTGTCGCTGGTCGTCATCCTGGTGGTGACGCCGCTCATTGCCAACAACTTCCCGGCCGTGGCGCAGATGGGCCTCGACGGCCTGCCGGCACTGGATGCCAAGGGCAATCCGGTCGTGCTGGACGCCTGGAAAGCCTGGGGCTGGCGCGTGCCGTTCCTGCTGTCGGCCTTCCTTCTGCTGATCTCGCTCTATATCCGCATGACCATGTCGGAAAGCCCGGTCTTCCAGAAGATGAAAGCCGAGGGCGCTGCCTCGAAAGCACCGCTGCGTGAGGCTTTCGGCCAGTGGAAGAACGCCAAGATCGCGCTGATCGCGCTCTTCGGTCTGACCATGGGCCAGGCGGTCGTCTGGTACTCGGGCCAGTTCTACGCCCTGACCTTCCTGCAATCGGTCGTGAAAGTGGACAGCTTCACCGCCAACGTCTTCGTCGCGGCTTCGCTGATCCTCGGCACCTGGGGCTTCATCTTCTTCGGCAGCCTGTCGGACAAGATCGGCCGCAAGCCGGTGATCCTGCTCGGCTGCCTTCTGGCCGCGCTGACCTACTTCCCGGTCTTCCAGTTCATCACCAAGACCGCGAACCCGGCGCTTTACGCCGCCCAGCAGACCGTCATCACCGTGTCGGCCGACCCGGCGGATTGCTCCTTCCAGTTCAACCCGGTCGGGACCGCCAAGTTCACCCACAGCTGCGACAACGTGAAGGCGCTGCTGCTGAAGAACTCGGTCAACTCGGTCACCGTCGATGCGCCCGCCGGCACCGTGGCCAGCGTCAAGATCGGCGACACCGAGATCCCGGGCTATGACGGGACCAAGAATGCCGCCGAGATCGCCGCCGCCAAGACCGCGATGGATACCGCCAAGGCCGCGATCGACCCGGGCATGATGACGCCCCTGACCGACGCCCAAAAGGCGCTGGAGAAAGCCAAGGGCGCTGCCGCCGACGCCGACAAGGCGCTGAAGGCCGCCGCCGATGATGCCGCCAAGGCCACGGCGCAAACGGCCCTCGATGCCGCCAATGCCGCCGTGACCGCAGCGCAGACCGCGCTCGACACCGCTCGCTCGGCCCTTCCCGCCGACAAGCTGGCCGCACTTGATACCGCCGCGGCCGATGTGGCCAAGGCAAACGGCGTGAAGGCCACCTTCGAGAAGGCCGTCAACGACGCGCTTCTGGCGGCGGGCTACCCCCTGATCGCCAAGGACAATACCACCGTGGCCAAGGTCAACACCTTTGGCGACGTCTTCAAGGCGCAGAACCTGACGGTGATCATCACCCTGACCTATCTGATCCTTCTGGTGACGATGGTCTACGGCCCGATCGCCGCCCAGCTGGTCGAACTTTACCCGACCCGGATCCGCTACTCCGGCCTGTCCCTGCCCTACCACATCGGCAACGGCTGGTTCGGCGGCCTGCTGCCCGCGCTCGTCCTGGCCATCTCGGCCCAGACCGGCAACATCTACTCGGGCCTGTGGTATCCGATCATCATCGCGGGCATCACCGTCGTGATCGGCGCGCTGCTGGTGCCGAACGGCACGCACAAGAAGTCGATCTTCTCGGAGTGAGGCTTCCCTCATGAGTTGCGCGGGCCGGAGATCCTTCTCCGGCCCGTTTGCTTTGGCCCGTTTGCTTTGGCCCGTTTGCTTTGCACCTCATGCGCTGCCTCGCAGCAAAGTCACAATCTTGGCACGGAATAGCTGAAATCCGGTGATGAAAGCTTGGAGCACAGCGCCCGCGGACCGCAAGATCCGGGGCATGATTCTGCAAGGGGACTGCAATGACCGAGGCGGCCGAATCCATCATCTTCGTGGTCGACGGCAAGAAGCTGGAGGCGATGGCGCTGGTTCTGGCCGCCTCGCTGGCGCGCCAGCACGACCCGAGGGAGGTGCAGCTGATCGCCTATGTCTCGGACGCCTATGCCCCGAGCCTGGAACCCGCCACCCGCGCCCTCTTTGATGCTTGCCATGTCCGGATCGACCCTCTGCCCTCGGGTGAGGGGCGGTGGAAGAAGGCCTACCCGCATGGCAACAAGCTTCTGGCCTGCGCCGCCCCGCGCTCCAGCCGCCGCACCACCTTTCTGGACACCGACATGGTCTGCCAGGCCCCGATCACCGGCATCCCCGGCGCCGACCCGCACGAGGTCTATGCCGTGCCCGAAGGCAAGCCGACCTGGGGCAAGGACGGCGACGCCTGGGAACGCGCCTACCGTTTCTTCGACCTGCCGATGCCCGAGGCGCGGGTCAGGCTGACCCGGGGTCGCTTTCTGGAGTTCGTGCCCTATTTCAACGCCGGCTTCGTCTCGTTCAGCGATCTGCCGCTCGACGAGGACGGCCGCAATTTCGGCGCGCTCTGGCTCGATCATGCCAGCCGCTTCGACTTTGGCTGCGCCGTCGCCAACAAGAGGCCCTGGCTCGATCAGGTCACCCTGCCCCTGGTGATGGCGAGCTATGGCCTGAACTGCCTGGTCCTGCCCGAGGTCTTCAACTACTCGATCTCGGAACGCGAGGATCTGAGCCAGGTCGCCGAGGCCAAGATGGTGCATTACCACAAGCCCGCCTATTTCAACACCTTGCCCCATGCGGGCGAATTCCTCGACCTCGCCCGGTCGAAGGTGCCCGGCCCTCTGCAAGCCAACCTGGAGAGCCTGCTGGAAGTCTTCACCGAGGCCCCACCGCGCCAATACGACGCGGAGGATGCCGAAGCGGGCGGGCAAGACGACCCGGCCCTGCCCGCGAAAATCGCCGTCGACTGAGGCTTCTAGCGTTGGCCGTAATACAGGCCCACGACATGCTCCGCCTGGGCAAAGAACAGCCAGCGCGCCGCCAGCGCCCCGCAAAGGTGCACCAACGCGACCCCGGCAAACAGCACCGGGCTCGGCGGCAAAAGCAACAAGAGGAAGGGCACGCCGGCCCCGGCGCCCAGCGCGATCAGGCGCAACTTCTCCACATGCTTGCGGCCAACGACATGGATCATCTCGCGCATCAGGTAATTGGGCGAGGTATGGGGCTGTTCAAAGACCGTGACCTTTCCGATCCGGTCGAGCCCGGTCGCCGTGCCGATCGTCTGCGCCGCCCGGGCGAAAGCCGTGTCACCAAAGCGGAAAGCGGCCAGCAGCGCCAGCGCCACCAGAAGGCAGCCCAGAAGCGCCAGCCCGCGGTTGCCCGACAGGATCGCCCCGCCGCAGAGCATGAAGCTGAAGAACAAAGCCGGCGTCGTGGGGCTATGCCAGCGCGGCACGGTCTTGAGCTGGCCATAGATCATCGAAGTGGTGAGCACCGTCGCCAACGCCAGCAACGCCCCCACCTGACCGACCCCTCGCCAGAGGCCGAGCCCGAAGATATCCGACAGCGCCATCGGCGCCAGGACCACCAGACAGGCGACCGAGGCCCAGGCCTCGCGGCTGAGCCAGGAGCTTTGCCACTGGCTGAAGGCCTTCATGGCATTCTTGCGGTTGCCGAGGTGGAAGGTCGAGGCGGCAAGCCCCCCGACCGCGAGGCCATAGCCGAGCCCCCAGTGAAAGAAGGCCGCCCAGCCCGAAGGCGCGGGCCATCCAAGTCCAAGGAAGGCCAGAAGGCCAAAGCCCATGCCGGACAGAACGGTGAAAGCGATGACAGAGGGGGCCGGATGCATCAGATTTTCCCCAGAACCTTGTCAAGCCAGCCGGCAAAACCGCTCGCCCGGATGTCGAGCAGTGGCGCCAGAACAGAGGCTTCCTGCGGGCGGTCCTTCTTCCTCGGCGGCAGGTATTTGTTGGTGGGCTTGGTCTTGAGGTCGGGCATCAGATCATAGCCGCCGCGTTCGGCCACCAGTTTGGAAACCTTGCTGTTTGGATCGGCGAAATCACCGAAATGGCGCGCGCCGGTCGGGCAGGTGCGCACGCAGGCCGGCTCGCGGTCCTCCTCGGGCAGGTTCTCGTTGTAGATGCGGTCGACGCAGAGGGTGCATTTCTTCATCACCCCCGCCGCCTGATCCAACTCGCGCGCGCCGTAAGGGCAGGCCCAGGCGCAGAGGCCGCAGCCGATGCAGGCATCTTCATTGACCAGAACGATGCCATCCTCGACCCGCTTGTAGCTGGCCCCGGTCGGACAGACCGGCACGCAAGGCGCATCCTCGCAATGCAGGCAGGAGCGCGGGAAGGTGATGATCTGCGCCGCACCGTCGTCGGGCCGGACCTGATAGCTGTGCACCCGGTTGAGGAAGACGCCAGAAGGGTCTGATCCGTAAGGATTTTGGTCCGACAGGTTGCCGCTGTCGCCCTTACTTTGATCGTTCCAGCCCTTGCAGGCGGTGACACAGGCCTGACAGCCGACGCAGGTGTCAAGGTCGATCGCCAGACCCAGTTTTTTCTCGGTATGGGTGGGAAGCTGGGTCATGTGCGATCCTCGCAGGCTTGGGTCGCAGTCACAAATTTTCTGCGAAAATTTCTGTCCTTCCGAATTTTCTGCGAAAATTCCCGATCTTTCGCTGAAAGGTCGGCTTCTGATTTTTCGCAGAAAAATCGTGCGGCGCAGCGGATGACAGCTTGCCTCATGCCCGGTCCTTCCCCTGCGGCACGACGCGCGGGATCGGCGGCAGATCGGGCGCGGCATGATCTTTCGGCCCGACATTCTCGATCCGCACCCGCAGATCGAACCAGGCCGCCTGCCCCGTCACCGGGTCCGAATTGGAATAGCGCAAGCCATCGCCCTTTTCCGGCAAAAGCTCGGAGATCAGGTGGTTCAGCAAGAAGCCCTCATTCGCCTCGGGCGCGCCTTCGTCCAGCGCCCAGGCCGCCTTGCGCTTGCCGATCGCGTTCCAGGTCCAGATCGTGTTCTCGTTCAGCGCGGCCATATGGGCGACCGGCGCCGTGATGGCGCCGCTGGGCGAGGTCACACGGGCAAAGTCACCTGCCTTGAAGCCATGCTCCTCCCAGATCCGGGTCGGAATATAGAGGAAGTTCTTGCCCCTGATCTGCCGCAGCCAGGCGTTCTGGCTGCCCCAGGAATGATACATGTCCATCGGCCTTTGCGTCAGGGCGTGGATCGGATAGCCCCAGCCCTTCGCCTCAAGGTCGCCGAAGGGCGGATACCACAGCGGCAGCGGGTCCATCGCCTGTTTCAAGCGGCCACGCAGATGGTCGGGGGGCTGGATCGGCCCCTGCCCCTCAGCCGCCAGCTGGAACTTGCGCATCGGCTCGGACCAGATCGCGAAAAGATAGGGCTGCGGGGACTCATAGAACGAGGTTTCGACCGCCCAGTTCTGATAGTCCATGTTCCAGGGTTTGAAGAACAGCCCCGCCTCGGGCACATGGGCCTGATAGAAGCCGCCGTTTGCGATATAGGCGGCGATCTGGTCGGGGTTGGCCTCGCCCCGCCCCTCCTTGTCGCCCTCTGCGCCGCGAAAGCCGATCAGCGGGCCGACGCCGGGGCGGCGGATGTGGTTCTGGATGTAGTCGGCGTAGTCCTTGAACTTGGGGCTGCCGTCTTCCTTGATCATCGGCGCCAGCCCCAGCCTTGCGCCAAGGTCCAGAAGCACCGACTGGAAGCCGCGCACATCGCGGTCAGGCTCCTGCACCGGCCAGCGGATGCTGTCGCCCGCCGCATCGGGCTCGGAAATCGGGCGGTCGAGCAGGCTGATGCAGTCGTGGCGTTCCAGATAGGTCGTGTCGGGCAGGATCAGGTCGGCATAGGCCACCATTTCCGAGGCATAGGCGTCGGAATAGATGATCCGCGGGATGACGTATTCGCCGTCCGGACCCTTGTCGGTCAGCATCTCCAGCACCTTGGCGGTGTTCATCGACGAGTTCCACGCCATGTTCGCCATGTACAAAAACAGCGTGTCGATCCGGTAGGGATCGCCGGCATGGGCATTGGGGATCAGCATGTGCATCATGCCATGGGCGGAGAAGGGGTTCTCCCAGGTGAACGCCTTGTCGATCCGGGCGGGGGTGCCGTCTTCCTTCAGCGCCAGCTGTTCCGGCCCGCGCACATAGCCGAGATGGGGCCCTGACAGCGGCTTGCCCGGGGCGGTGACGAAATGCGGGGTCGGATGGGCCTCGACCGGTTTGGGATAGGGCGGCTTCAGCCGGTAGCCGCCGGGGGTTTCGACGGTGCCGAGCACGATCTGCAACAGATGCAGGGCGCGGGCGGTCTGGAAGCCGTTGGAATGGGCCGAGATTCCGCGCATCGCGTGGAAGCTGACCGGCCGGCCGGGCATCGTGTCGTGATGATCGCCGCGGAAATCGGTCCAGCTCTGCTTGATCTCGATCGCCTGGTTGAAGGCCACATCGGCCAGCTCCGCCGCAAGGCCGCGGATGCGGGCTGCCGGGATGCCGCAGCGCGCGGCCACTGCTTCCGGAGCATAGTCGGGCGAAAGATACCGTTCCGCCATATGCTGGAACACCGTCCGGTGCCCCTGCCAGACAGCGCCCAAATCGGGCTGCACGCCCTTGCCATCCCAGGGCGCCGGCTGACCGGTGCGCTTGTCGATCACGAAGGGCTGGCTTTCGGCGTTCTTGACGAAGAGACCCTTCTCCGGCCCCTCCGTCTCGTTGATCAGCAAAGGCGCGTTGGTCCAGCGGGCGAGGTAGTCGAGGTCAACCTTCCCCGCCTCCAGCAGGCAATGGATCAGCGACAGGATCAAAAGCCCGTCGGTGCCCGGCGTGATGCCGTACCAGTCATCGGCAATCGCATTATATCCGGTGCGGATCGGATTTACCCCGATCACCCGCGCCCCGCGCCCCTTCAGCTTGCCAAGCCCGATCTTGATCGGGTTGCTGTCGTGATCCTCGGCCACGCCGAACATGACGAACAGCTTGGTGCGCTCCCAATCCGGCTGGCCAAACTCCCAGAATGCCCCGCCGATCGTGTAGATCCCGCCCGCCGCCATGTTGACCGAGCAAAACCCGCCATGTGCCGCGTAATTCGGCGTGCCGAAGGCTTGCGCCCACCAGCCGGTGAAGCTTTGGCTCTGGTCGCGCCCGGTGAAGAAGGCCAGCTTCTCTGGCGCCGTCTCGCGCAGCGGTTTCATCCAGGACACCGCCAGCGACAGCGCCTCCTCCCAGGAAATCGGCTCGAACGCGCCCGAGCCGCGCGGCCCGACCCGCCGCAACGGCTGTTGCAGGCGCGAAGGTGCCGTGACCTGCATGATCCCCGAGGCGCCCTTGGCGCAGAGCACCCCCTTGTTGACCGGATGGTCGCGGTTGCCCTCGATATAGGACACTTTCCCCGAGCGCAGATGCACGTTGATGCCGCAGCGACAGGCGCACATGTAGCAGGTGGTCTTGCGGATCTCGTCCGAGACAGGCGGGGAGGTGTTGACGATGGGCGCGTTCATGACGGTCCTCTGCTCGCTTCTTTCGGGACAATATCTTGAGGTTTTCCGGCTTTACCAGATGAATTTCCCGAAAACCCGCCACGGGCCGGAATTTCTTTACGGGCCGATCAGGGCGGCGGCCTCCACCGCGATCTGGCGTTCTTCCTCGGCGGGCACGATCAGCATGGGATTCTCTCCTGCCCAGGCCAGCCCGGTCCTGATGGCGCCGCGCACCCTGGCGTCATTCTCGCCGATGCCGCCGGTGAAGGCCACGCCGTCCAGCCCGCCCATCGCCGCGATCATGCTGCCGGCATGGCGGATCGCCCAATAGATGAAATGGTCGATGGCAAAGCGCGCCTCCCGCGTGCCCGCCGCATGAAGCGCGCGCATGTCGCTGGTCCCGCCCAGCCCCATGAGGCCGGACCCCCGGTTGAGGATCCGGCTCGCCGCCTCCAGCCCGTTGACCTCGGCCAGGCGCAGCACCGCGTTGCCGTCGATATCACCGGTGCGGGTGCCCATGGTCACGCCCGACAAAGGGGAATAGCCCATCGTGGTGGCCACCGAGCACCCGTCCAGGATCGCGCACAGCGAGGCGCCATTGCCCAGATGCAAGGCCAGCAGGCGGCGCGGCAGCGGGCCAGCCATGCGCAACTTGCGCACCAGGCTCGCGTAGCTCAAGCCATGAAAGCCGTAGCGGCGCAGGCCCAGCGCCTCGGCCTCGGGCGGCAGGGCGTAGCGGGTGGCGACTTCCGGGTTGGTGGCGTGAAAGGCGGTGTCAAAGCTGGCGAATTGCGCAAGGTCGGGGGCGAGCCGCTCCAGCGCGCTGATGCCGGTCAGGTTGGCCGGGTTGTGCAGGGGGGCGAGGGGGATGCAGGCCTCGATCTTGGCCGCGACCTCGGGCGTGATCCGGGTCGGGTGGGTCAGACTAGCGCCGCCATGCACGACGCGGTGGGCTGCGGCCTTCAGGCTGGTGAAGGGCACGGCCATCTGCGCCAGACCCTGCTCCAAAGCCTCCAGATGGGTGGCGGGGCCGGTGGAGCCGATCTCCTCCAGCCGCGCCTGCGCCACCTCGGCCAGGCCTTCGTCAAATACCGCCAGCTTGACCGAGGACGACCCGGCATTGACCACAAGCAGCATTCACAGCACCGACTTCAAAAGGCCAAGCGTGGCAAGAAAGGCCAGCAAACCTATGGCAAACTTGCGAAAATCCTGCGGGTCTGTGTTGAGGAAATGCCGTGACCCCAGCCAGTTGCCCAGGAAAACCAGCGGCAGCGTGATGAGCGAGGCCCAGAGCGTGTCCCAGGTCACCATCCCGCTCAGCCAGTACATCGGCGCCGAATAGATATCGAGGATCGGGAAGTAGGCCACCAAAGTCGCGCGGAAGACCGAAGCATTCATGCTTTGCGCAGCGAAAAAGGCCGCCACCGGCAGCCCGCCCATCCCCGGCGCATTGGCGAGGCCGGAGACGACGCCGGCCGCGAAATTCCCCGCCGTCCCCACCTCGTGCTTCAGCTTCCAGCCGATCAGAAGGACCACGCACATCAAAAGCACATAGCCCGAAATCACCGCCCGCGCCGCATCGGCGGAGATCGAGGTCAGCGCCCAAAGCCCGAGCGGCAGGCCCACCGCAGCCCCCAGCGACAGCAGGATCACCCGCCGCCAGTCGACATCGGGGCCGACATGCTTCCAGGCCTGCACCGACATGACGACCTCGCAAAGCATGACGACGGCCACGAAATGCAAGGGGTTGGTGACCAGCCCCGAAGAGGCGATCACCAGCGCCGAAAAGCCAAAGCCGGAATAGCCCCGCACGAAGGCCGAGATCAGGATGGCAAAGCCCATCCAGACCGCCGCGCCAAGCCCCAGGTCAAAGGGCAGCGTCACGGGCGCTCACCACGGGCGAGGCGGCCTTCGATGTCATCGAGAACCGCGTCGATATCGGCCACCGAATCAATGACATAATGCGCCCCGGTCCGGCGCAGGTCGGCATAGGCGGAAGCCTTCATCGTGGCATATTCCTCAGCCGTCAAAGCCGCCGTTTCCGCCGGGTTCAGGCCAAAGGCATTGCCCGAGATCGCCACCCCCACCGTCCAACAGCCCGCATTCAGCCCCTCGCCAATGCCGACGCCGGTGTCATCGACCTTCACGACAGCCCAGGCCGGCCAGACGCCGAGGTCGAGGAAGGTCCGGTACATCATCATCGCCGAGGGCCGCGCTTCGGAGAGGTCTCCGGCGCAAACCAGGTTGTCCGGCTCATAGCCTTGCGCCTTGGCCAAGGGCAGCACCTTGGCCATGATCGAGCGCGTATAGCCGGTGGTCGAGCCGATCTTCAGCCCCCGCGCCCGCATCCGGTTGATGGCAGGGACGGCGCCTGCGATCATCGTGCAGTAATCGGTCACCGCCTCGACATTCATCGGCACGAAGACCTCATAGACCCGGTCGATCGCCGCCTCGTCCGGAGCCGAGCCTTGCGCGGCCTTCCAGGCCTCGGCGATGCGCGGGGCGCTCATCAGGGTCTTGATATGGTCGCGCTTGGCCATGCCCATCGGGCCGCGGGCCTCGGCGATGGTAATGTCGACGCCGAAGCTTTTGAAAGCCTTGACGAAAACCCCCATCGGCGCCTGGGACCCGTGATCGATCACCGTGCCCGCCCAGTCGAATACCGCCGCTTTCAGCATCATGCTCTCCCGTAAATCTCGTCAATGGTTTCCTCGCCGATGGCGAAAGAGGTGCTGGCCCCGGTGCCCGAGGTCACGATGACCAGCCGCGTCTGATCATCGATCGTCTCGCGCATCATCGTCTCCGGCCCCGAGGCATAGGTGCCATTCCAGCGCTCGGTGATCCGGGCGCCCGGCACGTTCAGGACCGCGTGGAGTTCCTCCATGATCAGGTCATCGACCTCGGCCCGCTGGAAGGGCGAGGGCGACCAGTCGTAATGGTGGCTGTCGCCGACGATCAACCCGCCATCGGCGCCCTGCACCACGATCAGGTGGATGCCCTCGGCGAGCGTGCGCGGCTGTTCGGCGCGCAGGCGGGCCTTGATCGGCTCGGATTCCGGCAGTTCGGCATAGCCGAGGTAGCGCACCAGGCTCTGGTCCGACATGATCGAGCCCGGCAGCTTGATCGGGGTTGCGGGCTTCACCTTCATCATGTGGAGCCGGCAGCGGGTGATCTGGTGGCGGGCGATGACCTCCGGATACAGCGTCAGCATGTCGTCACCGGGGCAGACCACGACCTGGGTGGCCTCGATGGCGCCCGAGGTGGTCAGAAGCCGCCCCGGCTGCACCTCTTTCACCAGGGTCTTGCGCAGGAAGGTCACGCCCAGGCTTTCGATCCAGGCGGCGAGCTTGGCAATCGCAAAGCGGCTTTCGACACGGCGGTCATGGCTGGACCAGAGCGCGCCCTGAATGGGGTTGCCCGACAGGATCGCGCCATGCTGCGCCGTGGTTTCGGCGGCGGTCAGAAGGTGACAGCCCTGCCCCATCTCGGTGGCCATGAAGGCCTCAAGGCAGTCCATCGCCTCCGGCCGCTGCGCCACGACCAGAAGCCCCTGATGTTCAATGGCAATTCCGGCCTTGGGCGCCACCTCGGCCCAGACGTCACGACTGCGCATGGCGCGGGCGTAACACGCCCCCGCCTGCTGACCCGTCACCGTGACAAAGCCGAAATTGCGGACCGAGGCGCCGATGGCCTGCTCTTCCCGGTCCACCACCACGACCTTCAGCCCCCGGCGCGTGGCGGCCAAAGCATGGGCCAGCCCCAAAATCCCCGCGCCGACAATCGCCAGATCGTAAGCCATCAGACCACCTGGGGCCGCATGTCGGCCTTGGAGATCCCGGCGACCTCCACCGGCTTCTTCATCGCGTCGCGGCGGAAGGGCTCGCCGAGTTCCTGGTTGATCATCGCCTCGATCAGCGTGGTCTTGCCATGGTTCATCTGATCGTCGATCGCCTTGCGCAGCGCCGCGGTCAGCTCCTCCATCGTGCGGGCCACCACGCCCTGCAGCCCGCAAGCCTGGGCGATCCCGGCATAGGACACGCCCTCGTTCAACTCGGTGCCGACGAAATTGTCGTCATACCACAGGGTGGAGTTGCGCTTTTCCGCGCCCCATTGGTAGTTGCGGAACACGACCTGCGTGATCGCCGGCCATTCGCCCCGGCCAATCGCGGTCAGTTCGGTGACCGCGATGCCAAAGGCGCCGTCGCCGGAAAAGCCCACGACCGGGGTATCCGGGCAAGCGATCTTGGCCCCCACGACCGAGGGCAGACCATAGCCGCAAGGCCCAAAAAGCCCCGGCGCCAAGTACTTGCGGCCCGCTTCAAAGGTCGGATAGGCGTTGCCGATGGCGCAGTTGTTCCCGATGTCGGAGGAGATGATCGCCTCTTTCGGCAAGGCGCTCTGGATCGCGCGCCAGGCCATCCGCGGGCTCATCCAATCGGGCTTGGCCGACCGCGCGCGCTGGTTCCAGGTGGTGCCCACGTCGTCCTGTTCGTGGTCCATTGAGGCCAGTTCCTGCGCCCAACGGGATTTCGTCACCCCGATCAGATCGCGCCGCGCGGTGCGGCCCTCATCCCCCGCCGTGCCGGACAGCCGCGCGAGGATCCCCTCGGCGACCGCTTTCGCATCGCCGATGATGCCAACGGTGACCTTCTTGGTCAGGCCGATGCGGGCGGGGTTGATATCGACCTGGATGATCTTGGCCTCTTTCGGCCAGTAATCGAGGCCATAGCCCGGCAGGGTGGAAAACGGGTTGAGCCGCGTGCCCAAGGCCAGAACCACATCGGCCTTGGCAATCAGCTCCATCCCGGCCTTGTTGCCGTTATAGCCCAGGGGGCCCGCGAAGAGCGGATGCGAGCCCGGGAAGGCGTCATTGTGCTGATAACCGACGCAAACCGGCGCATCCAGCCGCTCGGCCAGGGCCATCGAGGCCGGGATCGCGCCGCCCAGAACCACGCCCGCCCCGTTCAGGATCACCGGGAACTTGGCAGAGGACAAAAGCGCCGCCGCCTCGGCCAAAGCATGATCGCCGCCCGTGGGGCGTTCGAACTCGACCACGCGGGGCAGGTCGATGTCGATGACTTGGGTGAAGTAATCGCGCGGCACGTTGATCTGCGCCGGGGCCGACATCCGCTTGGCGGTCTGGATGACGCGGGCCAGAACCTCGGCCATGCGGGAAGGGTCGCGGACCTCTTCCTGATAGCAGACCATGTCCTTGAACAGGGCCATCTGCTCGACCTCCTGGAAACCGCCCTGACCGATGGTCTTGTTGGCGGCTTGCGGGGTCACCAGCAGCAACGGCGTGTGGTTCCAGTAGGCGGTCTTCACGGCGGTGACGAAATTGGTGATGCCGGGGCCGTTCTGCGCGATCATCATCGACATCTTGCCCGAGGCGCGGGTGAAGCCGTCGGCCATCATCCCGCCCGAGCCTTCATGGGCGCAGTCCCAGAAGGTGATGCCGGCTTTGGGGAAAATATCCGAGATCGGCATGAAGGCCGAGCCGATGATGCCAAAGACATGCTCGATGCCGTGGATCTGCAGGGTTTTGACGAAGGCTTCTTCGGTGGTCATGCGCATGGGAGGCTCCTGTTTCGGCTTTGGCAAGGTTGTAGCCCTGCGATGTCCCGGCCCTTAGGTCCAGTACGGATCCCGCCATAGGGCCAGAGCTCCGCGCGGCGCCCCTGTCCCCCCAGACAAGTAGGCCAAGGCTGCGGGCGGGGATGAAGACTTCGTTAATATCGCAGGCGATATCCTTTTGTGTCAAGGACTTGCCCGCGATTGCACGCGTGCAATGCCTCGCTTTCGCGGCCCATCCTGCGGCGATGCGGCCTATTTCATCGCGGCGGCGATGCGGGCGATGCCCTCGGGGATCCTGGTCTGGGGAATCGAGCCATAGCCGAGACGGTAGTGGTGGCGATCCTCGCGGGCGGGGTCAAAGAAGGTGCGCCCCGGTTCAATCAACACGCCATCGGCGCGCAGCCTGGCGGCCAGCGGCTCGGTATCAATCGGCGCGCGCATCCAAAAGCTGGAGCCGCCGAAACCGCCCTGCCCGGCCACGGTCAGGCCATGGGCGGCAATCGCCTCCTCCATCACCTGACGGCGACGCCGGAAGGCCGAGCGCATCCGGTTGATCAGGGTGTCGTAGTGGCCGAGCGACAGGAAATAGGCCATGGTCCGCTGGATATGCCCCGGCGGGTGGCGCAAGGACATCAGCCGCAGCGCTCGCGCCTCGCGGATGAAACCCGGCGGGCCCACGAGATAGCCCAGCCGCATCCCCGGAAACACCGATTTCGAGAAGGACCCGGCGTAGATCACCCGCCCCTCGGCATCGAGGCTCTTCAGCGCCGGCGAAACCGGCTTCAGGAACGACATCTCGAATTCGTAATCATCCTCGACGATGACAAAGCCTTCCCGCCCGGCGGCTTCCAGCAAAGCGCGGCGGCGCTCGAGCGGCATGGTGGCATTGGTCGGGCATTGGTGCGAGGCGGTGGTAAAGACCACATCCATCCCCCTGGGGATCGCATCGGGCGGCAGGCCATCGGCATCGACATCGACCGACAGGACCTCGGTCCCGCTGGCGCCGAGGATGGCGCGCAGGCCGGGATAACCCGGGTTCTCCATCGCCGCCCGCCGCCCGGGGCCCAGAAGGCAGGCCGCGGTCAGCCAGAGCGCATTCTGCGCCCCCATGGTCAGCAAGACCTCATCCTCGCGCGCCGCGATCCCCCGCTTGGGCAGGATCTGGCGTAGCAGGTATTCGATCAGCAAGGGGTCGTCGCGCTCGTAATAATCCGCCGTCATCGCGGCAAAATCGCGCCGCCCCAAGGCACGGACCGCGCAAAGCCGCCAGTTCTGATGGTCAAACAGGCTCGCGTCAGCCTGGCCATAGATGAAAGGATAGGGATAACGCTCCCAGTCATCGGGCCGGTCGACGCCACGCTGGCCGGAAAAGCGGCCGGCGATGCGGCCAAACTCCGCCGCCTCGGCCCGCACCGCCTGGGCCGGCAACTCACTGGCCAGAGGCGCGTTTTCCGAGACGAAATAACCCGACCGCCCCCGCGCCGCGAGATATTCCTGCGCCACCATCTCGGCATAGGCCAGCGTCACGGTCAGCCGGCTGACCTGCAGATGCGCCGCCAGCCCGCGCGACGAGGGCAACTTGGCCCCCGGCCGGAACCGCCCCGACAGAACCCCCTCGGTCACCATCTGCCGGATGCGCTGTTGCAGGCTGCCGCGCTCGGCCGCCGGCAGGACAAAAGCTTCGGGGGGGATCGTCGCCATCAGGGCCTCCATCGCGCGATTGGCCCCGCGCGCCCCGCCAAAGTCAAGGGGCGCGGAGTTCTCCCCCCGCACCCCCCATTTCATTGGTCCATAAATATCCCACGGAGGTCCGGGGGTGTGAAACCCCCGGCGCTCTCAGCCGAAAACCCGGGTCAGAGCATTGTCGATGGCCCCGGTGATGGCATCGATGTCATCCGCCGTCGCAATCAGCGCGGGCGAGAGGCACAGCGTGTTGTTCAGCCCCGGGATCGAGCGGTTGGTCATCCCGATGATCACGCCATTCGCGTTGCAATCGGCCACGACGGCGGCGACCTTCTTCTCGTCCATCGGCTCCTTGGTCACCCGGTCCGCCACCAGTTCCGCGCCGCAGAACAGGCCCTTGCCGCGCACATCGCCGATGACTTTATGCTTTTCCATCAGGGCATTGAGGTTGTCGATCACCCGGGCCCCCATCTTCAGGGTGTTGTCCAAGAGGCCCTCATCCTCGATGATCCGCATGTTCTCCAAAGCCGCCGCCGGCCCCGCCGTGCAGCCGCCGAAGGTGGAGATGTCGCGGAAATAGCTCAAGGGATCCGCCGCATCGTCCTTGAACATCGCAAAGACCTCTTCGGTCGTCACGGTGCAGGAAATCGCGGCATAGCCGGAGGCCACGCCCTTGGCCATGGTCACAAAATCAGGCTTGATGCCGAAATGCTGGTAGCCGAACCAGACCCCGGTCCGGCCCACGCCGCAGACCACTTCGTCGATGTGCAGCAGGATGTTGTACTTCTTGCAGATCTCCTGCACCCGCTCCCAATAGCCCTTCGGCGGCACGATCACGCCGCCGCCGGCGGTCACCGGCTCCAGCACCAGCGCCCCCACGGTATCCGGGCCTTCGCGCAGGATGACCTCTTCGATCGCGTCAGCGGCGCGCTCGCCGTAGTTCTCGACATCCCACTGCTTGCGGTATTCCAGGCAATGCGGGACCATCACGAAACCCTCGGGATAGGGCCCGTACTGCATCGCACGCTCGGCCTGACCGGAGGTCGCCAGCGCTGCGATCGTGGTACCGTGGTAGTCGCGCTCGCGGTAGAGGATCTTCCACTTCTTGCCGCCATGATGCTTGTGGCTGATCTGCCGCACCATCTTGTAGACCTTCTCGTTGGCTTCCGAGCCCGAGTTGGAATAATAGACGCGGCTCAGCCCCGGCATCTTGGAGATCAGCTTTTCGGCGAACAGCGCGCCGGGAACCGAGCCGTTGGAGCCGGCGAAATAGTTCATCTTGACCAGTTGATCGGCCACGACCTTGGCGATGCTCTCGCGGCCATAGCCCACGTTGACCGTCCAGACCGCACCCGACACGGCGTCGATATATTCGCGCCCCTTGGCGTCCCAGACCCGCAGGCCCTTGCCTTCGACGATCACCCGGGGATCGACGGTTTCATATTGCTTGTGCTGGCTCAGATGGTGCCAGACATGGGCCTTGTCGGCCGCAACAACGCCGCTCAGGTCGTTGGTCATCGTGTTCATCGGTCTCTCCTACAAGCGCCGTCGGGCATGGGCTTTCAAATGACGAATCGAACCACGCATCCGCGCGGTCTCGCCAGCCAGATGATCCGCATCATCGGCCTTCCTCAAGGGCGGCGTTAGGTCCAGAGCCTGACGGGCCATAGTGCCAGAGCCGCCCGCGCCGGTTTGCCGCCGTTTCCCCCGCAGGCCCCGCCGCCCCTGCCAAAGACTTGTGCGATTTTTCAAAGCGGCAATTGCCCTTGGCGCCGCAAAAGGGCAAAACTCCCGGGCAAAAGAAGGAGACTGCCATGCCTGCAACAGGGACCGCCACCTGGATCGCCGTCGATTGGGGCACGTCGAACATGCGGGCCTGGGCGATGGGCGATGGCGCGATCCTGGCCGAGGGCCGCAGCGAAAAGGGGATGGGCAAGCTCGCCCCCGCCGAGTTCGAGGCCGCCTTGCTGGAGGTGATCGCCCCCTGGCTCGGCGCAGGCCCGACCCCGGTTCTGGCCTGCGGCATGGTCGGCGCCCGGCAGGGCTGGCAAGAGGCCACCTACCGCGCCGTGCCCTGCACCCCCACCGACCCCGAGGGCCTCATCAAGGTCGCAACCCAGGACAAACGCCTTGATGTCCGCATCGCGCCCGGCCTCTCCCAGGCCAAACCCGCCGACGTGATGCGCGGCGAGGAGACGCAACTGGCCGGGGCCATTGCGCTCTATCCCGGTTTCGACGGCGTCTTTTGCCTGCCCGGCACCCATTCCAAATGGGCGCAGGTTTCGGCGGGCGAGGTCGTCTCGTTCCAGACCTACATGACGGGCGAACTCTTCGCGCTCCTCTCCTCCCAATCCGTCCTGCGCCATTCGCTGACTGCCGAGGGCTGGGACGATGCGTCCTTCGACGAGGGCCTGGACGAGGCCCTGTCGCGCCCCGACCGCATCGCCGCGCGTCTCTTTTCGCTGCGTGCCGAGGGCCTGCTGCATGGCCTGACCTCTGCCCAGGCCCGCGCCCGGCTGTCGGGCCTTTTGATCGGGATCGAGCTGGCCGGGGCCAAGCCCTATTGGCTGGGCCAGGAGGTCAAGCTGATCGGGGCGGCGAAACTGTCGGCCTCCTATGCCCGCGCCCTTGCCACCCAGGGGTTGAAAGCCGACATCCTCGATGACACCGCCTGCACCCTGGCGGGTCTGTCCGCCCTTCATGCCAAGCTGAAAGCATAAGATGACCCAAGCCCTGCACCACAAGCGCAACCTGATCGCCATCCTGCGCGGCCTGACCCCGGCCGAGGCGCTGCCGGTCGGGGAGGCCCTGATCGCCGCCGGCATCACGCGGATCGAAGTGCCCTTGAACTCGCCGCATCCGATGACCTCGATCGCCACCATGGCCAAGGCCTTCGGCCACCACGCCGAGATCGGCGCCGGCACGGTGCTGACGGTCAAGGATGTGCAGGAGGTGCAGGACGCCGGCGGCACGCTGATCGTCTCGCCCAACTGCGACCCCGAGGTGATCGCCGCCACCAAGGCGCGCGGCATGGCCTCCTGGCCCGGCGTGATGACGCCGACCGAATGCTTTGCGGCGCTGAAGGCCGGGGCGGATGGGCTGAAGATCTTCCCGGCCAACCTGATCGGCCCGGACGGGCTGAAAGCCATGCGGGCCATCCTGCCCAAGGGAACGGCGGTCTATGCGGTGGGCGGGGCGGGCGCCTCGAACTTCGGGCAATGGTTCAAGGCCGGGGCGGATGGCTTCGGCATCGGCACAGCACTTTACACGCCGGGTCTGGCGCTGGACCAGATCACCGCCCGCGCCAGTGAAATCGTCGCGGCCTATGACGCCGCAGCCCAGACAGGAGCCTGAGCATGATCTATGACGACCGTCGCTGCGAGCTGGGCGAAGGGGTGATCTGGCACCCCTCGCAGGGCGAACTTTTCTGGTTCGACATCATCAACGGCACGCTGATGTCGAGCAATGGCAACGGCCCGCGCGCGTGGCAGATGCCCAAGATGGCCTCAGCCATGGCCTATGTCGGCTATTATGTCGTGATGATCGCGGGCGAAGGCGAATGCTTCCTCTATTCGCTCGACACCGGCGAGGCGCTGACGCTCTGCACCCTGGAAGAGGACAAGCCGCAGAACCGCCCGAACGACGGCAAGACCGACCGCCAGGGCGGTTTCTGGATCGGCACGATGCAGAAGGAAGACGAAGGGCGTGAGGGCAAGGGCGCCATCTACCGCCTGTTCAAGGGAGAGAAGCGCAAGCTTTTTGGCGGCATCTCGATCCCCAATGCGATCTGCTTTGCCCCGGATGGCAAGACCGCCTATTTCGCCGACACCATGGCGCAGCTGGTCTGGAAAGTGGCGCTGGACGACGACGGCTGGCCCGCGGGCGAGCGCGAGGTCTTCCTCGACTTCACCGGGACCGAGATCTTCCCCGATGGCGCCACGATCGACGCCGAGGGCAATTTCTGGAACGCGCAATGGGGCGCCGGGCGGGTGGCATGCTACTCCCCCGCCGGCGAATTCCTCAGCGAGGTCAAGGTCGATGCGCCCCATACCTCCTGCCCGGCCTTCGGCGGCCCCGGCCTGACCACGCTTTACGTCACCACCGCCCTGCAAGGCATGACCGAGGCGGAACGCGCCGCCTACCCCGACGCCGGCAAGGTCTTTGCCTTCGAAGGCGCGGGCAAGGGTCTTGAAGAGCCGAAGTTCCTGTCCTGACCCCTTGGAGCCGCCATGACCGCATCCCCGCCGACCCTCGCCGACCTTGCCGCCGCCGCCACCGAAGAGCTGCGGCAAGGCTGCGCCACGGTGTCGGAAGCGGAACTGCAGGCTTTGGCGCAAGCCATCGCCGCCGCGAAAAAGATCGTGGTCTATGGCTGCGGACGCGAGGGGCTGATGCTGCGGGCGCTGGCGATGCGGCTTTATCACCTTGGCCGCGATGTCCATGTGCAGGGCGACATGTCCTGCCCGCCGGTCGGCGCGGGAGACCTTCTGCTGGTGGGTTCGGGCCCGGGGCGGCTGTCCACCGTGGCGGCGCTGATCGGTCAGGCCAGGGCCGCGGGCGCCCTTGTCGCCTGCGTGACGGCGGAACCGCAGGGGCCGGACCCAGAGGCCAGCGATCTGGTTCTGGTGATTCCCGTCCAGACCATGGCGCGCGACCAGCATGCCCCGACGTCAGTCCTGCCGATGGGCTCGGTTTTCGAAGGGGCGATGTTTCTGGTCTTTGAACTTCTCGTCCTGCTTTTGCGCCCGCTTTTGCAGGAAAGCCCAGAATCTATGCGCACGCGCCATACAAATCTCGAATAGCCACCTGACCAGGCGGCGAAAAATTATTCGCTTGCACAAACGCGCGCCGCTGGGTCAGATCAGGAAAAGCAACGGCGGGACCACATGCCGGAACAGGGAAATACTGCGATGTCACAACCCATCGCGATCAACGTCAGCGGATTGCGCAAATCCTTCGGAACGCATGAGGTGCTCAAGGGCGTCTCGCTCTGCGCCCGCGAAGGCGATGTCGTGGCGATCATCGGCGGCTCGGGTTCGGGCAAATCGACGATGCTGCGCTGCATCAACTTTCTGGAAACCCCCTCGGCGGGCGATATCGCGATCTGCGGCGAACATATCGCGATGAAGCCCGATGGCCATGCCGCCAACAAGCACCAGCTGGAAAAGGCGCGGCAAAGCCTGGGCATGGTGTTTCAGAACTTCAACCTCTGGACCCATATGACGGTCTTGGAAAACCTGATCGAAGTGCCGGTCCATGTGCTGAAGGTCCCGAAGGACGAGGCCATCGCCCGCGCCCGCGCCCTGCTGGCCCGGGTGGGCCTCGCCGAAAAGGAAAGCGCCTACCCGGCCTTCATGTCGGGCGGCCAGCAGCAGCGTGCCGCCATCGCCCGCGCCCTCTGCATCAACCCCAAGGCCATGCTGTTTGACGAGCCGACTTCGGCCCTTGACCCCGAACTGGTGGGCGAGGTCCTGCAGGTCATCAAGGGTCTGGCCGACGAGGGCCGCACCATGATCCTCGTCACCCACGAAATGCGCTTTGCCCGCGAAGTGGCAAGCCATGTGATCTATCTGCACAATGGCATCATCGAAGAGGAAGGCCCGCCCGAGGAATTGTTCGGCGCGCCCAAATCCGAACGTCTGAAACAATTCCTGAAAACCGTGGGCTGAAAAGCGACCTGCGGGCCCAACCGACAACAAGGAGATCACCATGAAGAAACTCGTCCTGGCCGCGGTGGCGGCCCTGTCGCTCGGCAGTGCCGCGATGGCCGACCCGATCAAGGTCGGCGTCGATGTTGCCGCCTACCCGCCCTTCACCGCGATGGATGCCAATGGCAACTGGGCCGGCTGGGAAGTGGACTTCCTGCATGCGATCTGCAAGCAGGCGGCCCTTGACTGCGTGATCACCCCCACCGCCTGGGACGGCATCATCCCGGCCCTGAACGCGGGCCAGATCGACGTGATCATGTCCTCGATGTCGATCACCGAAGAGCGCTCGAAAGCCATCGACTTCTCGGACAAGTATTACAACACCCCCACCGCGATGATGATCACCAAGGGCACCGGGCTGAAGCCGACGCCCGAGTCGCTGAAAGGCAAGATCATCGGCGTGCAGGTTTCGACCACCCAGGAAGCCTATGTGCAAAAGCACTTCCCGGATTCGGAGCTGAAAAGCTACCAGACCTCGGATGAAAGCTATCAGGATCTCGCCGCCGGCCGCATCGACGCGGTCGTGGCCGATGGTCTGGTCGTCTCGGACTTCCTGAAGACCGCGACGGGCGCCTGCTGTGAAAGCGCCGGCGAGGTCGAGGATGATCCGGCGGTTCTCGGCAAGGGCGTGGGCTTCGGCCTGCGCAAGGGCGATCCCTTGAAGGAAAAGCTGAACGCGGCGATCGCGGCGATCCGGGCCGATGGCACCTATGACGCCTTCTCCAAGAAGTACTTCGACTTCAACATCTACGGCAAATAATGACCTGCCCCCCGCCCGCACAGATCCCCGCGCTTGAACTTCTGGGCTTTGGCGACTGCGGCTGGGGGGCGACCCTGCTTTGGGGCCTTGGCAATTCGGTTATCATCGCCCTGGGCGCCTATGCGCTTGGCTTTGCCATCGGCATCGCCGGCGCCTTTGGCAAATTGTACGGCGGCCCGATCCTGAAGGATCTTCTGGCCACCTACACCACGCTGGTCCGTGCCGTGCCGGAACTGGTGCTGATCCTGATCCTTTACTACGCCTTCACCGGGCTTCTGAACGATGCCCTGACCTATTGGGGCTATGACCGCGTCGTCATCTCACCGATCCTGACCGGGATCGCGGTTTTGGGCGTCGTCCAGGGCGCCTATCAGACCGAGGTGATCCGCGGCGGCATCCTCGCCGTGCCCGCCGGCCAGATCGAGGCCGCCCGCGCCATGGGCATGTCGCCCAGCCTGATGGCCCGCCGCATCACCCTGCCCCTGATGACCTCGAACGCACTGCCGGGCCTGGCCAACCTGTGGCTCAACGCCACCAAGGACACCGCCCTTCTGGCCGTCATCGGCTTTACCGAACTGACCAAGGCCACGTCCCAGGCTTCGGCCTCGACCAAGGCCTTCTTCGTCTTTTACCCCGCCGCCATGGTGCTTTACATGGTGATCTCGCTGTCCTCGACCTTCCTGATCGGCAAGATCGAGAAATGGGCGCGGCGCGGCCAGCGCGACATGAGGATCTGATGCGCGAGTTCCTGAAGCCGCACCGTATTTTCCTGATCCTGATCGCCGCCGCCATCGTGACCTGGTGCATCTGGAACCTGCAATGGGACTGGCTGGCCAAGCCGAAGTATCAGGCCATGATGCTCAAGGGCCTGTGGACGACGATCTGGGTCTTGGTCGTGACCATGGTGGTGGGGATGATCCTCGCCATCCCGATCGGCTTTGCCCAGGCCGCGGGCCCCGCCTGGCTGGCCTGGCCGGCGCGGGTCTTCTGTTCGATCATCCGCGGCACGCCGCTGCTGCTGCAGATCTGGATGCTGTACTACGGCATCGGCTCGCTCTTCCCCTCGATCCCCTGGATCCGCGATTCCGCGCTCTGGCCGATCCTGCGCCAGGCCTGGCCCTATGCGGTGCTGGCGCTGTCGCTGTCGGTCGCGGGCTACGAGGGCGAGGTGATGCGCTCGGCCTTCAAGGGCGTCGGCCATGGCCAGCTGGAGGCCGCCAAGGCGATGGGCATGCCGCCCTTCACCATGTTCCGCCGGATCTGGCTGCCCCAGGCCATCCAGCGCGTGCTGCCGACGATTGGTGGCGAGACCGTGCTGCAGCTGAAATCCACGCCGCTGATCTCGACCATCACCATCATGGACATCTACGACGTGGCCGGCCGCGTGCGCCGCGATACGCTGATCGTCTACGAGCCGCTGTTGCTGCTGGCGGTCGTCTATATGGCGATCACCGCGCTGATCGTGCTTCTGTTCCGCTGGTTCGAAAGCAAGACACCCACGCGCACCGCCTGAGACCGGGTCGCGGCGGCAAGGTCGAAGCCTCCGGCGGGGATATTTGGGCCAAAATGAAAGCGAAAAGGGGGAGCGGTGAGGCTCCCCCTTTGCATTTGGGATGTGGCGGTTGCGGTTCAGGCGATCTCGGCGTCTTCGGCGCGGCGGGCTTCGGCCTCGCGGGCGGCTTCGATCCGGGCCAGGCGGCGGCGGCGGATCTCGTAGACCACGGCGAGGGCCAGGGTGAAGAGGATCAGCAGAAGCGCCAGCGCGTTGATCGAAGGCGTGATCCCGGCCCGCACCTTGGAGAAGACATAGACCGTCAGGGTCTGCTGCGTGCCCCGGGTGAAGAGCGTGACGTTGAAGTTCTCGATCGACTGGAAGAAGGCGATGGCGGCGCCTGCCCCGATCGCCGGGTAGAGATGCGGCAGAAGGATCCGGCGCATCACCTGACCATGGCTCGCGCCAAGGTCGAGGGCGGCTTCTTCAAGGTTCTCGTCAAAGCTTTGCAGCCGGGCCAGCACCATCAGCATCACGAAGGCCGCGATATAGCTGACCTGGCCCAGCACCGAGAGGTGCAGGCCGGTCGGCACACTGAGCTTGTTCCAGAACAGGATGGTCGAGATGCCGATCACCGCCCCCGGCACCAGAACCGGCGCCACCATGAAGCCGTAAAGCACCGAGCGGACCCGGCCCGAGACCGAGTTCACCACGATCGCCGCCGCTGTGCCGACCGGCACCGCCACGGCCACCACCGCCAGAGCGACGAGGATGGTGTTGAGGAACGAGCTCCACATCGTGCCGTCGTTCCACAGCTCGACAAACCAGCGGTCGGTCAGCCCCTTCCACGGATAGACCGAGGGCAGCCGGTTGTCGTTGAAGGCCGCCCCCCCCATCAGCGCCAGCGGCACCAGCAGGTAGACCAGAAACAGACCCATGTAGATATGGTACAGGGTCCGGCGCATTTTATCGTCCATGTCTCGCCCTCCCCTATTTCGCGATATCGGTCAGTTGGACCTTGAACAGCCACATCACCAGCGACACGAAGACCACGCAGAGGCTGAGGAACAGGAAGGCATAGGCCGCCCCGGTGTTCCAGTCCTGCGCCTCGAGCATCCATTGCTGGATGGTCTGGGTGAACCACAGCGAGGTGGGCGAACCGAGCAGCGCCGGCACCAGCAGCGATCCCGCCGCCAGCATGAAGACCATGACCGCGCCCGAGGCGATGCCCGGCTTGGAATGCGGCAGCACGATGCGCCAATGGGTGCGCCACCAGGGCGAGCCCAGATCCTGCGCCGCCTCGATCTGGTTGCTGTCAAGCGACTGCATCGCATTGTAGATCGGGAAGACCATGAACAGGACATAGGTATAGACCAGACCGATGATGATGGCGCGGTAGCCCATGATCCAGCGCACCGGCTCGTCCATGATGCCCAGACCCATCAGGGCGGCATTGAGCGGCCCCTTGTAGGCCAGGATGATCCACCAGGCGAAGCTGCGCAGCACTTCTGACACCCACATCGGCACGAACAGCAGGAGGAACAGCGTCGGCAGCGATTTCGGCGTCACCACCTTGGCGAGGTAGAAGGCCAGCGGATAGGCCATCACGAAGGTGATCACCGTCACCATGGCGGAATAGTAGACCGTGCCGAAGAAGATCTTCATGTGGATCGGCAGCGGGATGTTGTAGCCGAAGAAACTGGTGTCGGTCTGGCTGGCGAAGAACTTCGCGTAATTGCCCAGCGAGTAGACATCCTTCGGCCCGCCGACCTCGGCCACCGGCAGATAGGGGCGGAAGCTCGCCTCGAACAGGGTGATGTTGGGCAGGATCACCAGCATCAGCAGCCAGAAGGCCGTGAGCAGGATGAAGGCTCCGGTCAGGGTTGGGCCATAGCGGCGCAGGAGGTCATCCATGCTTACGCTCCCCGGACCTGCCCATCGGGCAGGATCGAGGCGCGTTCGGCGGCAAAGCTCATGTGCAGCTTGTCGCCCCGGTTCGGGATCAGGCTGGAGCCGTCGTTGCGCAGCTCGGCCAGAAGCTCGGCCCCGGTGTCGGTCACGGCATGGACCGAGATGAAATTGCCCTCGAAGGCCACATCGGTCACCGTCACCGGCACGCTGTTTTCGACGCCCGGCGTGGCGGAAAGGAGCGTGTGTTCCGGGCGGACGTAAAGCTTGAGGTCGGTGCCGCCCTGCACATTGGCCCGTGCGCGGAAGATGCCATGCGGGGTCTCGTAGCGGGCGAAACCGCCGGCCTCGGAGCCGACCACGCCCTTGAAGATGTTGTTTTCCCCCACAAAAGCGGCGACGAAGCCGTTGGTGGGATTGTTGTAGATGTCGCGCGGGTTGGCGACCTGTTGCAGGCGGCCCTGGCTCATTACGCCGACCCGGTCCGACATGGCCAAGGCCTCGCCCTGGTCATGGGTGATGTAGATGAAGGTCACGCCGGTGCGCTTCTGGATAGCGCGCAGTTCGGCGCGCATGTGCTGGCGCAGCTTCAGGTCAAGGGCGGACAGCGGCTCGTCCAGCAGCATCACCGAAGGTTCCACCGCCAGGGCGCGGGCGATGGCCACGCGCTGCTTCTGGCCGCCCGACAGCTGGCTTGCCATCTTGTCGGCAGCGCCCGGCAGATCGACGAGGCGCAACAGCTCCTCGGCCTTGGCCCGGCGCTCGGCCTTGGGCACGCCGCGCACCTCCAGCCCGAAGGCGATATTCTCCCAGATCGGCATCAGGGGAAACAGGGCGAGGTTCTGGAAAATCAGCGCGGTCGGGCGCTGGTTCGGGCGTTGGCCCTTCATATCCTTGCCACCTATGCGGATCACCCCCGAGGACGGGTCGGTGAAGCCCGAGATCATGCGCAGAATGGTGGTCTTGCCACAGCCCGACGGGCCGAGGAAGGAAAAGAACTCCCCCGGCTGGATCGAGACATTCACATGGTCTACGGCGCGGAAGCTGCCAAAATCGCAGCAGACGTCATCCAGATCAATACCGGCGCTCATCGGTTGGTCGGTCCCCGTGTTGGTCGTTTGTTGTTTGTCATTGTCGCGTACAGTCGATGCCGCGAATGACACGCCGGGCCACAAGGGGCCCGGCGCACCATCAGTTCTTGAGCCCTAAGAGTTCAAGGGCCCGAAATCAGGACGCTTTGTACTTGTCGGCATATTCCGCGCGCTTGGCGAGGAATTCTGCCGACTGGTCCGGCCACCACCACAGCTTGGCCAGCTTCGCATCGTCGAAGGCCGAGTTGTAGAAGGTCGCCACATCCGGATCCATCTTGTCCGAACCGCCTTTGCCGACCGGGTTGGCCGAGAAGGCGGTGGCCCAGAGCGCCGAACCTTCGGCGGTCGAGACCCACTTGGCCAGCTCATGCGCCTGATCGACGTTGACGGCGTTTTTCATCAGCACGAAGCCCTGGTGCCAGGCGAAGGCGCCCTCGTCCGGGGCCATGTAGCCATAGCCGTCATTGCGCAGGTTGTAGCCGGTCGAATCCCAGCACAGGCCCACGGTCGCGCCATTGTCGGCAAAGCCGGCATGGGCTTCGTTCTCGCCCGACCAGAACTGCACCACGTTGCCCTTGGCCTTGACGGCCTCGGCCAGTGCGATGTCCCAGAGCGTGGCCATCTTGGCCATGTCGGAATAGCCTTCGATCCAGGGCATCGGCAGCTTGCCGGTGGCATCCAGATGGCGGCCCATCGCGGCCAGCGCCGAGTGCGGGCGCAGCGTCACCTGGTTGGCCGGGTCAAACAGCGCGCCGAGCGTCGGCGGTTCGCCCAGCTTGGCCGCGTCCTTCTTGTAGACCAGCGCTTCGGTGCCCCAGTTCGAGGGCACATACATCAGCTTGCCGTCCTTGTGCGAGCGTTCGCCCGCGGTGCCATCGGCGAGGCCGGGCAGGTAGTTGTCCATGGCCAGCTTCGCCGGATCCCAGGCGCCGATCAGGCCGTCGCTGTTCCAGGCGCCGACGCGTTCGATCGTCGGCTCGGTCATGTCGATGCCGCCCGATTGCAGCGCCACCTTGGCCTGGGCGCGCATCGCGTCCTGGTCGGGCAGTTCGGTGAAGTTCACCTTGATGCCGGTGGCTTCGGTGAAGGTCGGGAAGACTTTTTCCTTGAAGACCGGGTAGCCGGCCCAGCCGGTGAAGTTCAGCTCGCCCGAAGAGGCCAGCGCCTTGGAGGAAATCAGCGCCGGAGCGGCCAGCGCACCCACGCCAGCGACCGTGGTCTTGATGAACCCGCGGCGGCTGATCGACTTGTTTTTCGTCACGTCAGGTCTCCCTATGTTGTCCGCTCGCGCGGCTATCTGCCGGAGCCTTTGCATCGCCCCGTTGTTGAAGGTGCGTAAGGCCTCGCCTCATCCCAAGATGCGGTCTCCCCTGCGCTCCTTGGCCGAAGCTTACTCCGTCCCCCGGCCTCTGTGTCAACTGGGCTGTTACAAACCGCAGCACACGGCAGCTGCGCCGGGGATGAATTTTGCGGCACCGGCCAAGTACAGGGGATAAAGCGCCGCTTTGTCGCAATCAGGCGACATTCTGGCGGATTTTTATCCGCAAACCCGGCCTGCAAAATGGGCATTGCGCCTCGGCCCCGGTCGCGCAGTTGCCTGAACTGCAGGCATTTTTGCCCCTTGGCGGGGGGGAGGCTGCGGCAGGCGCGCAAGCGGTCTGACATGAGTCGCGCAACCATACAACCTTGACGTGCATCCCGCGATGAAGGGCTTGCAGAAAACGCGCAGCCCCCCTTCCCTGCGCCCGCGCCCCGGCCTAGCTTGGCCGCGCATCGCAGGGGAGAAGACGCCATGACCGCATCCGCAAACGCAGGTTCCGCCCTGCCTCCGGGCAGCTTTGTCGGCAGGGTCTGGCTGGAGGGCACCGGCCCGGTCCTGGCCCATCTGCGCGACGGCGTGCTGTATGACGTGACGACCAAGGCCGCCCCCACCATGTCCGCCCTTCTGGACCTGCCGGACCCGCTGGCGCACCTCGCCGCCACACCAGGCCGCGCCATTGCCTCGCTTGCCGATCTGCTCGCCGCCTCGGTCGAGGCCACCCCCGACACCACTCGCCTCCTCTCCCCCGCCGATCTGCAGGCGATCAAGGCCTGCGGCGTGACCTTCGCCGGCTCGATGATCGAACGGGTGATCGAGGAACGCGCCGCCGGCAACCCCGCCGCCGCCGCAGGCATCCGCGACCGGATCGCCGCCCTCCTCGGCTCCAGCCTGCGCAACCTGCGCCCCGGCTCACCCGAGGCGGCCGAGGTGAAGAAGCTCCTCAGCGCCGAGGGCCTCTGGTCGCAATACCTGGAGGTCGGCATCGGTCCGGATGCCGAGGTTTTCACCAAATGCCCGCCGATGGCCTCGGTCGGCTTCGGCGCTGCGGTCGGGCTGCACCCGGTCTCGCGCTGGAACAACCCGGAACCCGAGGTGGTGCTGGCGGTCAACGCCCGGGGCGAGATCCGCGGCGCCACGCTCGGCAATGACGTGAACCTGCGCGATGTCGAGGGGCGCTCGGCGCTCCTTCTCGGCAAGGCCAAGGACAACAACGCCTCCGCCGCCATCGGCCCGCTGATCCGGCTGTTCGACGATGGCTTCAGCCTTGACGATGTGCGCCGCCTGACCTTGACGCTTACCGTGACCGGGGAGGATGGCTTCAAGCTGGAGGGGCGGTCCTCGATGTCCGAGATCAGCCGCGATCCGGCCGATCTCGCGGCCCAGACCTTCGGCGCGCATCACCAATACCCCGACGGCTTCCTGCTCTACTGCGGCACAATGTTCGCCCCGGTCCAGGACCGCGACGGCCCGGGCGAGGGCTTCACCCATCATCTGGGCGATCTGGTCACCATCGCGACCCCGGCGCTTGGCGCGCTGACCAACACGGTGCGCCTCTCGACCGAGGCGCCGCCCTGGGCCTTCGGCACCGGCGCCCTGATGCGCAACCTGGCCGGGCGCGGTCTGCTTTAATCCGCGTGCACCGCCATCGGCGCGCCCTTCTGCGCCATGGCGGCGGGCTTCCGCAGGATCAGCGCCAGCGGAATCGCCGCCAGCGTGACGATCATCATCAGCTTGAAGTCATCCAGGTAGGAAATCATCGCCGCCTGGATGTTCACCAAGCCGTCCAGCTGCGAGAGCGCCACCGGGTTGCCGGCAATCGCCGAGGGCATCGCCCCCTGCACCATCGGGTTGAAAGCGGTCATCCCGGCGCCCAGTTCGACATGATTGGTCTGGATATTGCGGGCCAGCATGACCGAGACCACCGAAATCCCGATCGACGACCCGATGTTGCGCACCAGGGAAAACAGGCTTGTCGCGTCGGCGCGGTATTTCACGTCGATGGTCGAAAAGGCGATGGTCGACAGCGGCACAAACACCAGCCCCAGCCCCAAGCCCTGCACCACCCCGGTCCAGATCACCGGCCAGGCGTTCATCAGCGGCGAAAAGCCGGTCATGAAATACAGCGAGCTTGCCGTCAGCAACAGCCCCGTCACCACCAGCAGCCGCGAATCCACCGTGCGGACCAGCTTGCCCACCAGAAGCATCGAGATCATCGTCCCCACCCCGCGCGGCCCCATCACGAGGCCGGTGGTGATCGTCGGATAGCCGAAGATCTTCGACAGCATCGGCGGCAACAGCGCCAGCGAGGCCAGCAGGATGATCCCCACGATGAAGATGAAGATCAGCCCGATCCGGAAATTCGCATCGCGGAACATCGCCGGCTCCAGAAACGGCAGATCGGCGGTGTTGATATGGATGACAAAGACCCAGAAGCCGGTCACGGTCAGCGCGGCATAGATGCAGATCTCGGTACTGGCGAACCAGTCGAGCTCGCCCCCCCGATCAAGGATCATCTGCAAGGCGCCAAGGCCCAAGGACAGCATCGCAAAGCCGAAAAAGTCAAAGCGGCGCAGGCGGATGGTGGATTTGGGCAGATAGGCGATGCAGCCGAGGACCGCCACGATCCCCACCGGCAGGTTGATCAGGAAGACCCAGCGCCAGTTGTAGCTTTCGGTCAGCCAGCCGCCCAGGGTCGGCCCGATGATCGGCCCCACCATGATCCCCGCGCCCCACATCGCCATGGCCGACCCGGCCTTCTCGCGCGGGTTGATGTCCAGAAGGAAAGTCTGGCTCAAGGGCACGATGGCCGCGCCGAAAATCCCCTGCATCAGGCGGAACAGCACCATGGCATTGAGGTTCCAGGCGATGCCGCACAGAAGCGAGGCCACGACGAAACCCACGATCGAGACGATGAACAGCTCGCGCTTGCCGATCCGGTCGGCAAGCCAGCCGGTGACCGGCGTCATGATGGCCGCCGCCACGATATAAGAGGTCAGAACCCAGGTGATCGTGTCCTGACTGGCGCCCAGATCGCCGGTCATCGACGGCAGGGCCACATTGGCAATCGTGGTGTCCAGAACCTGCATGATCGTGGCCAGCATGATCATCACGGTGATCAGGCCGCGGTTCGGATACTCGCCGTTCGGACCCAGCTGGCTCATCTTATTTACCCGACAAGGCCGCCGGCACCAGATCGCGCCAGGACCGCGTGACCCCGGTATCGACCGAGACCGAGGCGCTCATCCCCGACACCACCGGCGCATCGGTATCGGCATGGTCCAGCACAATCCGCACCGGCACGCGCTGGGTCACCTTGACCCAGTTGCCGGTCGCATTCTGCGCCGGGATCAAGGAGAATTCCGAACCGGTCCCCGCCCCCACCGCATCGACATGGCCCGAGACCGGATGTCCGGGGTCGACGTCAAAGGTCACCATCGCCGCCTGTCCGGGCAGGATATGGGTCAACTGGGTTTCCTTGAAATTCGCCTCGACCCAGATCTCGTTGCTGGGCATGAAGGTGAAGACCGAAGCCCCCGCCGTCAGATACTGGCCGGGTTTGAAGTTGTTGGCCTGATAGACCATGCCATCGGCCGGGGCCAGGACATCGGTCAGCGACAGGTTGTAGGCCGCCTGATCGCGCGCGGCGAGGGCGGCGGCGACGGTGGGATGGGTGTCGGTCGCGATGGCCGGGTCACCGCCCAGGGCGATGCGGGCGTTTTCCACCGCCACGCGGGCGACGGCGGCGGTCTCGCGGGCGCGCCGCTCGTTGTTGCGGGCATCGTCCAGATCCGAACCGGTGCTGACGCCGCGCTCGGCCAGGGCCTCCTGCCTTGCCAGCTGGGTGCCTTGGTACTGCGCGTCATCCTCGGCGACCTTTTCCTCGGCCACCGCGGCGTCATAGGCGCCCTTCAGCTGCGCCACCTGCAGCCGCGCCGCATCGACCGCGATATTGGCCTGCGCCAGCGCCAGCTTGTAGGGCGCAGGCTCGACGGTGAACATCACCATGCCCTGCTTGACCACCTGCCCGTCGGTGACATGAACCGCGACCAGCCGCCCCGAGACATCAGAGGCGATCGAGATGCGGGCCTGATGGAAATAGGAATTCTCGGTGGATTCGTAGCGTCCGCCGCTCAGCCAATAGGCCCCGGCCCCCAGCACGATCAGCACCGGAACCGAGATCATCAACAAGCGCCGCCGGTTCTTCGGCTTGGGCTTGGCCATGGAAATGCCGGCCATGTCGGGGCTGATCGTGGCAGTGGATTGCGCGTTCATGACGGTTCCTTCTGGCCGATCTCCTCGGCCGTCGCGAGATTGCTGATCACTTGCGCCAGGCTTTCCATCAACACCCGGTGCTGTTCGGGAGAGATCCCGGCCAGCGCCTCGGCATAGACCTGATCGGCGATCGGCTTGAAATTGGCAAAGACGTCGCGGGCCTGTTGCGTCGGAAACACCCGGCGCACCCTTCGGTCGCTCGGATCGGGCGCCCGGGTGACCCAGCCCAGGGCCTCCATCCGGTCCAAGAGACGCGAGACGGAAATCGGCTCGATCTCCAACAGATCGGCAAAGCGCGACTGCGGCGCGCCGCCTTCGGTCTTGCAGAGCCAGACCAGCAAGCGCCACTGCGCCGAGGTCAGCCCATAGGAGGACGACCGCGCTTCAAAGCGCTTGCGCACCGCACGGGCCGCGTCATGCAGCAAAAGGCCAAGAGATCGGGTTTCCATGAGCATTACCTATTATAAGCATAGCTACTATTCAAGTCCGACTCACCCGACGAGGCCAGAATTGCGCCAGAATTGCGCCAGAACCGCCGCCGGACGGGGCCCTCTCCTTCATCCAGAGGAAAATATCCCACGGGGGCGCTGCGCAGCCTGCTGCGCAGCCGGGGGTGTGAAACCCCCGCCCTTGGACGCAAGGCGCCACGCCAAAAGCCCCCGCAAGGCGCCGGGGCAATGCATTTCAGATGTCAGGGGGGGAGTGATGGTACCGCTTCCCCGGCTTGAACGGGGGACCTCTAGATCCACAATCTAGCGCTCTAACCAACTGAGCTAAAGCGGCACATCCTCTCCGCAACATGCGCTGCGGATGGGGGGTGATTTAGGGGCAAGCGGCGGGGGGGTCAACCGGAAAATTCATCCGCGCGGCGCCTGTGGCGCGGCGAGCGGCCCCGGCGCGGGATGGAGCGGGCGGCGCGCCGCCTTGACAGAAGCCGCAGGCTCGCCCAAACCGCAAGAAAAGCGAAAGGGATCGCCATGGGGATCGACAAGCAAAGCGACGTGTCCGCCAATATCCAGATCGGCCCGACCGATCAGGGCATGGTGCGCATCTATATCGAGGCCGATGACGGCACCGAACTGCCGATGGATTTCGAGCCCGACGAGGCGCTCGACATCGCCGAGGAACTCCGCGCCGCCGCCGAGGCCGCAAGGTCGATGGGCGGCAAACCCGCGCCCCGCAAGAAATAAGCGTGACGCCACCGGCGGAAGATGGGCACATTGCCCATCCTACCAACCAAGGTCGGCGCCTTTGCCAGAGGTAGGATGGGCAATCTGCCCATCTTCGGGACCTGTCAGATCCGGTCGATCAGCCCAGCCACGCCGGGATCGCGGTGGCCCTGCAGCCGGGCCGCAGCGTGGCGGGCGAATTTATGGACCAGCGCCTTGCGCCGCGCGCCGGCAAGCTGGGTTTGCGGCCCCATCCGGATGATCTCGGCATCATAGGCATCGGCGAGGATCAAGCCGCTGCCCTCGGGCAGCAGCCCGGTCGGAAATTCCGTATCGACGGCCCAGAAGAACCGGTCGCAGTAGTCGAGATAACCGCGCCATTTCTGGTCGGCCTGAAAATCGGCGCGGCTCGACTTGCATTCGATCACCCAGAGCTCGCCCTTCGGCCCCAGCGCCATCAGATCGACGCGCAGGCCGGGCGCCGGCACCATCTCCTCCACCGTGACGAAATCGAGGCCGCGCAGCGCCCGGGCCACGCCGCGGGCCAGACGCTGGCCGGGCATCGCGGGCCAGATCTCGGGCGGGATATCCGGAAAGGGGTCAGCTTGATCCATCGCGCAAATATGAACCAAAGGTGAACATCAGGCAAGCCTTGCGCAGCGGGCCCACTGCGCCTATCTATAGCGGTGGCGGGTGCTGCTCTTCACGTGTGAGGCAACTTTTCCAGTGGCCGATAAGCAACCGAATGGGAGCTGGCTCTGACAGGATCCTGGTCCTGCTACCTGGCGCCCACCTGAGACCTCTGGCTCTCGGGAAAACACCGTCTCCACGGCCGCTGCGGGCCCGCCACCCTGCCCTTTCGCCAGCACCCGGATAGCAAAAGGCCCAAAGCGATGCTTTGGGCCTTTTGCTATCGGAAAAGATCAGAAAGGGCTCAGCGGCGGATCTTGCGCTGCGCCGTGGCTTCGACGCGGATCGGGATCAGCTTGCCGCCGCGCGGGCCGTTGTCTTCGGCCATCGCCATCACCGCGATGGCGAACTGCACCGCGGCGAAGACCACGCCATGAAACACCCAAAGCATCAGCGCCGCGACGATCCCCATGTCCGACCCCATCACCAGATGCCCGATCCCGGCCACGTTCAGCACCACAAGCGCCGCCACGAAAGCCGCAGCCACGGCAAACCCGAGGACGACATTGACGATGTACAGACGAACGAGCTTCGGCATGATTCCTCCTGGGACGTCGATCAGCTTAAGATGAGGCTAGCACGTCGCCGCGACAAGGGGAGGGGCGAAATTCGTGATCAGCGCCCCACCCGCCAGTTTCCGCCCATCACAGCCTGATTATTTTGCGTCCCGCGCCGGGCGACACAAAACCACCTTATTGCCGCCGGCCCGGGCACGGGGCCCGGCGCAGCGACAAGGCGAATCACCTATGGAGCAAAGGGGAAGGCGCCTGCGGGACGCGCCCGGCCTCAGAAGCCTTCGGGCAGGATCTCATGCGCCATATGGTCGAGCACGGCATTGACGAATTTGGGCTCCTTGCCATCAGGAAAGAAGGCCTTGGCCACATCGACATATTCGGTGATGGCAACCCGCGGCGGCGTCGGCATCGAGGTGAGCTCGGCGCCGGCGGCGCGGAACAGGGCGCGGATTACCGGGTCGATCCGGGCGATCGGCCATTTGGCGACCAGCGCCCGGTCGGTCAGCTGGTCGATCTTGGCCTGCATGTTGACGGCGTGGTCGACCACGGCGCGGAAATGGGCCGAATCACCTTCGGCCATTTCCTCTTCGTCATAGATCGCCCCGAAGCGGTGGGTTTCGAACTCGCGGGTGATGACCTCAACCGTCTGGCCGGAGGATTCCATCTGAAACAGCGCCTGCACGGCGTAAAGCCGGGCGGCGGATTTCATCTGTTTCTTGTCGGCCTTGTTTTCGGTCGTCATGCGCGGAACCCGATCCCTTTCGTCTGGCCCGCCCATTTGCGCGAGATTGCGATCAGGTGCAAGGCCGCAGCAGCGGCACCGCCGCCCTTGTTTTGCCCCTCGGGCTCGGCGCGGACCACGGCCTGCTCGCGGTTTTCCACCGTGAGGATGCCATTGCCGATGCAGGCGCCGCCCAGACCGAGCATCATCAGGCCCCGGCTGGAATCGTTGCAGACCGTGTCGTAATGCGTGGTTTCGCCGCGGATGATGCAGCCGAGGGCGACATAACCGTCATATTCGGCCAGACGCTCGGCGAGGCTGACCGCGGTCGGCACTTCCAAAGCGCCGGGCACTTCCAGAAGGTCAACCTCGGCGCCGACGGCGGCGGCGGTGGCGCGGGCGCCGGCCACCAGATTGTCGGTGATGTCCTTGTAATAGGGCGCCACGACGATCAGAAGCTTCACCGGCTTGGTGAATTCCGGCAGGGGCAGGCTGTAGTGGGTTTCAGAGGCGGCCATGGTTCACTCCTTGATCGGGTGGGTGCCGTGGATGGAAATGCCGTAAGCCTCGAGGCCCACGACGCGCGGCGCGGCGGAGTTCGAGACCAGCGTGATGTTGGTCAGGCCGAGCGAGGCGAGGATCTGCGCGCCCAGCCCGTATTGCCGCAGGGTCTGGGGCGAGACTTCGCCTTCGAGGACCACCTTCATCGTGGTGTCGCGCAAGAGGACGACGACGCCGCGGCCCTCGGCGGCGATCAGCTTCATCGCGCCCTGCAGGTCGCCGACATGGGTGTCACCGATGCCGAGCACGTCTTCCAGGGGGTTCAGGGCATGCATCCGCACCAGAACCGGCGCTTCACCCGAGAGATCGCCCTTCGACAGCACGATATGCTCGTCGCCATGCGCCTCGTCGGCAAAGACCCGCATCAGCCATTCGCCGCCATGGGTGGAATGGACGCGCTTGGCGGCGCGCTCCTTGATCAGATTGTCGTGGCGGCGGCGATAGGCGATCAGGTCGCTGATCGTGCCGATCTTGATGCCGTGCTTCTGGCCGAAGGCGATGAGATCCGGCAGGCGCGCCATGGTGCCGTCGTCCTTCATCACCTCGCAGATCACGCCCGAGGGGTCGAGGCCGGCGAGACGGCTGACATCGACGGCGGCCTCGGTATGGCCGGCGCGGACCAGAACGCCACCATCGCGGGCGCGCAGCGGGAAGACATGGCCCGGGGTGGCGAGGTCGGCCTTGCCCTTGGTCTTGTCGATGGCCACGGCCACGGTGATGGCGCGGTCCTTGGCGGAGATGCCGGTCTCGACCCCTTCGACCGCCTCGATCGAGACGGTGAAGGCGGTCTCGTGGCGTGAAGAGTTCTTCATCGCCATCATCGGCAGGCCAAGCTGGTCGATCCGCTCACCGGTCAGGGTCAGGCAGATCAGGCCGCGGCCATGCGTCGCCATGAAGTTGATCGCCTCAGGGGTGCATTTTTCGGCCGGGATGCAGATGTCGCCCTCATTCTCGCGGTCTTCGTGATCGACGAGGATATACATGCGGCCCTGGCGGGCATCCTCGATGATCTCTTCGACCGAAGAAATCGCATCGGAAAATTCTGTCTTGATCTGGCTCATCATCCTGCTCCGCAAACTCTCGGCGACGGTGTAGCGAAAAGACGGCGCAAAGGCCAGAGAGACGGCAGGGGCGCGGGACTGCGGTTTGGGAAGAGCGATTGTGCGTTTGGGGCGGGTTGCGGCGGGGAAGGTCGGAGGGGCGCCGCCCCTCCGCACCACCCTGCCAGAGGGGCGGCGCCCCTCTGGAACWCCCCTCCAGCTTAGGGAGCCGGGAAGAAACGGTCGGCGGGGAGATAGGCGGCGAGGCGGCCGGCGGCGCACCATTCGGCCTCGAGCGCGGTGTCGCCGACCAGGATCACGCGGTCGCCGGGGATATGGGGCAAGGCGTTCCGCAGGCTGGCGCGGGCCTCGGCAAAGCTGGCGAAGGGGCGCGGGGCTTGATGGGCGGCCTCAAGGAAGGCGGCGTTGGCATCGAGGATCACCTCCGGCGCCACGCCCTGCGCCAAAGCGATGCGGCGGGCGTTGCGGATGATCTGCAGCCGTGCGGCGCGATCCCCCGGCAGGGCCGGATCGCGCGAGATCCGCAGCGCGTTGGAGGAGAACAGGAAGGCCACGACATCATGCCCGCTCGCGGCGCGCACCGAAGCATAGGTGCGGTAATCGAGACCCAGGTCCTGCGCCCGCTTCACCCGCAGCCGCAGCACTTCGATCGGCAGGGTCGGCAACAGCGCCTGCCGCGCCTTTTGCCAGCAGAACCGGCGCCAGCTTTCGCCCGGCGCCAGGCTCGGCCCGCCATTATGGCCGATGCGCTCGCTCACGCCCATTCGCGCAGCCTTGCCACATAACGCGCCATCGTATCGACCTCGAGGTTCACCTTGTCGCCCAGCTTCACCTCGCCCCAGGTCGTCACGGCCCGGGTATGCGGGATGAAATTGATGCCGAACTCGCAGCCATCCACCTCGTTCACCGTCAGGCTGGTGCCGTTCAGCGCCACCGACCCTTTGGGGGCGATGAACTTGGCCAGCGCCTCGGGGGCGCGGAAGGTCACGCGCAGGCTGTCGCCCTCGGGGCGGACGCCCACCACCTCGGCCACGCCATCGACATGGCCCGAGACGATATGGCCGCCGAGCTCGTCGCCGACCTTCAACGCGCGTTCGAGGTTCAGCTTCTTGCCCGGCTCCCAGCCCGCCAGATTGGTCTTGGACACCGTCTCGGCCGAGATCTGCACATCGAACCAGCCACGCGGCGCGGCGCCCAGATCGACCACGGTCAGACAGACCCCCTCGCAGGAGATCGAGGCGCCGATGTCGATGCCGCCCACGTCATAAGCCGTTGCAATCCGGGCGCGCAGGTCGCCCTCCTGGCGCAGGGTCAGCACCTCGCCCATATCCGTCACGATCCCGGTGAACATCCGCAGTCTCCGCTTAACCCGCGCCCGCGAGGCGCTGACCTATGAGGTAGCGATGCCACAGGCCCGCTGCAAGCGCGGCTTTCGCCTCAAATTTGCCGCGCTGCCCGGCAATGGTCAGGGATTGGTAAGAATTCCCCCTTTACCTTGCGGAGAATTCCGCCATGGAACAGGGGATTGGATCGTAAGACGCATGACTGGCTCCGCCACCGGACACCGCTTCTTGTTTTTGCAGGGACCGCATGGGCCCTTCTTTTCACGTCTGGGCCGGATGCTCGGGGCGGCGGGGGCGGATGTCTGGCGCATGGGCTTCAACCGGGGCGACCGCGCCATGTGGCGCGAGCCGGGCAATTTCATCGCCTTCAAGGGCCGGCAGGAGGATTGGCCCACGGCCTTCCGCCAGATCGTGGCGCAGAAGGCCATCACCGACATCGTGCTTTATGGCGACACGCGGCCGATCCATGCCCAGGCGGTCCTGATCGCGAAAGAGCTCGGCCTGACGATCCATGTCTTCGAGGAGGGCTATCTGCGCCCGCATTGGGTGACCTATGAACGCGGCGGCGCCAATGGCCATTCGCGGCTGATGCAGCTGTCGATCCGCCAGATGCAGACCGCACTGGAACAGCTCGACATGGAGCTGCCCGATGCTCCGGCGCGCTGGGGCGACATGCGCCAGCATATGTTCTGGGGGGCCTTGTACCACTGGTTTGTGCTGACCGGCTTCTGGGATTACCGCAATTTCCGCCCGCACCGGGCGCTGACCGTGGGCCAGGAATTCTGGCTTTACCTCAAGCGACTGGCCTTCCTGCCGGTCCACCGGCTGGAGCGGCTCGCGGCCACCCGGAAGATCCAGCACGGCGGATTTCCCTATCATCTCGTGCTCTTGCAGCTGGAACATGACAGCAGCTTCCAGATGCATTCGCCCTTCCGCACCATGGCGGAGTTTCTGACCCTGGTGGTCGAAGGCTTTGCCAAGGGCGCCCCGGCGCACCATCACCTCGTCTTCAAGGCCCATCCTTTGGAGGATGGTCGCGTTCCCGTGGCGCGTGAGATTGCCCGCCTCGCCCGCCTGCATGGCGTCACCGGACGGGTGCATTTCGTGCGCGGCGGCAAGCTTGCGCGGCTGTTGAACCATGCCCGCACGGCGGTGACGGTAAACTCCACCGCAGCGCAGCAGGTCCTGTGGCGCGGGCTGCCGCTCAAGGTCTTTGGCGCCGCGGTCTATGCCAAGCCGGAGTTCGTCTCGAACCAGAGCCTGGCGGAGTTCTTTGCCCGCCCGACCCGCCCCGACAGCCGCGCCTACCGCGATTATCGCCACTATCTTCTGGAGACCAGCCAGATCCCCGGCGGCTTCTACTCCGCCCGCGGGCGGCGCGAGTTGCTGCGCCAGGTCGTCGACATGATGCTGCAACCCGAAGACCCCTATGATGCGCTCACCTCGGGAAACGCGGCACCGCGGCAACAGTTGCGCCTTGTAAATTGACCCCCGGGCGCGGGCCCGAACAGAACACTTTCATTTTCCCCCATGGTTCTGTAGCCTTACAGGCAAAAGTTGAGGCAAAACTCCACCAAAGGAGCCCGGGCAGTGAATTTGATGAGATCGAGGGGGGCAATGGCCCTTTCCCTTGCGGTACTTGTGTTGGGCACCGCCAGTTGCGGCCTGCCGCGACCCGGTCCGAACAAGAAAGAGATTTATGCGGGCTCGGTGCTGAATGGCGGCGATGCCTTTGTCGTGACGGTCAATCCGCAGGTGACGCGCACCACGGCGGTGATGCCGGCGCTCGGCTTCTCCTCCTCCTTCAGCAATGCCGGGGTTCTGCCGTCGGACATCATCTCGCCCGGCGACACGCTGGGGATGACGGTGTTCGAGAACGTCAAGGATGACCCGCTTCTGGGCAACACCGGGCAGCGCGTCTCGGCGCTGCAGACGCTGCAGGTCGATGGCAAGGGCTATATCTTCGTGCCCTACGCCGGGCGGATCAAGGCGGCGGGCCAGACGCCTGACGGCTTGCGCGACACGATCACCCGCAAGCTCGACACCCAGACCCCCGACCCGCAGGTCATCGTGCAACGGCTGGCCGGCAACGGCTCGACCGTGACGGTGGCAGGCTCGGTCGGCGGCCAGGGCAACTTCCCGATCGACGCGCCGACCCGCACCCTGACCGCGATGATCGCCAAGGCCGGCGGCGCCACGATCCCGCTGCCCGTCGCCGTGGTCCGCGTCACCCGCGGCGGACGGAGCGAGAAGGTCTGGCTGCAGGACCTCTACTCCAACCCCAAGCTCGACATCGCGCTGCGGCCCGGTGACCAGATCGTGGTCGAACAGGACAGCCGTTCCTTCGTGGCGCTCGGGGCCACCGGCACGCAAAGCCGGGTGCCCTTCCAGACCCAGACCCTCTCCGCGCTGGAGGCGATCGCCACCGTCGGCGGCCTGTCCTCCAACCTCGCCGATCCGACCGGGGTCTTCGTTCTGCGCAATGAACCGGCCGATATCGCCAATGCCGTCCTCGGCCGCCACGACCTGCAAGGGGCACAGCGCATGGTCTATGTGCTGGACCTGACCAAGCCGACCGGCATGTTCGACGCCCGCGATTTCCTGATCCGCGATGGCGACACCGTCTATGTCACCGAAGCGCCCTTCGTGCAGTGGAACAAGACGATCGGCGCGATCACCGGCACGGCGGCCTCGGCCAAAACGGCAGCCAGCGCCACCGGCCTCTGAGCCGGCATGGCAGCCCACCGCGATCCAGAAGCCGCCGGGGCCCTCCCCCGGCGGCTTTTTACCTACACCGGCGGCTTTCTGACCCAGAAGCGCCTGCGCCGCATCCTGCACCTCGCCGGACACGAGGTCCGCCTCGGCCTGCCCGGGCCGGAGGATGGCGTCGTGGTCTGGGGCCGCTCGCCCCACGCCTGGCGCGGCGAGGCGGTGGCGGCGCGGACCGGCGCGCCGCTGATCCGGATCGAGGACGCCTTCCTGCGCTCGCTCCGCCCCGGACGGATGGGCGATGCGCCCCTGGGCCTGCTGATCGACCCCAAGGGCGTGCATTTCGACGCAAGCGGCCCGTCCCTGATCGAGGATATCCTGGCCAAGGCGCCCTTGGACGATGGCCATCTTCTGGCCCGCGCCCGCACCGCGATGGCGCGGATCAGGGCGCTGGACCTGTCGAAATACAACCTCCACGACCCCGATCTTGAGCCGCCGCCGCCCGGCTATGTGCTGGTGGTGGACCAGACCCGCGGCGACGCCTCCGCCCCGAACCCCGCCCGCTTCGCCGAGCTTCTGGCCCTGGCGCAGGAGGAGCACCCCACCGCCCGCATCCTGATCAAGACCCACCCCGAGACGCAATCCGGCCTGCGCCCCGGCCATTTCTCCGCCGCTCAGGCGCAGGGAAGGGTCAGCCTTTACGACCAGCCCGCCTCGCCCTGGCGCCTGCTCGAAGGGGCCGTGGCCGTCTACACCGTCTCCTCCCAGCTCGGCTTCGAGGCGATCCTCGCCGGCCACCGCCCGGTGGTCCTGGGTCAACCCTTCTACGCCGGCTGGGGCCTCAGCGACGACCGCGCGCCGGTTGATCGCCGCCGCCGCACCCTCACCCGCACCCAGCTTTTCGCCGGCGCCATGATCCTGGCGCCAACCTGGTACGACCCCTGCCGCGATCGGCTTTGCGGGCTGGAACAGGTGATCGACCAGCTCGAAGCCGAAACCCGCGCCTTCCGCGAGGACCGCAAGGGCCATGTCGCCTCTGCCATGCGCCTCTGGAAACGCCGCCGGCTGCAGGAATTCTTCGGGCGCACCCGGCCCCTGATTTTCTGCGAAAATCCCCGAAAGGCGGCTGACCTCGCGGCCCGGACCGGGCGCAGCCTTCTGGTCTGGGCCGGCAAGGCGCCCGAGGATCTGCCCTGCCTGCGCGTCGAGGATGGCTTCCTGCGCTCGCGCGGGCTCGGCGCCGCGCTGGTGCCGCCCCTCAGCCTCGTGACCGACGATCTGGGCATCTATTACGACCCGACCCGCCCGAGCCGACTGGAGGCGATGATCCGCAGCCCCTTGCCTCCCGGTGCCGAAGCCCGGGCCGATGCGATGCGCCAGACCCTGATCGCCGCCCGCCTGAGCAAATACAACCTGACCGGCGCCCAGCCCGACTTGGCCCAAATTGCCACGCCCGCCCCCGCGTCCCCCGAAGCCGGCGCCGCGGAGGAACCTCCGGTCGCGCCTCCGTCAGGCCTGCTCCCGCACCGCCCCGCGCCTCCGGCGAACGCGCGCCCATCAAACCCGCCCCCATCCCTCTCGCCCGAACCAAACCTGCGAGCGTCAGACGAACCCGCGCCAAACCCTCCCGCGACAAACCCCTCCCCCGGCCCGACCGCCCTGCGCATCCTCGTCCCCGGCCAGGTCGAGGATGACGCCTCGATCCGCCTCGGCGCCGGCGAGGTGCGCAGCAATGCGGCCCTCCTGCAGGCCGTCCGCCTCGCCCATCCCGAGGCGGTCCTGATCTACAAGCCGCATCCCGATGTCGAAGCCGGCCTGCGCCCCGGCGCCCTGTCGCCCGAGGTGCTGCAAGGTCTCGCCGATGTCGTGGCAAGCGACGCCGACCCGATCGCCCTGATCGAGGCCTCTGATGCCGTCTGGACCATGACCTCGCTCCTCGGCTTCGAAGCCCTCCTGCGCGGCAAGCCCGTCACCTGCCTCGGCGCGCCCTTCTATGCCGGCTGGGGCCTGACGCGCGACCTCGACCCCGTGCCCGCCCGCCGAGCCCGGGCGCCCGATGGCCATCCCCTGCCCCGCGTGACGCTCAACGCCCTGATCCACGCCGCCCTGATCCGCTATCCGCGCTACTACGACCCCGTGACCCGCCGCCCCTGCCCGCCCGAAGTCGCCGTCGAGCGCCTCGCCTCAGGCGCCCTGCCCCGCCCGGGCCCCGCGCTGCGCCTGCTGGCGAAACTGCAAGGCGTTTTCGCCAGTCAGGCCCATCTCTGGCGTTGAGCCCGCACCGGACCCGCGCCCCCTGCGGCAAGATCCACGGTGCCCCTTGCAGATTGTCACCACCGACCCGCGGCAAAGCCGAAGGCTGCGCTTGGGGCCAGCGCCGGACAGATCCCCCGGCAAACCCGGACCCGAACCCGCGAAAAGCCCGCTCAGGCGGCCCGAAAGCACCCGCGCCGCCCCGACCGCCGCCTGCCCCTGCACTGCTGCCGGAGGTCACGTCAACGCTCCCTCACCCACGCGCGCGCGGCGCAGGGGCCCAGTCGATGGCGAACGATTGCCCCCCCTCACCCACGCGCGCGGCACAAGGTAGTTGGTGCCCTCTGCAAAACCGAGCAGGCCCCCCTCACCCACACGCCCACAGCGCAGGGCTCACACGACGACCAAACAGCTCTGCCGCACGTCCACCCACTCCCCGGACTACCCCGGCCCAGACGCAGCCATCGCCCCTCAAAGATCCGACGCGAGACCGCCTTCCGCCTGGCCGAGCCCCGGCCTGCTTCCCTCTCCCCCATCCCACGGCCGGGGCGCGGGGGGTCCGGGGGGGCGCGCAGCCCCCCCGGCCGGGGCCGCCGCGCGCCCTCCGGCGCATCGCAAAAGCACCGTCAGTAAATATAGCGGATCTGTTCGGTCCAGAACCGCTCCATCCGTTTGAGCGACGAATTGATCGTCTCCATCACCTCGGGGTCGATGACGCCGCGCTTGCCCAGCACCTCGGCATGGCGCGCAAAAAGGTCCGAGATCATGCCGCGCACCCGGCGGCCCTTTTCGGTCAGCCGGACCCGCACCGACCTGCGGTCAATCTCCGACCGCTGGTGGTGCATGTAGCCCAGTTCGACCAGCTTCTTCAGATTGTAGCTGACATTCGAACCCTGGTAATAGCCGCGCGATTTCAACTCGCCCGCCGTCACCTCGTTCTCGCCGATGTTGAACAGAAGCAGCGCCTGAACCGAGTTGATCTCCAGGATCCCCAGCCGTTCGAATTCATCCTTGATCACGTCCAGCAAAAGCCGATGCAGGCGTTCCAGCATCGACAGGCTGTCCAGATAGCCCGCGAGCAGGGCCTTTTGCGATCCGTCCAGCAGAGGCGCTTGCAGCGTCATTGAAATTCTCCGTACCGTTATCCCATCAGGGCCTCGGTACAGACTCGGCACAAAACACAAACATATCGTAAACTCGCGCCAGATTCGCCGCAATTTTCAGCGCGAATTTTAGCCTTGGCTGGCGCGCAGCCGGGTTTCGGCGAACCGGGCCAGGGTTTCGATCAGGCCCGCATGCGCCTCAGGCACGGCTTTCTGCCCCAGCATCCAGGCCATCAGATCCTGATCATTCTCGGCCAGAAGCGAATCGTAGGCGTCCAGCTCGGCCAGGCTCATCGTAGCAAGCTTCGCATCGGCATAGGGCCCCAGCACCAGGTCCATCTCCTTGGTGCCACGCCGCCAGCTGCGCATCGCCATGCGTTTCAGCCGCGCTTGCGGAGTTTCCATCCTCTGCCCTCCTTGATCCCCGCCGCCTGCGGGCCTATGAGGCCCCATATCAAACCCATCCGGAGCCCGCCATGGCCTTCCTGTCCGATACCCTCGCCCGCGTCAAACCCTCGCCCACCATCGCCGTCACCACCAAGGCGGCGGAGCTGAAAGCCCAAGGCCGCGACGTCATCGGCCTCGGCGCCGGCGAGCCGGATTTCGACACGCCCGAAAACATCCGCGAGGCCGCCAAGCGGGCGATCGACGCCGGCAAGACCCGCTACACCGCGGTCGATGGCATTCCCGAGCTCAAAGCCGCGATCTGCGCCAAGTTCCTGCGCGAGAACGGTCTTTCCTACAAGCCGAACCAGATCACCGTAGGCACCGGCGGCAAGCAGACGCTCTACAATGCGCTGATGGCGACCTGCAATCCGGGCGACGAGGTGATCATTCCGGCGCCCTATTGGGTCTCTTACCCCGATATGGTCCTTCTGGCCGGCGGCACCCCGGTTCCGGTCGTGGCCGGCATCGAGACCAATTTCAAGCTGACCCCGGCCCAGCTCGAAGCCGCGATCACGCCCAAGACCAAGTGGTTCATCTTCAACTCGCCCTCGAACCCGACCGGCGCCGGCTATTCCGAAGCCGAACTGCGCGGCCTGACCGATGTGCTGATGAAGCACCCGCATGTCTGGATCATGTCGGACGACATGTACGAACACCTCGTCTTCGACGATTTCAAATTCGTCTCCCCGGCGCAGATCGAACCCGGCCTTTACGACCGCACCCTCACCTGCAATGGCGTTTCCAAAGCCTACGCCATGACCGGCTGGCGCATCGGCTATGCCGCAGGCCCGGTGCATCTGATCAAGGCCATGGCCACGATCCAGTCGCAATCCACCTCCAACCCCTCCTCGGTCAGCCAATATGCCGCCCTGGAGGCGCTGAACGGCCCGCAGGATTTCCTTGCCCCGAACCGCAAGATCTTCCAGAAGCGCCGCGATCTGGTTGTGTCCATGCTCAACCAGGCCAAGGGCATCACCTGCCCGCGTCCCGAGGGCGCCTTCTACGTCTATCCCGATATCGCGGGCTGCATCGGCAAGACCTCGGCAGGCGGTGCACAAATCACCGATGACGAGGCCTTCGCCACCGCCCTTCTCGAGGAAACCGGCGTCGCCGTGGTCTTCGGCGCGGCCTTCGGGCTTTCGCCGAACTTCCGCGTCAGCTACGCTACCTCGGAAGCGGTGCTGGAAGAGGCCTGCCGCCGCATCCAGACCTTCTGCGCGGGCCTGAAGTAAGGGAAGCTGATGCCGGGCGATCTGCCGGACTATTACTTTCGCATCCGCGAGAATGGCGCGGTGGTGTTTCGGGTCGATACCGAAAACCGCCAGCGCCGGATCGAACTGGTCGAGATTGCCACCGTCAACGTCAAGAACGGCAATATCAAGCCGCACAACAGCGCCACCCTGACCGAGGCCGATCTGGCCGAGATCAAGGCCTGGCTGGCCCACCGCACCGAACTTCTCGCCGCGCGCGATGTCGACGACATCCTGCGCGCGGTCGATTATCTGAACCTCACGACGCAATGGGTGCAGGCCAAGGCCACCGAGGCGCAGCTGGATCAGGTTACAGATGAGCTGCTGCTGGCCATGCACGACCTGCGCACCACGCTGGTGCGGCGCAAGTCGGAACGCCTGACCAAAACCCTCGTCTCCAAAGACGACGACTGATCAGACCTCGGCCAAAGGCGCCTTGCGCCAGAAGCGCAGCATCAGACTGGTCGAGGCGAACAACAGCCCGACGCAAAGCCCCAGCCAGATCCCCTCGCCGCCGAGGCCAAAGTGAAAGCCGAGGATATAGCTCGACGGGATGCCGATGCCCCAATAGCTGAAGGCCGCGGCCCACATCGGCACCCTGGTGTCATGGATCGCGCGGAGCAGCCCCAAGGCCATGACCTGCATCGCATCGCCCATCTGGAACAGCGCCGCCAGCGCCAGAAGCCCGGTGCCGGTGAACAGGATGGCCGGGGCCTCCGGCTTGGTCGTATCCAGAAACAGGCTGATGATCTGGACCGGAAAGCTGAGGAACAACAGGATCCCGATCAGACAGAGCCCGACCGACAGGCAGATCCCGGTCAAGGCCACTTCGCGCAAGGCGCGCGGGTCTTCCGCCCCGACCGCCCGCCCGGCCAGAACCGTGGTCGCACTCGACAGGCCCAGATGCACCATGAAGGCAAGCGAGGCCACCTGCATCGCAATCCCATGCGCCGCCAAGGGCACGGTGCCGACCCAGCCCATCATGACCGAGGCCGCCGAGAACAGGCCGCTTTCCGCCAAACCCGTCACCCCGATCGGCCAGCCCAGCCGGAACACCCGCAGCAAGGCCGCAGGGTCGGCACGCCAGAACCGGCTGAACAGATGGAAGCGCCGCAGCATCGGGTGGAAATGCGCGTAAAACGCCAGGGTGACGAAGCTGAGCCATTGCACGGTCAGCGTCGCAATCGCAGCCCCCCGCACCCCCAGCTCCGGCGCGCCCCATTCGCCAAAGATCAGCGACCAGCCCAAGGCGAAGTTGACCAGAACCGCGACCAGCGTCACCCACAGCACGACCTGGGTCCGCCCCAGCGCCGACAGATAGGATTTCAGCGCCATGACCAGCAAAGCCGGCACCATCCCCGGCCCGGCGATGCGCAGGAAATCCTGACCCAGCTTTGCCACCTCCGGCTCCTGCCCCAGAAACAGCAGCCACTTCCCCGAGGTCCAGAACAAGGGATAGGTCAAAAGCCCATAGCCCAGCGACAGCCACAGCCCCATCCGCGCATCGCGCCGCACCTCGGTCTCGTTGCCGCGCCCGACCGCATGGGCGATCATCGGCATGATGGCCTGCGCGAACCCCGAGCCAAAGATGAAGACGACGAAAAAGCAGGTGGCCGCAATGGTCACGGCGGCCAGCTCGGTCACGCCATAGCGACCCAACAGCACCGTATCGGTCACATGCAAGGCCATCTGCGCCAGGTTGCTGCCGATCAAGGGCAGCCCAAGCACCAGCATGGCGCGGGAATGCGGGATGAAATTTCTGATCAAAACTTGGGCCATGAGGGTTCATATCTGCTCATCCAAGGGGCAGCAAGCCACCCCTTTTCCTTGGGCTTTGACCGCACTAAGGTCGCGCCAAACGGCTGAGAAGGACTGCTCGCATGATCACACTCTATGGCGTCTACCGCTCCCGCGCCTCGCGGCCCCTCTGGCTGCTGGCCGAATGCGGGGTGGAGTTCACCCATGTCCCGGTGATCCAGTCCTACCGCCTGAACCAGCCCAAGGCGCCCGACGCGCCGCTGAACACCGCCTCGCCGGAGTTCCTCGCCGTCAACCCGATCGGCCAAGTCCCGGCGCTTGTGGAAGACGGCCTCGTCCTCTCCGAAAGCCTCGCCATCACCCTCTACATCGCCCGCCGTTATGGTGGTGCCCTCGGGCCCCAAACAGATGCCGAGGCCGCCTTGATGGAACAATGGGCCCTTTTCGCCGCAACCGCGCTGGAAGGCCCCGCCCTCGACATCCTCAACACCCAGGCCAATGCCGGCGAAACCGCCGAGGGTCAGGCCCAGATCGCCATCTGCGCCGAGAAGCTGCGCCGCCCCCTCGCCCGCCTCGAACGCCAGCTTGAAACGTCGGACTGGCTGGTGGGCAACCGCTTCACCGTGGCCGACATCAACACCGCCGAATGCCTGCGCTACGCGCAAAGCCACCCGACGCTCCTGTCCGAATTCCCCGCCGTCACCGCCTGGCTCGCCCGCGCCCAAGCCCGCCCCGCCTTCCAGGCCATGTGGGAGAAGCGCAGCGCCGAACCGGCCTGAGCCGCCGCCCAAGGCTTCAGCACGCCCCGAACCGCCGCGCCCACCCCGGGCACGGCGGTTTCCTGTCTCCGCCCCCCGCCCTTGCGCCCCTACCCCTTGCCAGTGTCTAATGGCGCACAACAACATCAGGCCCCCCTTAAGGAACGCCCCCGCCCATGAACGACCTCCTCTCCAGCACACCCGAGACCTATGACGCCTCCTCCATCGAGGTGCTGGAACCCCTGGAGGCCGTCCGCCTCCGCCCCGGCATGTACATCGGCGGCATCGACGAACGCGCCTACCACCACCTCGCCGCCGAGATCATCGACAACGCGATGGACGAGGCCGTGGCCGGTCACGCCACCCGCATCGAGGTCGAACTGCACGAGGACGGCGCCCTCACCGTCCGCGACAACGGCCGTGGCATCCCCGTCGACCCCCACCCGAAATTCCCCGACAAGTCCGCGCTGGAGGTCATCCTCTGCACCCTGCACTCCGGCGGCAAATTCGGCGGCAAGGCTTACGAGACCTCGGGCGGCCTCCACGGCGTCGGCTCCTCCGTGGTCAACGCCCTCTCCGACCGCATGGATGTCGAGGTCGCCCGCAACAAGGAGCTTTACGCCCAGAACTTCTCGCGCGGCAAACCTCTGGCCCCGATCCGCAAGGTCGGCCCCGTGGCCAACCGCCGCGGCACTTCGGTCACCTTCCACCCCGACGCCCAGATCTTCGGCGCGCAATCCTTCCGCCCCGCCCGCCTGATGCGGATGGTCCGCTCCAAGGCCTATCTCTTCTCCGGGGTCGAAATCCGCTGGAAATCCGCAATCCCCGACGGCGACATGCCGCAGGAGGCCACCTTCCACTTCCCCGGCGGCCTCGCCGATTACCTCTCCGACACGCTGGAGAAGACCACCACCTACGCCGACAAACCCTTCGCCGGAAAGGTCGGCTTTCAGGAGAAATACGGCGTCCCCGGCTCGGTCGAATGGGCCGTCAACTGGACCCCGGCCCGCGACGGCTTCATCCAGTCCTATTGCAACACCGTGCCCACCCCCGAGGGCGGCACGCATGAGACCGGCTTCTGGAACGCCATCCTCAAAGGCATCCGCGCTTACGGCGACCTCACCAAAAACCGCAAGACCGAGCTGATCACGCGGGAGGATCTGACCACCGGCGGCTGCGCCCTCGTCTCCTGCTTCATCCGCGAACCGCAATTCGTCGGCCAAACCAAGGACCGTCTGGCGACCGAGGAAGCCGTCAAATACGTCGAAGGCGCGGTGCGTGACCATTTCGACAACTGGCTCGCCGGCAATACCAAATCCGCCGGCGCCATCCTAGATTTCGTCATCCTGCGCGCCGAGGAGCGCCTGAAACGCCGGCAGGAAAAAGAGACCGCCCGCAAGACGGCGACCAAGAAACTCCGCCTGCCCGGCAAACTCACCGATTGCTCCGCCAAAAACCGCGAGGGCACCGAGCTGTTCATCGTCGAAGGCGACAGCGCCGGCGGCTCCGCCAAAGCCGCCCGCAACCGCGAGACGCAAGCCCTCCTGCCCCTCAAGGGTAAAATCCTCAACGTCCTTGGGGCGGCTTCCGCCAAACTGCACGACAATTCCGAAATCCGCGATATCTGCGAGGCCCTTGGCGTCACCATGGGCGCCAAATTCAATGTCGACGACCTGCGCTATGATAAAATCATCATCATGACCGACGCCGACGTCGACGGCGCTCATATCGCGAGCCTGCTGATGACCTTCTTCTTCGCCCAGATGCGCCCCCTGATCGACAAGGGCCACCTCTATCTGGCCTGCCCGCCCCTCTACCGCCTGACCCAGGGCGCCCGCCGCATCTACGTCGCCGACGACGCCGAAAAAGAGCTGATGCTGGCCAAGGGCCTGGGCGGACGTGGAAAAATCGACGTCCAGCGGTTCAAAGGTCTGGGAGAGATGGACGCGAAGGACCTCAAAGACACCACGATGAACCCCCTGACACGGCAACTGATCCGCGTGACCATCGTCGAGGAAGACCCCGGCGAGACCGGCGACCTGGTGGAGCGCCTGATGGGCAAGAAACCGGAACTGCGCTTCCAGTATATTCAGGAGAACGCAAGGTTCGTGGAGGAGTTGGATGTATGAAAACGGCCAGGTGGATTTCTTTAAGTCAATTCAAACGCCATGAGTTTCACCGCACCCTCAGACATTTGAAGCTCGGCGGAAAATCGTGGCATGAGATTTACATTCGCCTTGGGGAAATTCAGGCCGAATACATCAATGCATTTTTGAGAAGTTGCTTACGCATTTTAATTTGCTACATTGTCCTAAACACACTTGGGAAGGGAGATGCAGTAAGTGTTTCATTTGAAGGCCTAACTGCCTCCGTTCCTGTCCCTTACTACACATTTATTGCGTCCTTACTCTTCTTTGTTACGATGACTCAGCTTCAGACTGTATGGATGGTGATCACCATGCGGTCTCGCGAAGGAGTTAAAATGAGACTTCCGGGGTTCTATTTTGGAATGTACGGACTGTACTATGGCCAAGACAGTGCAGCGTTGACCACTCCGATTGTTCTAAGCAATTTCTTCAGTGAGCGCATCGGCGTGGCTAAAATCATAGTCTTTCTCTCAACTACTGTCTACGTCTCCTGCATAATTCCATTATTTGCATTTTCTGTATATATATTTAGCTGGCAGATTAAGATTCTTGAATCAGGCAATACTTCCACTCTGGGATATGTTGCCACCTGCGCGGGAATATTTGCGCTGGCGACTTCGTTCATCTTTTTATTAGGCTTCAATATTCCCCTGCCAGTCAAGAAGAACAAGGAAGGAATTCGTTGGGGCGTTCTTATTCGGCATCACGGGGTTGGGAGCCATCCACTTCTTGAGAAATGGCTCAACGAAAGTAAATAGCACGATCTGGCGAGACGCGGGCATGCGAAGTAAGGCCCAGTGTATCTAACCAATCGAACGCTAGAAGCATAATCTAGTCAACCCCTTACCCCCCGTTCTTCATCTAACCCCGCCAAACCCGGTCGCGTGATTCCCCAACCTTGGTTAACGCCGCCTTCTCCCCCCGCGCGTAGAGACCAAAGGAAGACAGAAGGAAGACGGCAAGAAGACCGGCGTTCTGGGCCCAAACCCCGGGATTAATCCAGCGCCCGCAAGGACTTGGGTCGGCCCTGCGCGTGCCCAGGCGCAGCCCTGTCTTCCCCAAGCCACCTCCCCCCTCCCAAAACAAGTCCACAGACTCCGCCCCAAAACCGGACCCGATCCCGACCGCCCGCCAAACCCGGCTCCCCATCCCGCGCCCCACCGCCAGATTCCACCCCGCGGCACGGGAACCCTGCGCAACCCTCAGCAAAATGGCCTGAAATCCACAGCTTGACCGGACACCTCTCGCCCCGGCGCCCCCGGGCCCGCCCCCGGCAGCTCGGCAGAGACCCGCTCATTCTTGTCCAAGTGAGCAAACTTCCGCCATTTCCAGCCACCCCAACGCAAGATTATGTCGCAGCGCCGGAACCCGATGCCCCCCGGATCGCTTCTCCCTGCATCGTCTGGTTACAATGTGAGGAACTACCATGACACGTCACCGCACCCTGATGGGCGTCACCATGATCACCCTGGCCCTGGCCGCCCCGGTCTTCGCCCAAACCACCACCACCCCGGCCCCGGCCGACACCACGACCACCGCCCCCGCCGCCACCACGGCGCCGGCTGATGCGACCACCACTGCTGGTGTGCCGGCCACGACCGCCACGGCACCCATGGATTGCGACGCGCAGTTCAAGGCCATGGACACCGATGCCAACGGCTACCTGTCCGAGACCGAAGCCGCCCAGGTCTATGCCTCGGGCCGCCTCGCGGACGTCAAGGTTGACGAGAAAGGCTACGACCACGACGCCTTCGTCAAGATCTGCACCGACAACACCTATGCCCGCAAGACCCCCGAAGCCGGCGCTCCCTTCGAAGGCGCCAACAGCTTCACCGAGGCCCAAGCGCAAGACCGCGCTCTGGCCTGGGGCGTGACCGGCGTCTCGGCGCTGACCAAGGATGACAAGGGCGTGTGGCGGGGCACCGGCACCGTGGACGGCGCCGCTGTTTCGGTTGCCATCGACTTCAAAGGCAACGTCGTCACCTCCGCGAGCTGAGCGGTTTCCCCGACAATCCTGCATCTCCGAGGGGCCGGTCAACCGGACCCCACCTTCTCAACATATCCTTTGAAAACTGGAGTTTATCATGGCTGTTACCACCCGGATCTATGACACCTATGGCGACGCCCGTCGCGCTGCAGATGCGGTCAACGCGCTTGGAATTTCCGGCGTCGAAGCCTCGCTGGTCGGCAACGAGAAGCTGCGGACCGACCATGAGGTCTATACCACGACGCCCGTGGCCGACGGCACCGGTGCTGCGACCGGGGCAGGCATTGGCGCTGCCCTCGGCGGCGGTGCGGGCCTGCTCGCCGGCCTCGGGATCCTGGCGATCCCCGGCCTCGGCCCGGTTGTGGCGGCTGGCTGGCTGGCCGCTGCGGCGCTGGGTGTTGCGGGCGGCGCTGTCGCCGGCGGCGCGGTTGGCGCCCTGACCGACCTTGGCGTGTCGGAAGAAGACGCGCCGATCTATTCCGAAGCGGTTCGCCGCGGCGGGATCTTGGTCTCGGCCCGCTACCCGGCCGAGCGTGAGGCCGAAGTGAAGGCCGCCCTCGACCGCGTGCCGAGCCCGCTGATCGAAGATCGTCGCCGGACCTATGAGGCGGATGGCTGGCGCGTCGACACCGACGAAGAGCGCCGCCGCCGCATGGTCGAGGATACCCCGGTCATCTAAGACCCCCGGAACGACGGAAAGGCGGGCCATTGGCCCGCCTTTTTGCGTTCCATTACAAAGAGAAAGCGGTCACTTGCCCTGGATGGACCGCACATAATTGGCGATCTCCACCAGCCGCTCGGGCGTCGGCGTCTGGATGCCGTCGCCGGTGTCGACCAGAACCGTCGGCCCCTCCATCAGGGGCGCGAACTTCGGCATCAGGGCCGAGGGCGCCTTGCCCTTCTCGTAGCCCCAGATTTTCGACATGACGAAAGCCATCGGAAACTCACCGCCGTGCCGGGCCGAGATGCGGGTCAGATCGGCAGGGCGATGCGCCAGGCCCGAGGCCAACTCGCCATCGCCCTTGCCGCTAACCCCATGACAAGGGGCACAAAGTTCCAGAAAGTCCTGATGGCCCGAGGCGGCCCGGCTCGGCATCTCTCCCGGCACGCAGGCGGCAAGGGTCAGGCTCAAGGGCAAAAGGGCGCGGGCAAACATCGGATTCTCCTCCAGTTTGCAACAGTTTACACCCGGCGGCCCTTCCCTGCCACCCTACCCCATTTCATTGGTCCATAAATATCCCGGGTGCGAAGAGGTTTGCAGCAAAGCTGCGAAGAAGCCTCGCAGCGGGGGCAGAGCCCCGGCGGCCAGCCCAGGGCGCGCCCTCAGACGACCTGCCCTGCCTCCAGCCGCACCACGCGATCCATCCTTGCGGCCAGCTCCATGTTATGGGTGGCGATCAGGGCCGAAAGCCCGGTCTGGCGCACGATTTCCATCAGCACATCAAAGACATGAGCCGAATTGGCAGGGTCGAGGTTGCCGGTCGGCTCGTCCGCCAGCAGAAGTTTCGGCCCGTTGGCGAGCGCCCGGCAGAAAGCCACGCGCTGCTGTTCGCCGCCCGACAGGGCCGCGGGGCGGTGGTCGGCGCGCGGCAGAACTCCCACGCGACCCAGCAAATCGCGCGAGCGGGCATCCGCCTCGCGCCGGGGCACGCCATTGGCCAGTTGCGGCAAGGTGATGTTTTCCAGGGCGGAAAACTCCGGCAGCAGGTGGTGGAACTGGTAGATGAAGCCGACCTCCTCGCGCCGCGCTTCGGTGCGCGCGCGGTCGCCGAGGCCCGCCATCTCGCGCGTGCCAAAGCGGATCGCGCCGGCATCCGCCACGTCCAAGAGCCCGGCGATCTGCAGCAGCGTCGATTTCCCGGCACCCGAGGGCGCCACCAGCGCCACGACCTCGCCCACGCCGACCGTCAGGCCCGCGCCGCGCAGCACCACGACCTCGGAGGGTTTGCCGCGGTTGTAGGCTTTCTCGATTCCCTGCAATTCCAAAGCGTTATTCATAGCGCAGGGCCTCCACCGGGTTCATCCGCGCGGCCTTGCGGGCCGGGATCAGGGTGATCACAAACGAAAGGCCCAGGGACAGCGCCATGGCCGAGCCCACGTCATGCCATTGCAGCTTGGCCGGCAGGTTGTAGATGCCGCGGATCGAGGGGTCCCAGACGCCACCGCCGCTCCAGTAGTTCACGAAAGAGAAGATCGGGTCGATGTAGAAGGCGAAGAGGCAGCCCAGCGTGACCCCCATCGCCGTGCCGATCACCCCGGTAAACGACCCGCAGAGAAAGAAAATCCTCAGGATCGACCCCTCGGTCAGGCCCATGGTGCGCAAAATCCCGATGTCGCGGCCTTTGTTTTTCACCAGCATGATCAGGCCCGAGACGATGTTCATCGTGGCGATCAGCACCAGGATCGAGAGGATGACGAACATCACGTTATCCTCGATCGTCAGCGCGCGCAGGAAGTTGCCCGAGCTTTGCTTCCAGGTCCAGAGCAGCGAGTCCGGCCCGGCGGCTTGCAGGATCGCCGGGGTATAGGTGTCGATCTGTTCGGGGTCCTTGACCATGACCTCGAACTCGTCGGCCTGGCCCTCGCGGTTGAAATAGCTCTGCGCCTCGGCAAAGGGCATGTAGATGCGGATTTTGTCGATGTCATAGCGCCCGGCGGTGAAGATATACGCGATCGTGTAGGCATTGACCCGCGGACTGGTGCCGAAGGCGGTCTTGACGCCCGAGGGGGCGATAAGCCGGATCCGGTCGCCCACCGTCACATCCAGCGACTTCGCAAGCTCGGACCCGATGGCGATGCCTTGCGGGAAATCGGCCAGATTGCCCTCGGCCTTGGACCCGGTGCCGATGCGCGGCAGGGAGGCGAGGTCCGCTTCCGAAATGCCGTAGACGTCGCCGCCGGTGGTCTGATCGCCCGCCGTCACCATGACCTGCCCGCGCACCAGGGGCGCGGCACGGGTGACGCCGGGCACCGCCGCCAGCCGGGCGGCCAGGGCGTCATAATCGGTGAAGCCTTTGATCAGATTGCCGTTCTCGTCCATATGCGCGGCCGGATAGACCGTGACATGGGCATTGGCGCCGAGGATCGTATCGACGAACTCGGCCCGGAACCCGGCCCGCACCGCCAGCGTCGCGATCAGCGCAAAGACCGCCAGCGTGATGCCGATCAGGCTGATCCAGGTCATCACCGAGACCCCGCCCTCGGCCTTGCGGGCGCGCAGGTAGCGCCAGGCGATCATGAATTCATAGGGAGAAAAGGGGGGCGTGGCCAAAATCTGCTCTTTCCGGTTTTGCGCCGCAAGATGCGGGCGCGGTCCAGCTCAGTCAAGCCACGATCCTGTCAGGGGGTCCGGCCGGCTCAGCGGATAGTTTGCCGCCTGCGGAAGGGAAAGCTCAACAGCCGCCACAGCGCCGCCGCCAGCGCCCAGCCGCCGACATAGCCGATCCCGGCGGTCGTCGCGCCATCCATGGTGGTCGGGATCGCCGGTTTGAAATCGGCCCAGGTGTCCTGCAAAGTCTCCACATCGCCGAGCTTTTGCGGCATGGTCAAGCGCTCCAGCGGCGAGGCGGCGCGCAGGGCCGCGAGGTTCGCGGACAGGACCTGCGCCTGGGTGAAGGTCGCGCGCAGATCGGCCTGATGGTTCTGGTTGAACTCCGACCCGGTCAGCTGCGCCAGGGCCGCGTCGCGGCTGAGGCCGCTTTTGGCCGCTGTGGCATCGAAATCGGCGGCAACCGCCGACAGGGCATCGACCTTGCCCGCCAGCCTTTGCAGATATTGTTGCGAGAATTCAGGGAATTGCGACAGCGCCACCGCCCCGCTGACCCCGCCCAGAATTGCCACCATCCGCCACATTGCGCCGTTCCTCATGCCTTGGGCGCTGGCGCCCGCAGCCAAGGCTTGCACCTTGTGGCTTGCTTTGTCGAGCGGTCAGGTCAGACCGGCGGCAGGCTCAAGGTCGCCGCAATGCACCAGACGGCGGCGGCATAAAGGAAGATCCGCTCCGTCAGGCCGAAGAACCGGCGCAAGGGCGGCGAGATGGTCAGCATGACCGCGATGAAGGACAGGCTGATCACATGTTTCAGGGCGCCGAGCAGCTGCGACAGCCCCCCGCTGACCGAGGCCGCCAGCAGGGGCGTCGCCTCCGCCACGCTCATATAGGCGCAGATCGCGGCAATCAGGGTGCAGGCGTGGTGGATATGCCCCGACCTTGTGCGCGGGGCGCCGCGCAGGTCATTGGGATAAAGCCCCAACCCCAGCCGGCCCGCCGCCACGAGCAGCAGATAGACCGAGATCATCCCCGGATAGCTCGGGTTGCGCGCCACCCAGAACTGCCAGGCCAGCAGCGGGGCCGCAACACTGCCGAGGACCACATAGGCCTTGAAGGCCCGGGCGGTGCGGCCCAGGCCATAGTTGCTGACCGCATGCGCGACCGAGAGATAATCTCGGCTGAGCAGCTGGAACGACAGAAGCAGGATCAGGTCGGCGCAGTAAAGCGCTGCGGCAACCTTCTCCATCAGATGCCCGCGTAGATGTCCACCAGCCGCGAAACCGCAGCCTCGGGGGTCATTTCCTCGGACAGACCGGTGCGGCGCGAGGTGAGTTCGACCACCCCATTGGCCAGCCCGCGCGGGCCGACCGTGATGCGCCAGGGCAGGCCGATCAGGTCCATCGTGGCGAACTTGGCCCCTGCCCGCTCGTCGCGGTCATCGTACAAAGGCTCCAGCCCGCGTTGCAACAAGGCGCCTTCCAGGGCCGCACAAGCCGCATCGGCCGCCTGATCGCCCTGTTTCAGGTTCACGATGCCGACCGGGAAAGGCGTGACACCTTCGGGCCAGATGATGCCCTTGTCGTCATGGCTGGCCTCGATGATCGCCCCCAAGAGGCGCGAGACGCCGATGCCATGCGAGCCCATCTCGACCGGGATCTTCTCGCCCTTCTCATTGACCACCGTGGCACCCATCGCGGCCGAATACTTGGTGCCGAAGTAGAAGATCTGCCCGACCTCGATGCCGCGGGCGACCTTGCGGCGCTCCTCGGGGATGGCGTCGAAGAGGGCGGCGTCATGTGTCTCGTCGGTGCGGGCGTAAAGCGTGGTGAACTCCTTGCAGACGGCGGCCACTTCCTCGCGGTTGTCGTAATCGACCTCGCGGTTGCCCAGCTTCAGCTCGGTCACGGCGCTGTCGAAGAAGACCTCCGACTCGCCAGTGGCGGCCAGAACCAGGAATTCATGCGTGTCATCGCCGCCGATCGGGCCCGAGTCGGCGCGCATCGGGATCGCGGTCAGGCCCATCCGCTCATAGGTCCGCAGATAGCTGACCATGTGGCGGTTGTAGGCATGCAGAGCGGCGGGCTTGTCCACGTCGAAGTTGTAGCCGTCCTTCATCAGGAACTCGCGCCCGCGCATCACGCCAAAGCGCGGCCGCATCTCGTCGCGGAACTTCCACTGGATGTGGTAGAGCGTCAGCGGCAGGCTTTTGTAGCTGGTGACATGGCTGCGGAAGATGTCGGTGATCATCTCCTCGTTGGTCGGGCCATAGAGCATCTCGCGGTCCTGACGGTCCTTGATGCGCAGCATTTCCTGGCCGTAGTCATCGTAGCGGCCGCTCTCGCGCCACAGATCGGCGGGTTGGAGGGTCGGCATCAGCAAGGGGATGTGGCCGGCACGCTCCTGCTCTTCGTTCACGATGGTCTCGATCCGGCGCAACACCCGCAGACCTAGGGGCAGCCAGGAGTAGATCCCGGCAGCCTGTTGCTTGATCATGCCGGCGCGCAGCATGTAGCGGTGCGAGACGATCTGCGCCTCGGCGGGGTTTTCCTTCAGGACGGGCAGGAAGTAGCGCGACAGACGCATTCTGGGCCTCATGGGTAGGGTTTTTTCGTTCCTACCGGGTTGCAGGAGGGCAGGCAAGCCAGAGGCGCTTAAGGGCTTCTCAATGTTTCCGGGTCAATCTGCGGGGAATCTGAGCATGAGGATGCGTGAGTGGTATGCAAAACGTCAGCGATGGCCCGAAGAAAAGCATTTCTGTCCCGACCCGGTTGATGATCGCAGGTGCCTTTGCCATTGCAGGCATATTGGCGACCTTTCTGTCGGGCTATCTCGGCCTGATGCAAAGCGACAAGGGCCTGCGCAGTTCGATCACCGCCACCTCTGCCGTCCTCGCCGCGATGGATGGCGACATGATGCATGACGCGCTGCGCGCCGATGTCTTCAACGCGGTGATCGCCGGGCCTGAGGCGGATGCCGAAAAGCACCAGCAGGTCATGCAGGATGTCGAGGATCACGCCAAAAGATTCCTGGAAGACATGGAAAAGCTGAAAACCCTCCCCCTGCCGGAGGAGGTCTTGACCCAGATCGACACGACCCTGCCGCTCATCCAGACCTATATCGCCGCCGCACGCGACGGCGCGGCCAGGGCCATCGCCGACCGGGCGGCGGGACAGGCGGGCCTGCCCGGCTTCCTCGAGGTGTTCGAGAAGCTTGAGGGCGAGATGGGAACGCTGGACGGCAAGATCGAAGACCTCGGCAGCGCGGCGGGCCTCAAGGCTGTCAGCCGCAACGCCAGCCTGTTGCATGTCGTGATGATCGCCTCGGCCCTCGCGGTGGCGATCCTTTTGGTCTCGAACTTCCTGGTGGCGCGCAGCATCACCAAACCGCTGACACGGGTCCGGGATGCGATCCGCGACGTGGTGGGCTTTGGTCAGGAGGCCGCGATGAACGGGGGCCCGCGCGGCAAGGTCAAGGTCGACGAGGTCAGCGAAATCGCCGCCTATCTGGAGGTGCTGCGGATGCGCCTCGCCGAAGCGCGCGAGATGGAAAGCGCCATCAAGCGCACCCAGGAGGATCAGGACGCCGTGGTTTCGGCGCTGAGCGTGGGCCTGGGCAACCTGTCCTCGGGCAATCTGGGCCAGTCGATCGAGGCGAGTTTCCCCGAGAATTACGAGGCCCTGCGCCGCAACTACAACACCAGCATCGAAAAGCTGAGCCAGACCATGACCGAAGTGGTGCGTTCCTCGCGCAGCATCCGTTCACAATCGGACGAGATCACCCGCGCTTCCGAAGACCTGGCGCGGCGCACCGAAAACCAGGCCGCGACACTGGAGGAAACCGCCGCGGCGCTGGATGAACTGACCGCTTCGGTCCGCTCGGCCGCCAATTCCGCGCGTGAGGTTGAGACCATCGTGCAATCGGCCCGCCGCGAGGCCGAAGACAGCGGCCAGATCGTGCTGGGCGCGGTCGATGCGATGAACGGGATCGAGAAATCCTCCGACCAGATCAGCCAGATCATCGGGGTGATCGACGATATCGCCTTCCAGACCAACCTTCTGGCGCTGAACGCCGGGGTCGAGGCGGCCCGGGCGGGTGACGCCGGGCGCGGTTTTGCCGTGGTCGCCTCGGAGGTGCGGGCGCTGGCGCAAAGGTCGTCGGAAGCCTCGAAGGAGATCAAGACGCTGATCAGCACCTCGTCGCAGCTGGTTTCACGCGGGGTCCAGGCGGTGGGCAGCGCGGGCAAGGCGCTGACGACGATGGTCGACCGGGTGACCAATATCTCGACCCTCGTCTCAGAAATCGCGGTCGGCGCGCAGGAGCAATCCCTTGGCTTGGGCGAGGTCAATGTCGGGGTGAATCAGCTGGATCAGGTGGCGCAGAAGAATGCCGCCATGGTCGAACAATCGCTGCTGGCCAGTCAGGCGCTTCGCGAGGAGGCGGTGGGCCTTGACGGGCTGGTGGCGCATTTCTCGACCAAGGGGCAAGCGGGCTCGGCCGCGCCCCTGCCCCGCGCTGTCGGTCAATCTTTCTGATCGGCGTCGGCACTCTGGCCACATGGAAGTTGCGGTCGTTTTTCTTGTAGATTGCCGCGAAGCATGGCCGAAAAGGTCGCAGAATACCAACGCCGCCCGCTCTTTGAACCCCCAGTCCGCGGCACGCCGCCGTCCCCCGCCTTGCATCCGGGCGCAACAAGGGCAATATCGCAGGCTGGGATCAAGGGAGTGCCGGCCGTGCCGAACCAGCTTCAGGGGCGTTACTGGACGGTAGCCGCCATCGTCTTCTTCGTGGCGCTTTGGTATCTTGGCGCGGTGCTGCTGCCGTTCCTGGTCGGCGGGGCGGTGGCCTATTTCCTCGACCCGGTGGCGGACCGGCTGGAAAGGCTGGGCCTGTCGCGGTTGGCCGCGACCGGGGTTATCACACTCGGGGCCTTTCTCGTGGTCTTGCTGATCGTGCTGGCCGTCATCCCGGTGCTGGTGCAGCAGCTTACCGCGCTGATCAACGCGGCCCCCGCGATTTCCGCCCGGCTGGAGGCTTTTCTGGTCTCGCGTTTTCCTGAACTCACCGACAGCACCTCGGTCATGCGCACCACGCTCGCCCAGATCGCGCAGGCCATCCAGGCCCGTGGCGGTGCTGTGGCGCAGGGGTTGATCGCCTCGCTGTTCAGCGTGGTGAGCTGGCTCTTGTTCATCGTCGTCGTGCCGGTCGTGGCCTTTTACCTGCTGATGGACTGGGACCACATGGTCGCCCGCGTCGACGAGCTTTTGCCGCGCGACCATGCGCCGGTGATCCGCCGCCTGGCGCGCGAGGTTGATACCGTCCTCGCCGGTTTCGTGCGCGGACAGGTCACGGTCTGCCTGCTTCTGGGCAGCTATTACGCCACGGCGCTGATGCTGGCCGGGCTGCAGTTCGGCCTGATCATCGGCGCGATTGCCGGCGCGGTCACCGTGGTGCCCTATATCGGGGCGCTGGTCGGCGGGGCGCTGGCGATCGGCCTCGCCTTCTACCAGTTCTGGGGCGATTGGGTCGCCATTGGCATCGTGGTAGCGATCTTCGCCTTCGGCCAGTTCATGGAGGGCAATGTCGTCACCCCGCGCCTCGTCGGCAAATCCATCGGGCTGCATCCGGTCTGGCTGATCCTCGCGCTGTCGGTCTTCGGCGGGCTTTTCGGCATCGCGGGCATGCTGGTGGCGGTGCCTTTGTCGGCGACGCTTGGGGTGCTCGCCCGCTTTGGCGTCAGCAAGTACAAGCAAAGCCTGCTTTATCTGGGCGAACGGGGCGATGCGGACAGCGAAGGGGGCACCGGTTGACCTTGCAGCTGGCCTTCGACCTTCCTGCGCGCGAGGCTTGGGCGCGGGCGGATTTCTTCGCCTCGCCCGCCAATGCGGAAGCCTTGCAGACCGTGGAGGCCTGGCGCGATTGGCCCGGCGGGCGCCTGATGCTGCTCGGGCCGCAGGGCACCGGCAAGACCCATCTTGCCCATATCTGGGCGACCGAGACCAATGCGCTTTGGCTCGCGCCCGACGAGATTGACGCCCGCCTGCCCGAGATCGCGGCCGATGCCTGCGTGATCCTCGATGGCGCGCACCGGGTGGCGGGCCGCGCCGAGACCGCGCTGTTCTACCTTTACAATCGCTTGATTCCGCAGGGTCGCCTTCTGCTGACCGCCTCCAAACCGCCGCGCGACTGGGGGCTGGGGCTGGCGGATCTGCTGTCGCGCCTGCAGGCCATGCCGGTTGCCCGGCTGGAACCGCCGGATGACGCGCTGCTCGCCGCCGTTCTGGCCAAGCTTCTGGCCGATCGGCAGATCAGCGCGCCGCCCAACCTCATCCCCTATCTTCTGCCGCGGATGGAGCGTTCCATTTCCGCCGCCCGCGCGCTGATCGCGGCTCTGGATGCGCGGGCCCTGGCCAGCCACCGCCCCCTGTCGCGCCAATTGGCGGCCGAGGTGCTGGACTTGGGCGCGCCGGAGTGAAACAGTCACGCAAGTGTCACAAATCCTCATCATAAGCCGCGCATGACTCAGGCAGATTTCCTCAAGGCCCCGTTTCCCGACGGCGCCAGCTACCCCGCCGCCGAAACCGCTGGCCCGCGCCGTTTTTTCAACCGCGAGCTGTCCTGGCTCGGCTTCAACTGGCGCGTGCTGGACGAGGCCTCGAACCCCGGGGTGCCCTTGCTGGAGCGGCTGCGCTTCCTGTCAATTTCGGCCACCAACCTGGACGAGTTCTACACCGTCCGCGTGGCGGGCCTGCGCGCCCAGGTGCGCAACGGCAATGCCACCCTGTCGGATGATGGCCGCAGCCCGGCCGAGCAGCTGACCCTGATCCACGCCGATGCCCGCCGCCTGATGGCGCTGCAGCAGACCGTCTTCAACAAGCTGAAGAAGGAGATGGAGGCCGAGGGGATCATCATCCTCACCCGCTCCAAGCTGACGGTGCGTGACCTCAAGGTGCTGGAAGAGAACTTCCTGACCAAGGTTTTCCCGGTCCTGTCGCCCTTGGCGATTGACCCGGCCCACCCGTTTCCCTTCATCCCCAACACCGGCTTTTCGCTGGCCTTGGAGCTGGAGCGGGTCAGCGACCGTCGTACCCTGAAGGCGCTTTTGCCGATTCCCCAGCAGATCGCTCGGTTCGTCCCCCTGCCCGGCAAGCCCGGCGAAGCGCGCTTCCTGCCCTTGGAGGAGCTTCTGCTCCTCCACCTCGACATGCTGTTTCCGGGCTACACCGACCGCGGCCATTGCATGTTCCGCGTGCTGCGCGACAGCGACCTGGAGGTCGAGGAGGAATCCGAAGACCTGGTGCGCGAGTTCGAGACCGCGCTGAAGCGCCGGCGCCGGGGCGAGGTGATCCGCCTGAAAATCTCGGCCAACGCGCCCAAGGAATTGCGCGCGCTGATCATGGAGGAGTTGGCCGTCACCCCCGATGAAGTGGTCGAGGCGCGCGGGCTTCTGGGCGTGGCGGATCTGAAACAGCTGGTGCTGTCGTCGCGCCCCGATCTCCTGTGGCCGCCCTTCACGCCGCGCGTGCCCGAACGGGTGCAGGACCACGGTGGTGACATGTTTGCCGCGATCCGCCAGAAGGACATGCTGCTGCATCACCCCTACGAAACTTTCGACATGGTGATCCGCTTCCTGGAACAGGCGGCGCGCGACCCCAATGTGCTGGCGATCAAGCAGACGCTCTACCGGACCAGCCACGACAGCCCGATCGTCTCGGCGCTGTGCGAGGCGGCGGAGAATGGCAAGTCGGTGACCGCCCTTGTCGAGCTGAAGGCCCGCTTTGACGAGGCCGCCAATATCCTGCAAAGCCGCCGTCTGGAACGCGCCGGCGCGCATGTGGTTTACGGCTTCATGCATTTGAAAACCCATGCAAAAATCTCTACCGTGGTGCGGCGCGAGGGCGAGAACCTGGTGACCTACACCCACTACGGCACCGGCAACTATCACCCGATCACGGCGCGGATTTACACCGACCTGAGCTTTTTCACCTGCGACGCGCCCTTGGGCCGCGATGCGACCAAGGTGTTCAATTTCCTGTCGGGTTATGTGCAGCCCGAGGGGCTGGAAAACCTCGCCATCGCGCCGATGACGCTGAAGCTGCGGCTGTTGCAGCTGATCGCCGCAGAGGCCGAACATGCCAAGGCCGGGCGGACGGCGGAGATCTGGATCAAGCTGAACTCGCTGTTCGAGCCGGATGTGATCGACGCGCTTTATGCGGCCTCTCAGGCCGGGGTGAAGATCAGCCTGATCATCCGCGGGATTTGCGGTTTACGGCCCGGAATCAAGGGCTTGTCAGATAATATTCGCGTAAAGTCCGTGGTGGGCCGCTTTCTGGAGCACAGCCGGATCGTCTGCTTTGGTTCGGGTCATGGCCTGCCGTCGAAACAGGCGCGGGTGTTTTTGTCCTCGGCCGACTGGATGGACCGCAACCTGTCGCGAAGGGTCGAAACCCTGGTCGAGATCCACAACCCGACCGTGCGCAGCCAGATCATGGGCCAGATCATGGCCGCAAATCTGGCGGACGAGGCGCAAAGCTGGGTGCTCAGCCCCGATGGCGGCTATGTCCGCGACCTTCCGACCTCGGGCAAGACGCTGTTCAATTGCCATCGCTTCTTCATGGAAAACCCCTCGCTGTCCGGTCGCGGCACAGCCGGGGCAAAAGACGCGCCACGCCTCGCCGGAGACTGATCCGGCCCATCACTGCATTGACCCTGTGCCCGTCCTGCGCCATGCAGAGGGTCAGAAGCCCATCGGGGGAACCGCCATGACTGCCGAAATCATCTCTGCCCCCGCCGCGCCGGATTGGGGCCCCTTCGGGCGGCCCCTGTTCGATGACCCTTCGGTGCGCGCGCTCAGCCGGGTCGGCGTGGTCGATGTCGGCTCGAACTCGGTCCGGATGGTGGTGTTTGATGGCGCCGCCCGCTCGCCGGCGTATTTCTACAACGAAAAGATCATGTGCGGCCTGGGCAAGGGTCTGGCCGAGACCAACCGCCTGAACCCCGAGGGGCGCAAACGCGCGCTGGATGCCTTGAAGCGGTTTTCGCTGCTGGCCAAGGGCATGGGGATCGAAAAGCTGACCGTGGTCGCCACCGCCGCCACCCGCGAGGCCGAGGATGGCCCGGCGTTTCAGGCCGAGGTTCTGGCCCAGACCGGGCTGAAGATCTGGGTGGTGGACGGTGCCGAAGAGGCGCGGCTTTCGGCGCAGGGCGTGCTTCTGGGCTGGCCCGATGCCAAGGGCGTGGTCTGTGACCTCGGCGGCAACTCGATGGAGCTGGCCCAGATTGCCGATGGCAAGGTCGGCCGCCGCGCCACCTCGCCGCTGGGGCCCTTCCGTCTGCAGCAGATCACCGGCGGCCCCAAGGTCAGGGCTGCGCATATCGACAAGATTCTCAAGGACTTGCAGGCCGAAATTCGTTCAAAGGGTGAACGGATCTATCTGGTCGGCGGCTCGTGGCGGGTGATCGCGCGGCTGGATATGGAGCGCAAGAATTACCCGCTGACCGTGCTGCACGAATACCGGATGATGCCCGACAGCCTGCTCGACACGCTGGACTGGATCGAAGCGTCCGACCTTTCGGTTCTGCGCGCCCGCACTGGCACCTCCTCGGAGCGGATGGAACTGGTGCCGCTCGCCTGCGAGGTCTTGCACGAGGTCATCCTGATGCTGCAACCCTCCGAGATCGACGTTTCGGCCTTCGGCATCCGCGAGGGCCTGCTTTACGAGATGATGCCCGAGACCCTGCGCCAACGCGACCCGCTGATCGAGGCGGCCCGGATGAGCGAGATGACCACCTCGCGCATCCCCGGTTCGGGCAAGCTTCTGTACGAATTCCTGCTGCCCCTGTTCCCCAGCGCCGATTTCGAGCGTCAGCGCCTGATGAAGGCGGCATGCCTTCTGCACGACACGACCTGGCGCACCCACCCCGACTACCGGGCCGAGGCCTGTTTTGACAACGCAACCCGCGCCAACCTGGGCGGGCTTGACCATCCGGGCCGGGTCTTCCTCGGGCTGGCGCTGCTGCACCGTTACAAGAACTCGCGCTCGGGCTCGCGGATGGAGCCCCTGTTCAAGCTGCTTGACGATCAGCAGATCCTCGATGCCGAGGTTCTGGGCAAGGCGATGCGCTTTGGCGCGATGTTCTCCGCCGGCGATCCGAGCCAGGCGGGCAGCCTCGACTGGCAGCCCAAGAAGCGCATTCTGGAACTGAAGCTGACGCCCGAGGGCCATGACCTCTTTGGCGAGGTGGCGCAGGCGCGCTTTGCCTCCTTGGCGCAGTCCCTGAAGGCCACCGTCAAGATCGTGCAACCAGACTGATAGCGGAGCGCCCATGCTGACCCTCGACCATATCGCGATTTCGGCGGCGACCCTGCAAGAGGGCGTCGATTGGGTGGAAGCCGCGTTGGGGGTCAAGATGGCCGGGGGCGGCCAGCATCCCCTGATGGGCACCCACAACCGGTTGTTGGGCTTGGGCGACATCTATCTGGAGGTCATCGCGATCGACCCCGAGGGCACGCCGCCGTCGCGGCCGCGCTGGTTCGACCTTGACCGCTTTCGCGGGCCGCCGCGCCTGACGACCTGGATCGTGCGCACCGATGACATGGAGGCCGACCTCGCCACCAGCCCGCCCGGCACCGGCATTCCGACCGCCTTCACCCGCGGCGATTACCGCTGGCAGATGGCCCTGCCCGCCGATGGCATCCTGCCGTTTGACAGCGCGCATCCGGCGTTGATCCAATGGCAAACCCCGCTGCATCCGACGCAAAGCCTGCCCGATTCCGGGCTACGGCTCAAAACCCTGACGGTCACCCATCCGCAGGCCGAGGCTTTGCGCGCCGCAGTCCCTCTGGCCGATGCAAGGGTGCAGTTTGTCCAGGGGCCGGCCAAGGCGCTGTCAGCCACCTTCCATTCACCCAATGGCACACGGAGCCTCGCATGAGCGCCCAAGCCCTGATCCGCCCCGCCATCGTGCTGGATGCCCCCGCCATCGCGGCGATCTGGAACCCCTTCATCCGCGACACCGCCGTCACCTTCAACGCGGTTGAAAAACGGGCCGAGGATGTGGCGGCGCTGATCGTCACGCGCCTCACCGCCGGGCATGGCTTTCTGGTGGCCGCCGATCCCGACGACGGCACCATCCTCGGCTTTGCGACCTACACGCAGTTTCGCAGCGGCATCGGCTATGCCAAAAGCATGGAACACACGATCCTTCTGGCGCCCGCGGCGCATGGCAAGGGTCTGGGCCGCGCCCTGCTGAGCGCCATCGAGAAACACGCCACCGAAGAGGGCGCGCACCAGATCCTCGCCGGGGTCAGCGCCGAAAACCCCGCCGGCATCCGTTTTCATCTGGCAATGGGCTATGTGGAATGCGCACGGATCGCAGCCGCCGGCTATAAATTCGGCCGTTACATGGATCTTGTGCTGTTGCAGAAATTCCTCTCCTGACATGGCCCGCTTCCCACGTTAGGATGACGCCATGTCACTTTGGTCCCGCATCTCGGAAGCTTTGCAGGCCCTTGCCAAAGGCGAGGGGCTTGACACCGTCTTCGAACGTCTCCGCGTCGCCCCGCAACGCTCGGTCGGCTTCACCATCGCGGTGATCGCCCTTGGCGCCAAGATGGCCAAGGCCGATGGCCGCGTCACCCGCGACGAGGTGACGGCCTTCCGCCAGGTCTTCCTGATCCCGAAAGGCGAGGAAGACAGCGCCGCCCGCGTCTTCAACCTGGCCCGGCAGGATGTGGCGGGGTTTGACGTCTATGCCCGCAACATCCGCGCCATGTTCCGCCCCGAGGACCGCGAGGTGATGATCGACCTGATGGAGGGGCTGTTCCACATCGCACTGGCCGATGGCGAATTCCATCCGGCTGAGGAGGAGTTCCTCCACGAGGTGGCCCGCATCTTCGGTCTGGACGAACGCTGCTTCCGCGCCCTGCGCGCCCGCCATGTCAAGGACGACCCCTATGCCGTGCTGGGCCTCGCCCCCGATGCCCCGCTGGACGCGGCGCGCAAGGCCTGGCGCGAGGCCGTCAAAGCCTCGCATCCCGACAGCATGCTGGCGCGCGGAGTTCCGCCCGAGGCCGTCAAGCTGGCCGAGGACCGCCTGCGCGCCGTCAATGCCGCCTGGGAAGAGATCACCCGGAAGGCCGCATGAGCCTGCGCCTCGCCACCTATAACGTCGAATGGATGAACGTGCTGTTCGATGCCCAAGGCCGGCTCGACGCCAGTGCCGAACTGTCGAAGCGCCATGACGTGACCAAGGCCGATCAACTGACCGCGCTTGGCATCGTGTTCACCGCGCTCGACGCCGACGGCGTGATGATCATCGAGGCACCCGACCAGAACGGCCACCGCTCCACCACCCGCGCGCTGGAGGCCTTTGCCGCCCATTTCGGCCTGCGCACCCGCAAGGCGATCATCGGCTTCACCTCGACCACCGAACAGGAGATCGCCTTTCTCTACGACCCCGATGTCCTGACCGTCCGCCATGACCCGCAGGGCGTGCCGGCCCCGTCGCGGGGGGCGCCCCTGCACGGCACCGGCGGGGCGCCGCGCTTTGACACCGGGCTGCGGCAGGATATCGATGCCAACGGGATTGACGAGCTGGTGGTCTTCTCCAAACCCCCGCTGGAGCTGGCGGTGCGGGCGGGCGACCGCAGCCTGCGTCTGATCGGCGTCCATGCCAAATCCAAGGCGCCGCACAGCGTGCAGAACCCCGAGGAGTTCCGCCGCATCTCGATCGAGAACCGCCGCAAGCAGCTGGCCGAATGCCACTGGCTGCGCGCCCGTGCCGAGGATCATCTGGCGCGGCACGAAAGCCTGATCGTGCTGGGCGATTTCAACGACGGCCCGGGGCTGGACCGCTACGAGCGGCTTTTCAACCAATCCGGGGTCGAGGTGATGCTGGGGCTTGGCCTGCCGCGCCCCGAACGGCTTTACGATCCGCATGCCTTCATGGCGCTGAACCAGCGCGCCGGCCTGTCGCCCACCACGGCCCGCTTCTGGTCGCCACCGCAGAAATGCTATTTCGAGGCGCTTCTGGATTACATCATGGTCTCGGCCGATCTGTACAACGCGCACCCGGCCTGGCGGATCTGGCACCCGTTCAACGACCCGCGGATCCAGAAAGTGCCCGAGCTGAGTGCGGCGATCCTGACCGCTTCAGACCATTTCCCGGTGACAATCGACTTGCCCTAGGGGGAAGCCGCCCCGATAAAGGATCAAAACCCGGGGGCAAGATGCGGATCTCGATGATTTCGGCGGCTTTGGTCGCAGCCCTGGTGGGCTATGGCAGCACGATCGCCCTGGTGCTGGCGGCGGCTCATGCGGTGGGCGCTTCGCCAGAACAGACCGCAAGCTGGGTCCTCGCGATCTGCCTCGGCAAGGCACTGGGCTCCGCCGTCCTGTCCTTTACCACCAAAGTGCCCGTGGTTCTGGCCTGGTCAACGCCCGGCGCGGCCTTGATCGCCGCCACGCAAGGCGTGACCATGGCCGAGGCGGTCGGCGCCTTCCTGCTGGCCGGTGTGCTGATCGCGCTGACCGGGGCGATCCGTCCCTTGGGCAAAGTCGTGGCGATGATCCCCGATGCAATCGCGGCGGCAATGCTTGCGGGCGTGCTTTTGCCGTTCTGCCTCAAGGGCATGGCCGCAACCGGTCTTCTGGGGCCGGCAGCTTTGGCGATGGGGGCGGTCTTTGCCCTCGTCCGCCTGGCCAACCCGGCGCTGGCGGTGCTCGCAGCCCTGGCGGCCGGCCTCGTCGCGGCCTTCGGCCCCGGCGGCGTGGCCTTTCCGGCCCTCACCCTGCCCATCCCGGCCCTGACCTTCATCGCGCCGGAGTTCCGCCCCGATGTGCTCGTGGGCCTCGGCCTGCCGCTTTACCTTGTCACCATGGCAAGCCAGAACCTGCCGGGCTTTGCCACCTTGCGCGCCGCGAGCTACCCGCCGCCGGTGGCACCGGCCCTGATGACCACCGGCGCCATCTCGGCCGTCACCGCGCTTTTCGGCGCCCATACCGTCAGCATGGCTGCCATCACTGCTGCGATCTGCCTCGGCGATGACGTCCACCCCGACCGCAGCCAGCGCTGGAAAGTGGGTCTCGCCTATGCCGGCTTCTGGCTGCTTCTGGGCCTCGCCGGCCCCGTCCTCGTGACGCTCCTGCAAGCCATGCCGCCGCAGATCCTGACGCTGCTGGTGGGCCTCGCCCTCCTCGGCCCGCTGACCGGCGCCCTGGCCGGCGCCTACACCGCCCCCGCCAGCCGCTTCGCCGCCAGCATCACCCTGACCGTCACCGCCTCCGGCCTCGCCCTCTTCGGCGTCGGCGCCGCCTTCTGGGGTCTCCTCGCCGGCCTCGCCATGCTGGCGCTGGAGGCTACAGCCAAACGCCTGCGCCCCTGACCCCTTTCATTGGTCCATAAATATCCCGGGGGGGGTGCGGGGGGCTGGCCCCCCGCTCCTGCCGCCAATTCAGAACGGCACGTCAGACACCTGGTGCGCCGGGATCACCCAACGCGCCACGATCTTCTTCGACCCGGCATGGTCGAACTCGATGTCAAGCTTGTCGCCCTCCACCGCCATGACCTCGCCATAGCCGAACTTCTGGTGGAACACCCGGTCGCCAATCCCGTAAGGGCTGATCGCCTCGGCATCGATGATGATATGGCGCGCCTCCGAGGGCTGGCTGACCGGGCGCTGGCTGCTGCGTTCGGTCATCCGCTTCCAGCCGGGCGAGTTATAGACATCCGCCTTTGTCGCACGCTGATCGATGGTGGAGTTATAGCTGACCGCCGCCGCGCCAAAACCGCCGCCATAAAGCCCGGGCGGGGTCAGCACCGTCACATGCTCGGCGGGCAGTTCGTCAATGAAGCGGCTGGGCATCTGGCTTTGCCACTGGCCATAGACCCTGCGGTTCGAGGCGAAAGAGATGGTGCACAGCTCCTCCGCCCGCGTGATGCCGACGTAAGCCAGCCTGCGCTCCTCCTCCAACCCTTTCTTGCCGCTCTCGTCCATGCTGCGCTGACTGGGAAACAGCCCATCCTCCCAGCCCGGCAGGAAGACGGCGGGAAACTCCAGCCCCTTGGCGGCGTGCAGCGTCATGATGGAGACCTTCTCCGAGGCCTCCTCGGTCTCGTTGTCCATGATCAGTGAGACGTGTTCGAGAAAGCCCTGCAGATTTTCGAACTGCTCCAGGGCCTTGACCAGTTCTTTCAGGTTCTCCAGCCGCCCCGGCCCCTCGGGCGTCTTGTCGTTCTGCCACATGGCAGTATAGCCGGAATCATCCAGGATCGCCTCTGCCAGTTCGATATGGTTCTGCCCACGCTGGATGGCGTCGTGCCAGCGGTCGACATTCTCGACAAAGCCGCGCAGTTGCGCGCCACCCTTGCCGCCGATCATGCCCTGCGCCACGGCCTGCCGGGCACCGTCGAGCAAGGACACCTCGGTCCCGCGCGCCGCGCGCTGGATATCGGCCTGCGCCTTGTCGCCCAGACCGCGCTTGGGCACATTGATCACCCTCTCGAAGGCCAGATCATCGGCGGGCGACACCGCCAGCCGGAAATAGGCCATCGCATCGCGGATTTCCTGGCGTTCATAGAACCGCGGGCCACCGATCACCCGGTAGGGCATGCCGATGGTCAGAAAGCGGTCTTCGAAGGCGCGCATCTGGTGGCTGGCGCGGACAAGGATCGCCATGTCATCCAGCGTCAAGGCCCTTATGCCGCGTGCGCCGCGTTGCAGCGCCTCGACCTCTTCGCCGATCCAGCGCGCCTCTTCCTCGCCATCCCAATGGCCGATCAGGCGGACCTTCTGGCCCTCGGTCTCCTCTGTCCAGAGCGTCTTGCCCAGACGCCCGGCATTGGCCTTGATCACCCCCGAGGCGGCGGCGAGGATATGCGGGGTGGAGCGGTAATTCTGTTCCAGCCGCACCACCTTGGCGCCGGGAAAGTCGGTCTCGAAGCGCAGGATGTTGCCGACCTCGGCGCCGCGCCAGCCATAGATCGACTGGTCGTCGTCGCCCACACAACAGATGTTGCGATGGCCCTGCGCCAGCAGCCGCAGCCAGAGGTATTGGGCGACGTTGGTATCCTGATACTCGTCGACCAGGATGTATTTGAACCAGCGTTGATACTGTTGCAGCACATCCGGGTAGGTCTGGAAGATCGTCACGCAATGCAGCAGAAGGTCGCCAAAATCGGTGGCGTTGAGGGTCTTCAGACGCTCTTGATAGGCCTCGTAAAGCTCGGTGCCGCGGTTGTTGTAGGCCGAAGCCTCGGAGGTGGGTACCCGGTTGGGCAGCAAAGCGCGGTTCTTCCAGCCGTCGATCAGGCTGGCGAGCAGCCGGGCCGGCCAGCGTTTCTCGTCGATATTGGCGGCGGCGATCAGCTGTTTCAGCAGGCGGATCTGATCGTCGGTGTCGAGGATGGTGAAGTTCGACTTCAGCCCGACCAGTTCGGCATGACGCCGCAGGATCTTGACCGAAAGCGAGTGGAAGGTGCCCATCCAGGCGATGCCCTCGGCCGTCTCGCCCAGGATGCGTCCGATCCGCAGCTTCATCTCGCGGGCGGCCTTGTTGGTGAAGGTGACCGAGAGGATCTCGTTCGGGCGGGCCTTGCCCATCGCCAGCAGATGCACGATCCGCGCGATCAGCGCCTTGGTCTTGCCGGTGCCGGCGCCGGCCAGCATCAGGACCGGACCATCCAGCGCCTCGACCGCTTCGCGTTGCGCGGGGTTGAGGTCGTCGAGATAGGGCGCGGGCCGCGCGGCCAGGGCACGGCGCGACAGGGGGATCATGTCATTGGTGAGGTCGGAGGGGGTGGCAGACTCGCTCATCCCGCAAATCTAGCGCCGAAGGGCCCGAAGGGGAAGCGCCGTTCTTGGAATGTTCAGGCTGCGCAGGCCATTTGACGGCAATCTTAGCCGCGTTCCGGGCCGCGCGCCGGGTAAAGATCGTGCATGCCCTCGATATAGCGGCCGTAAAGCCGGGTGAAGGTCAGGATGTCTTCCTCGGGCCAGGTGGCGAAGAGCCGCATGGTGCGCTGCCATTTCGCCTGCAAAAAGCTGTCGAGCAGGGCCCAGGCCGCCTCGGTCGGCACCAGGACCGAGCGGCGGCCGTCCTCCTGACTGACCGAGCGTTCGACGAGGCCACGTTCGACCAGATCGGCGGCGATCCGGCTGGCGCGCGAGGGGTCGAGCGCCAGTTCCTCGGCCAGAAGGCCCACGGTCGCCTCTTGCGCGGGGCGCCCGTCGCCGCCCCAGATCCGCATGATCGCCGACAGGGCGTGGAACTGCGTCACCTCCAGCCCGGCGCCGATCTCGGCCATCAGGCTTTGCGGCACATCGCCCTTCATCACCCGGCGCACATTGCGGAAGTGGTCGGCGTCAAAGGCCAGCAGCGCCTGCGCCGCAGCCTCGGAAAAGCCTGCGACTTGCAGCCGGGATTTGATATGGTCGTTCAGACGGCGGGGCGCTTTGGTGGGCATGCGCGGGATATGGCCGCAAACCCTGCACAAGTCAATAAGATGCCATTGGCATTTACATGCTAATGACATACAAACCACCGATAGTCCGGTTTGAAAATAGTCTTGCCGCTTTGCACGCCAGAAAGATGCCATGTCAGAACCCATTGCGCAGCCGACCTCCGCCACGGGCCACACCCCTGCCCCCAATCCGAATGAGACGGGCTCCCTGCGGCTGGTGATCCTGTCGATCGGGCTTCTGCTTTTGCTGGCTTCGCTGGACCAGAGCATCGTCTCGACCGCGCTGCCGACCATCGTGGCCGATCTGGGCGGGCTGGAGCATCTGAGCTGGGTGGTGACGGCCTATATCCTGACCTCGACCATCGTGGCGCCGCTTTACGGCAAGCTCGGCGACCTTTACGGGCGGCGCAACACGATCTTCGTCTCGGTGGCKATTTTCCTTGTGGGTTCCGCGCTTTGCGGGTTTGCCACCTCGATGACCTTCCTGATCATCGCCCGCGCCATTCAGGGTCTGGGCGGCGGCGGCCTTTTCGTGCTGGCGCTGTCGGTGGTGGGCGATGCGGTGCCCGCCAAGGACCGCGGCAAGATCCAGGGCGTCTTTGCGGCGGTGTTCTCGGTCTCTTCGGTGCTTGGGCCGCTGGCCGGCGGCTGGCTGTCGGAGAATGCCAACTGGCACTGGATCTTCTTCATCAACATCCCCCTGGGTCTGGTGGCGCTGGTGGGCTTTGCGGCCTCGTTCAAGCCGCGCGGCACGCGGACCAGCCACAAGATCGACTGGTGGGGCGCCCTCACCCTGTCGGCGAGCCTGGCCGCGCTGACCCTGCTGACCAGCCTCGGCGGGCGCAGCTTTGACTGGGTGTCGGTCACCTCGGCGGTGCTGGCGGTGGTCACGATTTGCGGATTTGTGGCCTTCGTTCAGATCGAGAACCGCGCCGCCGAGCCGATCCTCCCGATGTGGCTGTTCAAGATGAACGTGTTCTGGGTGACCTCGGTCGTCGGCTTCATCGTGGGAGCGGCGATGTTTAGCTTGATCACCTTCCTGCCGATCTACCTGCAGATCGCCAAGGGGGCCACGCCGACCGGATCCGGGCTGCAGTTGATCCCGCTGACGGTGGGGATCCTCGTCGCCTCGACCATCGCCGGGCAATTCATGGGGCGGACCGGGCGCTATCTGATCCTGCCCAAGATCGGCATGGCCTGCCTCACGCTGGGTCTTCTGGCCCTGACCCAGCTGACGCAGGGTTCAGGCATCGTCTATTTCAGCATCGCCTTGCTGCTGGCAGGGCTTGGCATGGGCTGCATCTTCCCGGTCGTCACCACCGCCGTGCAGAACGCCGTGCCGCGCCACACGCTGGGCACCGCCACCGCCGCGGGCATCCTGTTGCGCCAGACCGGAGGCGCCCTGGGCGTCGCGGCCTTTGGCGCGCTGTTTTCCGCGCGCCTGATCGGAGGCCTTGGCGATGCCGCCGCAGGCCTGAACGGGGGCGGAGATCTTGGGCCGCAGACCATGGCCAAGCTCTCGCCCCAGTTGCAGGCCACCGTGGCCGTCGCCGTGGTCGATGCGATCCACCCGATCTACTGGATCGCCGCCGGCATGGCGCTTTTCGGTCTGGCCTTCGCCTTCCTGCTGGAGGAAGTGCCGCTGGTCAACCGCGTGGTGCCCAAGGGCGAATAAACGGGCGCCCAAGCCGCAGATTGTCAGGCGGCGCCCACAGATTTAGCGTGGCGTCATATTGCCTGATTCTGCGGAGATTTCCCGATGACCACTTATATTGTCACGCCGACCAATTCCATCGTTGCCCCCTCGGGCCCCGGCAAGCTTCTGTCCTGGGGCGATACGCTGAACATCCTGAGCGGCGGCTATGTCATCGCCTCGGTCTTCGATTACGGGATCAACAGCACCAATTCCTCGCTGATGCCAATCAACATCACCGTCGATGGCACAGTCTGGGGCGAGCGGGGCGGGATCCGCCTTTATGACGGGGTCTTTGCTACGGCGAGCATCACAGTCGGCGCCTCGGGCGTGGTCGGATCGACGGGAGCGGCGATCCTGGGGGATGCGGCGCTGGCGGGGATGGAGCTTTCGATCTTCAACGCCGGGCGGATCTCCTCCTCGGGCGTACAGACGACGGATGAGACGATACAGGTGCTGAACGCCAGTCTGAACCTGGTCAACACCGGCACGATTGTTTCGCTTGCCGGCGACGCGGTCCAAACGGCGGGCGGCTCCACCCTTGCCCATGTACAGAATTTGGGCGAGATCGACGGCAACGTGTGGCTCTTCGGCAATACCGCCACCGATGTCCTGGTGCGCAACAGCGGGCTGATCACCGGGACCGTCACTGCAGGCCATGCCTATGGCGCGCTTTACAACAGCGGGACAATCCTCGGCTCGGTCACGGTCACGACGGTGCAGGGCGCGGGCTTTGGCCTCTGGCTCGCGGGGGGCCATGTGGCGGGGTCGGTGAGCCTGAACGCCGCGGGCGCCTCGGCACTGGATCTGACCGGGGCCACGGTCGATGGCCAGGTTTCGATCATCACCGCGTCGGATGTGACCTATCTGGGCTTTGCCGGGGCGCATATCGGCCAGGCGCTGGAGCTGGGCGATGCCGCAAAGACGGTGGATCTGTCGGGCGTAACTGTGGGCGGCACCTTCTATTCCGGCGCGGGGAGCGACGTCCTGACCCTGCACAGCGGGCTGGTTGTCGGCTCGTTTGCCACCGGCAACGGCGATGACGTGCTGGACATGGTGGGCGGCCAGATCAACGGGCTGATCCTGACCGGCTATGGCGATGACAGCGTGACGAGCGGCGATTTCGCCGAGAACCTGCTCGACAGCTTCGGTGACGATTCCTACGAACTGGGCGGCGGCAACGACACCTACCGGCTGGGCGGCTCGGAGGGTGACGGCAACGACACGGCCGATGGCGGCGCCGGGATCGACACGCTGAACCTGACGGAAGTCTCGGTCGGCTACGACTTTTACGACGCCACCACCGGCGGGGTCTATGTCAACCTTGACGAGAGTGTTTTGCGCGGGGCGCCGGGCAATGCGGCCAATCTCTTCGGCTTTGACGTGATCACCAATTTCGAAAACGTCACCGGCGGCGATTTCGCCGACCAGATCACCGGCAGCGTCGCGGCGAACCGGCTGCTTGGCGGGTCAGGAGATGACGTGCTGACCGGCCTCGCCGGCAACGACAGCCTGCGCGGCGGTCAGGGCGACGACACGCTTCAGGGTGACAAGGGCCGCGATCTGTTGACCGGTGGGCTTGGCGCCGATCTATTCGTCTTCGCCGCCGCCACCGACAGCGGGGTGACCCGCACCACCCGCGATGTGATTCTGGACTTCACCCCGGGCAGCGACCAGATCTCCCTCGCGGCCATTGACGCGCAGACCGCAGCATCGGACCTCCAGCATTTCACCTTTGCCGGGCAGACTGCCGTGTCGGGCCCTGGCACGATCCGCTATGTTTATGATCATGGCGACACGCTGGTCCTGGCCAATACCGGGGGCAATAACGCAGCAGAATTCAGCATTTTGCTGGCCGGAACCCTGGTTTTGACCGCCGACGACTTCATTTTGGCCTGAGAACACGCGCCCCGCACCAAGCGGGGCCATGCTTCCCGCCAGTCCAACACCCGCGCAAAACTTGGGCAGCCCGTGCCGGATTGCGGAAATCTTGCGCGTAACGTCGTAAACCCCCCTTGTGCTGCGCCGCAGCAGACATAGGATGCTTGGGCAATCCTGCGACTTTGAACCGCAGGGGCCACGGGGCTGGACAGAGGGCGCAATGACCGAATTCAAGAAAATCCTGATCGCCAACCGCGGCGAAATCGCCATTCGCGTGATGCGCGCCGCCAACGAATTGGGCAAGAAGACGGTCGCCGTCTATGCCGAGGAAGATAAGCTGTCGCTGCACCGGTTCAAGGCCGACGAGGCCTATTTGATCGGCGTCGGCCTGTCGCCCGTGGGCGCCTATCTCTCGATCCCCGAGATCATCCGCGTCGCCAAGGAATCCGGCGCCGATGCGATCCACCCCGGCTATGGCCTCCTGTCGGAAAACCCCGATCTGGTCGATGCCTGCGACCAGAACGGCATCACCTTCATCGGCCCCAAGGCCGAAACCATGCGCGCGCTTGGCGACAAGGCCTCGGCCCGCCGGGTTGCCATGGCTGCTGGCGTGCCAGTCATTCCGGCGACCGAAGTGCTGGGCAATGACTTTGCCGCGATCAAGAAAGAAGCGGCTGAGGTCGGCTATCCCCTGATGCTCAAAGCCTCCTGGGGCGGCGGCGGGCGCGGGATGCGCCCGATCAACGGGCCGGAAGAGCTGGAGGCCAAGGTGCTGGAGGGCCGGCGCGAGGCCGAGGCCGCCTTTGGCAATGGCGAGGGTTATCTGGAAAAGATGATCATCCGCGCCCGCCACGTCGAGGTGCAGATCCTCGGCGACAAGATGGGCAACATCTATCACCTCTACGAGCGCGACTGCACCGTGCAGCGCCGCAACCAGAAGGTCGTCGAACGCGCCCCCGCGCCTTACCTGACCGAAGCGCAACGCGCGGAGGTCTGCGACCTGGGCCGCCGCATCTGCGCCCATGTCGGCTATGAATGCGCCGGCACCGTCGAATTCCTGATGGATATGGACAGCCAGAAGTTCTACTTCATCGAGGTCAATCCGCGGGTTCAGGTCGAACACACCGTGACCGAACAGGTCACCGGCATCGACATCGTGCAGGCCCAGATCAAGATCGCCGAGGGCAAGACCCTGGCCGAAGCGACCGGCGTCGCCTCCCAGGCCGAGGTGCGGCTGAACGGCCATGCCCTGCAATGCCGGATCACGACTGAGGACCCGCAGAACAATTTCATTCCCGACTATGGCCGCCTGACCGCCTACCGTTCGGCCACCGGCAACGGCATCCGTCTGGATGGTGGCACGGCCTATGCCGGTTCGGTCATCACCCGCTATTACGACTCGCTGCTGGTCAAGGTCACCGCCTGGGCCCAGACGCCCGAAGCCTCGATCGTCCGGATGGACCGCGCCTTGCGCGAATTCCGCATCCGCGGGGTCAGCACGAACATCGAATTCGTGATCAACCTGCTGAAACACCCGACCTTCCTCGACTACACCTATACCACCAAGTTCATCGACACGACGCCCGAGCTCTTCACCTTCAAGAAGCGGCAGGACCGGGCGACCAAGATCCTGACCTATATCGCCGATATCACGGTGAACGGTCACCCCGAGACGGCGGGCCGCCCGAAACCCCATGCCGAGGCGAGGAAACCCCGTCCGCCGAAGCCCCGTGCCGGCGCCGAGGCGCTGATGGGCACCCGCAACCTGTTGGAACAGCAGGGTCCGCAGGCCGTGGCCGACTGGATGCTGAAGCAGAAGAAGGTGCTGATCACCGACACCACGATGCGCGACGGCCACCAGTCCTTGCTCGCGACCCGGATGCGCTCCTTCGACATGATCCGCGTCGCACCGACCTATGCGGCCAACCTGAGCCAGCTCTTCTCGGTCGAGTGCTGGGGGGGGGCGACCTTCGACGTGGCCTACCGCTTCCTGCAGGAATGCCCCTGGCAGCGCCTGCGCGATCTGCGCGCCCAGATGCCGAACCTGATGACCCAGATGCTGCTGCGCGCCTCGAACGGGGTGGGCTATACCAACTACCCCGACAACGTGGTGCAAAGCTTTGTCAAACAGGCGGCGTCTTCGGGCGTCGATGTGTTCCGCGTCTTCGACAGCCTGAACTGGGTCGAAAACATGCGCGTCGCGATGGATGCGGTGTTGGAGGCCAACAAGGTCTGCGAAGGCTCGCTCTGCTATACCGGCGACATGCTGGACCCGAACCGGGCGAAGTATAACCTGAAATACTATGTCGATCTGGCGAAAGAGCTGAAGGCCGCCGGCGCCCATGTGCTGGGCCTGAAGGACATGGCGGGCCTGTTGAAACCCGCCGCCGCCCGTCAGCTGGTGAAAACCCTGAAGCAAGAGGTCGGCCTGCCGGTCCACTTCCACACCCATGACACCTCGGGCGCTGCCGCGGCGACGATCCTCGCCGCCTGCGATGCCGGGGTGGATGCGGTCGATGCGGCGATGGACGCGTTTTCGGGCGGCACCTCGCAGCCCTGCCTGGGCTCGATTGTCGAGGCCCTGCGCCATACCGACCGCGACACCGGGCTTGATATCTCGGCCATCCGCGAGATTTCCAACTATTGGGAGGCGGTGCGCGGCCAATATGCGGCCTTTGAATCCGGCCTCCCCGCCCCGGCCTCGGAAGTCTATCTGCACGAGATGCCCGGCGGCCAGTTCACCAACCTCAAGGCGCAGGCGCGCTCGCTGGGGCTGGAGGAACGCTGGCACGAGGTGGCGCAGGCCTATGCCGATGCCAACCAGATGTTCGGCGATATCGTGAAGGTCACGCCTTCTTCGAAGGTCGTGGGTGACATGGCCCTGATGATGGTGGCGCAGAACCTCACCCGCGCCCAGGTCGAGGACCCCGCCGTCGATGTGGCCTTCCCGGAATCGGTGGTCGACATGCTCAAGGGCAACATCGGCCTGCCCTATGGCGGCTGGCCGGAAGGCATCCAGAAGAAGGTCCTGAAAGGCGAGGCGCCCTTGAACGAGCGCCCTGGCAAGAGCCTGCCCCCCGTTGACATCGAGGCGACGCGGGCCAAGCTGGAAAGCGATCTGGACGGCTACAAGATCGACGACGAGGATCTGAACGGGTATCTCATGTATCCCAAGGTCTTCCTCGACTACCTCGGCCGTCACCGCGCCTATGGCCCGGTGCGGGTCCTGCCGACCAAGGCCTTCTTCTACGGGATGGAGCCGGGCGAGGAAATCTCGGCTGAGATCGACCCCGGCAAGACGCTGGAGATCCGCCTGCAAGCCGTGGGCGAGACCACCGACGACGGCGATGTCCGGGTGTTCTTTGAACTCAACGGCCAACCCCGCGTGATCCGCGTCCCCAACCGCGCGATCAAGAGCAAGACCGCCGCCAAGCCGAAAGCGGTGGAGGGCAATCCCGCCCATGTCGGCGCCCCGATGCCCGGCTCGATCGCGTCTGTCGGCGTTGTGGCCGGTCAGAAGGTCAATGCCGGCGACCTTATGCTGACGATCGAAGCGATGAAGATGGAAACCGGCATCCATGCCGAAAAGGCTGGCGTCATCAAGGCCGTCCATGTCCATCCCGGCGCCCAGATCGAAGCCAAGGACCTGCTCATCGAGTTCGAATGAGCAGGCTGCGGCCAAGCGTGGGATACAGCCTGGCGCTCGCCCTTCTGGCGGGCCCAGTATGGTCTGACGGTCTGGTGCATATGGTCCAGAAATCCGACCCGGCGATGGCCGCGGCTGTCGCCGAGGCGCGGGGGACGCTTGGCCTGCTTCTGGCCCATGCGTTGGACGACGAGGGCTACAGCCTGCCTCCCGCCGTGATCAAGGTGGGCATTCCGAGCCCTGACACCGGCCAGATGGATGAATTCATGTGGCTGGCCCCCTTCCAGTGCCTGCCCGACGGCACGTTGCGCGGCATCTCGCTGGACGATGGCAGCATCGTGACCTCGCTCAAAGCGGGAGACCGGGTCGATTTCACCATGGCGCAGGTGATCGACTGGAGCTGGATGTTCGACCAGCCCCAGATCTGGGGCGATTACACCACCCGCGTCATTGCCGCCGAAGAGGGGCTTGATCCGATGGATCTGTACGGCAAGCCCTGGGCAGTGGATCCGGTTCCGCCCGCCTGGCGCGGAAAGGCGACCCATCGGGACAGCGGCATCCCCGCGGGGATGGTCCTGCCCAAATCCTGCGTACTGACGCCCGCGAGTTAAGCCCCGCCGTGGAACCTTTCGAAGATGGGCAGATTGCCCATCCTTGTCTCTTGGCGATCTGCGACAATGGAGGTTGCAGACGAGACCCCGTTCCATCCTTGGGTGCATGAGCCCGTCCGGTAGCTTGGGGCTCGTCTGCGTCTTCGCGTTCAAACCTGAACAGTTGCCGGGGGTGCTGCGCCAACAGACGACCCCGCAGATCAAGGACAGGCCGCCATGACTTTGCCACGGGATTTCATCGGTGTCGACGTTTCGAAGGATTGGCTCGACACCTTCTCGCTCAGCTCCGGTCGGCGTGACCGGATTGCCAATACAGAACAGGACCTTGCCCGCTTCGCCCGCCAGGCCGCGGGCTGTTTTGTCGTCTTTGAGGCGTCAGGCGGCTACGAGCGCGCTTTGACCGCGGCGCTCGTCAAGGCGGCGGTCGTGCACGCGCGTGTCAATCCGCGCCAGGCCAGGGAATTCGCGCGGGCAACCGGGCGGCTGGCCAAGACGGACCGGGTCGATGCGGAGATCCTTGCCCTGATGGGCCGGGCTCTGGAGTTGAAACCGACACCGCCCGAGGACAAGGATCGCGCCCGGCTCGCGGAACTGGTGGCGCGCCGGGACGATCTGATCGGCATGATCGGGCGGGAAAAGAACCGCACGCACATGGCGTGCGATCCCTGGATCTCGTCAGAAATTGCGATGCTTCTCAACGTCTTGGCAAAGCATCTTGCCGATGTGGAGGGCGCAATCGCCGCCCTGATCGAAAGCCGGGACGCCCTGGCCAGCGCCAGCCGCCGTTTGCGATCGGCCCCCGGGATCGGACCTGTACTGGCCGCCGTGATCCTCGCCCGCCTGCCAGAGCTTGGACAGCTCGATCACCGGCGCATCGCGGCCCTGGCCGGGATGGCACCCCACGCC